>NZ_CP051293.1:667000-1000500 GCF_013170805.1 Mesorhizobium sp. NZP2077 | reverse complement strand
GACACCGCCAGGCTGCTCGAAATCTACGAATCGGCGCATCCGAGGGCGTGAAGCCTTCAATTTCGCGGTACCAATTAACCGTTTTGCCGCTTTTCGGTCCTAGGAATAGGATCATGAAACGTGTCATCGCCATCGCCGACCGTGCAGCTTCCCTGTCGCTGAAGCTGCTTGTCGCCCTCAACGTGCTGTTTTTCCTGTCGTTCCTTGCCGTCCTTTTGTTCGCGGCCGGCAGGGCGCATGCGGAAGTCCCGACCTGCAGCGGCGCCGACATGCTGTCGGCCCTGCAGAAGAGCAACCCCGCCACCTACAGCAAGATCGAGGCGGAGGCCGCTGCTACGCTCAATGGCAAGGGCCTGTTGTGGAAGCTGGAAAAATCAGGCGAACAGCCATCCTACCTGTTCGGCACCATGCACATGACCGATCCCCGCGTCACCACGCTGACGCCGGACGCACAGAAGGCCTTTGACGCCGCCGGCACCCTCATCATCGAAACCACCGATGTGCTCGACAAGCAGAAGATGATGACGGCGATGCTGAAAGAGCCGGACCTGATGATGTTCACGGACTCCACGACGCTGTCGTCCTTGCTGACGCCGGACGAAGCGGCGGCGATGAGTGCAGCACTCGACGCGCGCGGCATTCCGCCGGCAACGGTCGCCAAGATGAAGCCGTGGATGCTGTCGGCGATGATGGCGCTGCCGGCTTGCGAACTCGCCCGCCAGTCGGGCGGCGCGCCGGTGCTCGACGTCAAGCTGGCCGAAAGTGCCAAGGCCGCCGGCAAGCCGGTGGAAGGATTGGAAACGGCCGAAAGCCAGTTGCGCGCCATGGCCTCCCTGCCGCTCGCCTTTCACATGAAGGGCCTGGTCGACACGTTGAAGCTGGGCGACAAGGTCAACGACATCAACGAGACGATGATCATACTCTACCAGCGCGGCGACACCGGCATGTTCTGGCCGCTGTTCCGCGCCGCCATGCCCGAGGAGCAGAACGATCCCGCCGGCTATGCGGCCTTCGAGGAAACCATGATCACCAGCCGCAACAAGGTGATGGTCGATCATGCTGAGCCGATCCTGGCGAAGGGCAATGCCTTCATGGCGGTCGGCGCCCTGCACCTTCCCGGTCCGCAGGGACTGGTCGAGGATTTCCGCAAGGCCGGCTACACTGTCACGGCAGTGGGGCTTTAACCCCTATTTGATCAACACCTGAGCCACCATTGCCGGAGCGATGATCCGGTGAAACGGCATGATGATGGCAAGATACGTCCGCCCAAACAGATTGTGCGTCTTCACGATCGTCGACACAGCCACCTCCTGCCGGCCCGCGCCGAGGTCGTTCACCTCCACCAGAATGCGGAAATCGAGATGCCGGTCGTCCAGGCCAAGGACGGCTCTGCCTTGTGCCTGGCTGATGAGCGGAAAGATGCCGATCCTGCTTTCCGGCGGCGCGTCGGGTTCCGCCCCCGCTTTCAGGCCAAATGGCCTCACGGCGAGATTGCGCAGCTGCGTAAGCCAGCCGACCCATCGCGGTGACCGCCCCAGGACACGTTCGGCGGCGCCAATGGCGGTCAGGGCAAGACCATCGGTTGTCAGAACGTATCGGTCGGCGAACTGAGCGCCGGCAAGTGGGCCTTCGGCATTGGGAAAAGTCTGTGCAGTGGGCGTCATACCGGCAACTCCCTCACAACCAACGATAGCATCGGTTGGTTTGGCTTGCTGCGTGGCGAAACGACGCCTGTCCGGCGAGGGACTGGTCGAGGATTTCCGTAAAGCCGGCTATACTGTCGCCGCCGTCAATTGAGTCGGATGGCAGTGGGAGGCCCAACGCCGCGTTTTCGGCGTTTTCCTTCCCTAGCGTGAAACCCATTCAACGCTTGCGCGTTGATGGCTGTTGATTGATCATTTTAATCCACGGAGGGCACTTTATGGCAAATCCATCAAACGACAGGCCAAGCGGCGGTGGCGGCAGCCCCTGGCTGATTGCGCTGGTCGTCGTTATCCTGGCGATTGTCGCGTATTACGTTTTCGGCAGAAGCGGCGAACATCCGGCACCCGCCGAGCCGCCAGCGGCCAGCACACCGGCTCCGGCGCCCGCGCCGGCAGAACCGATGAAGCCAGCCACACCTGCGCCCGCTCCGGCACCCGCGCCTGCGCCCGCTCCGGCTCCCGCGCCTGCTCCGGCACCTGCGCCTGCTCCGGCTCCCGCGCCAGCACCGGCTCCTGCCAACTGATCGGCGCGACATCGAATACGAACGGCCCGCTGAAAGGCGGGCCGTTTTGTTTGGGGCGATGGCGCCCGAAAGGCCCTTTAGAAACTCGCTCCGGTGAGTCAGCTGGCGTGGCTTTCGAGAACCGGAGCGGAGCGGACATTCAAGTCCGAGAGCACCGGAAGCGCAGAAAGTCGCGCCAGATGGCCTCCGGAGTAGAGTTTATAATGGGCCTTTAGATGTGGATCGGCTTGAAGAATGTGGCCAGCGCCGCTTCCTTCACCGCCTCCGACATCGTCGGATGCGCGTGGGTGGTGCGGGCGAGGTCTTCGGACGAGCCGCCGAACTCCATCAGCACCGCCGACTCATGGATCATCTCGCCGGCGCCGAAGCCGACGATGTGCACGCCGAGCACGCGGTCGGTTTGCTTGTCGGCGAGGATCTTCACGAAACCGTCCGTGTGCAGCATGGCGCGTGCCCGGCCATTGGCGCTGAACGGGAATTTGCCGACCTTGTAGTCGATGCCGGCCTTCTTCAGCTCTTCCTCGGTCTTGCCGACGGAGGCTATTTCGGGGCTGGTGTAGACGACGCTCGGAATGACATCGTAATTCACATGGCCGGCCTGGCCGGCGATGGTTTCGGCGACCGCCACGCCCTCGTCCTCGGCCTTGTGCGCCAGCATCGGTCCGGCGATGACGTCGCCGATGGCATAGATGCCAGGCAAATTGGTCCTGAGATGAGCGTCAGTCTTGACCCGGCCGCGCTCGTCGACCTCGACGCCTGCTTCCTTCAACCCGAGCGTGTCGGAATAGGCGCGGCGGCCGGTGGCGATCAGCACGACATCGGCAGCGATGGTTTCAGCCGCACCACCCTTCACCGGCTCGAAGGTGACGCTGGCGCCCTTCTTGGTCTTGGCGACGCCGGTCACCTTGGCGCCGAGCTTGAACTCGAAGCCCTGCTTGGAGAGCAGCCGCTGGAACTGTTTTGAGACCTCGCCGTCCATGCCGCCGAGGATGGTGTCGAGGAACTCGACGACGGTGACCTTGGCGCCGAGCCGCGCCCAGACCGAGCCGAGCTCGAGCCCGATGACGCCGCCGCCGACCACCACCAGATGGCCGGGAACCTTGTCCAGCGACAGCGCGCCGGTCGAAGAAACAATCACCTTCTCGTCGATATCGACCTTGACGCCGGGAATGCCGGCGACATCGGAACCGGTGGCGATGACGATGTTCTTGGTCTCGATCTCCTCGACCTTGCCGTCTTCGCCCGTCACCGACACCTTGCCGGCCGCAAGCACCTTGCCGGTGCCACGAAAACTGTCGATCTTGTTCTTCTTGAACAGGAAGGCGACGCCGTTGACGTTGGACGACACCGTCGCATCCTTGTGCGCCATCATCTTCTTGAGGTTGAGCTTGGGTGCCGCGATCTCGACGCCGAGCGTGTCGAAGGAATGGCCGGCCTCAGCGAACATCTCAGAGGCATAAAGCAGCGCCTTGGACGGAATGCAGCCGATGTTGAGGCAGGTGCCGCCGAAGGTGGCGTTCTTCTCGACCACCGCCACCTTCAGCCCAAGCTGTGCCGCCTTGATGGCGCAGACATAGCCGCCGGGTCCCGATCCGATGATAACGACGTTATAAGCCATGATACTGTCCTTCTCGATTGGGGTTCAGCGGCCGCCGCTGACATTCAGGATCGCGCCCGTCGTGTAGGACGCGGCGTCGGATAGAAGATAGAGGACCGCGCCGGCGACTTCATCCGCGGTGCCGGCTCTTTTCATCGGCAGCGTGTCCTGGAGCAGCGCCACCCGGTCCGGCTGTCCGCCGGAGGCGTGGATGTCGGTGTCGATGATGCCCGGCCGCACCGCGTTGACGCGAATGCCTTCCGTTGCCACCTCGCGGGCAAGCCCGATGGTGAACGTGTCGATGGCGCCCTTGGAGGCGGCATAGTCGACATAATTGTCCGGCGCACCCAGCACTGCCGCGGCCGACGAGATGTTGACGATCGCTCCGCCCTTGCCACCATGGCGCGTCGACATGCGCTTGACCGCCTCGCGGGCGCACAGGATGGAACCGACGACATTGATGCGCATCATGCGTTCGAGCCGCGCCGCGCTCATCTCGTCGACGCGCGCCTTGGCGTCGACGATGCCGGCATTGTTGACGAAAGCGTCGAGCCGGCCCCAGGTGCGATCCACCGCGTCGAAGATGGCCAGGATATCGGCCTCGCTGCCGACATCGCCCTTGACCGCAAACGCATCCCCGCCAGCGGCCTTGATGCCGCCGACCAGCGCGTCGGCGGCAGCCTGGTTCGAGGCATAGTTGATTGCCAGCCGATAACCAGCCTTCGCCCCGAGCCGGCAGACGGCGGCGCCGATGCCGCGGCTGCCGCCGGTGACCAGCAGCACTCTTTGCGCCTCGTTCATTCCTGGCATCCCTTCAGCGTAAACACATCCGCCGGCACTTTCGAAAATCCAGTGCCGCCAAAGGCCAGCGAATGCCGCAATGACGGCCCGAGGTCGGGAAGGATCAGTGTCTTCGGCGCATCGACGCCTTGCGCCGGCAACAGCCCGATCGCGCCATTGTCATCCGACGTATAGATCACACCGTTCCACAGCGTGCAGGCGGCAAGCTCGCCGCCAGTGACGTCGCCCTCAGGGCATTTATACATCAAGGAGCCGTTCGGCCGGGCTTCACCCGAGCTCCACATCACAATGCCGTTCAGCACCACGTTGTTGTCGAGGATCATGCGGAAGCTGTTGGTGACAACAGCCGAGGTCCCGGTCGGCGTAAAATCGATCTCACTGCCGCTTTGTGCGTCGCCATAGACGGCGAGTTCGATCGGGCAGGCGGCATGGGCGATGACTGGGATCATCGCTACCCCGACCGCTATCGATGCGGTCGACAGGCTTGCGGACAAGAAAGAACGGATGGTCACCGCTATCCGCCTTGAACAGCTTGATCGAGGATGAAGACGGTCGAGAGAAAATAGTCTATCTCGAACGCAACGTTTTTATCCCTGTCGACCGGAACGGTGTTCACCTCGTATTTGAGGGTTAAGATGCGGGAACTCTCCGCCAGTTCAATATAAACGTCGCGCTCTCGACCACCGCCGATTGTCCACTTGAATTCGCTTTCGTTCAGGAACCGCAGAGCCTTGGGCAAGGTATGTACCTCTATCGGCTTTCTGCCCGCAAAAGTAATCGGATGCTCCCCCACATCGACGTCCAGATCACCGTACCAGGTGGGCGTCATTCCACCCGATTGCAATCTTCCAAAGACAGGTTCGATGCTAATCGACCGCAAGCGAAAATCGGGGCTGAAGAAGAACTCGCAATTCGCGCCATAGATGCACCACGCCGAATCGCTGTCTCCGTAGCGATAATGATTGTCCGCCCGCATATCCTCCGGGTCGATCAAGGCTCGAACCGCTTCGCGGCTGCTTTTACCGAGTTCGATCGGCCCTGCCCGGCCTGTCATTACAAGCTCGAACAGGTCGATTGGCTCGACAGACTCAGCCACCGAGCCAACCCCTAGAGATCGAGCACCAGCCGTTCCGGATCCTCCAAGCTCTCCTTGACGCGCACCAGGAAGGTCACCGCTTCCTTGCCGTCGACGATGCGGTGATCGTAGCTGAGCGCCAGATACATCATCGGCCGGATGACGATCTGGCCGCCGGCCACGACAGGCCGGTCCTGGATCTTGTGCATGCCCAGGATGCCCGATTGCGGCGCATTGAGGATTGGCGTCGACATCAGCGAGCCATAGACGCCGCCATTGGAAATCGTGAACGTGCCGCCCTGCATGTCGGCGACCGACAGCTTGCCGTCACGCGCGGCAATGCCCAGCCGGCCGATCTCCTTCTCGATCTCGGCGATGGACATCTGGTCGGCATCGCGCACGACCGGCACGACGAGGCCCTTCTCGGTGCCGACGGCGACGCCGACATGGGCAAAGTTCTTGTAGATGATGTCGGTGCCGTCGATCTCGGCATTGACCGCCGGGATTTCCTTCAGCGCGTGGGTGACGGCCTTGGTGAAGAAGCCCATGAAGCCGAGCTTCACGCCGTGCTTCTTCTCGAACACGTCCTTGTATTTGGTCCTGAGCGCCATCACCGCCGACATGTCGACCTCGTTGAAGGTGGTCAGCATGGCGGCGGTCGACTGCGCTTCCTTGAGCCGGCGCGCAATGGTCTGGCGCAGCTTGGTCATGCGCACGCGCTCTTCGCGCGAGGCGTCGTCACCCGAGGATGGCGCACGCACAGCAATCGGCGCAGGAGCAGCCTTCGGCGTCTCGGCCGGTTGCGATGGCGCGCCCTTGGAGATGGCGTCGAGGACGTCGCCCTTCAGCACCTGGCCGCGCTTGCCGGAACCCGAAAGCTGGTCGACCGCGAGATTGTTCTCGGCCAGCAGTTTTGCCGCCGCCGGCGCCGGCGGCATGCTGCGCGGCTCGACCGCGCCGGCATCGCCGGCGATCTTGGCGGTCTCGGCCGCAGCCTGCTTGGTGGTCGTCGCCGCATCCGGCGAGGAGGCCTGCGACACCGCCTGCGGCTTGGTCGCTGGGGCAGCGGCGCCACCTGCCGAAATCGAGCCCAGCAAAGCACCGACAGCGACCGTCTCGCCTTCCTTGGCAACGATTTCGCCCAGCGTGCCGGCGGCCGCAGCGGGCACCTCCACCGTAACCTTGTCGGTTTCGAGTTCAACCAAGGGCTCGTCGACGGCAATGGCATCGCCGACCTTCTTGAACCATTTGCCGATGGTCGCCTCGCTGACGGATTCGCCGAGAGTGGGAACGCGGATTTCGGTAGCCATTGTGCCTGTCCGTTTTCTTGTCGGGTTCTGTTATTCGCCGAGCGCGTCTTCGAGCAAGGCGGCGAGCTGGGCAAGGTGCTTGGACATCAACCCGGTCGCCGGCGACGCGGCCGCCGGCCGGCCGGTGTAGCGCACCCGCTGATGCTTGGCATCGATATGCGCCAGCACCCATTCCAGATATGGGTCGATGAACGACCAGGCGCCCATATTCTTGGGCTCCTCCTGGCACCACACCATCTCGGCGTTGCGGAAACGCGACAGTTCGGTGATCAGCGCCTTGGCCGGGAACGGATAGAGCTGTTCGACGCGCAGCAGATAGATGTCGTTGATGCCGCGCTTCTCGCGCTCCTCGTACAGGTCATAATAGACCTTGCCCGAGCACAGTACGACGCGGCGGATCTTCGAATCCTTGACCAGCTTGATCGCTTGGCCGGAGAGCAGTTGGGCGTCATCCCACAGCAACCGGTGGAACGAGCTTTCGCCCGAGATTTCCGGCAGCGTCGACACCGCCCGCTTGTGGCGCAGCAGCGACTTCGGCGTCATCAGGATCAGCGGCTTGCGGAAGTCGCGCTTCAGCTGCCGTCGCAATATGTGGAAGTAGTTGGCCGGCGTGGTGCAGTTGGCCACTTGCATATTGTCTTCGGCGCAAAGCTGCAGGAAGCGCTCCAGCCGGGCCGAGGAATGTTCCGGGCCCTGGCCTTCATAGCCGTGCGGCAGCAGGCAGACCAGGCCCGACATTCTGAGCCACTTGCGTTCGCCAGACGAAATGAACTGGTCGAACACCACCTGGGCGCCGTTGGCGAAGTCGCCGAACTGCGCTTCCCACAGGGTCAGCGCCTTGGGTTCGGCCAGGCTGTAGCCATATTCGAAGCCCAGCACCGCCTCTTCCGACAGCATCGAGTTGATGACTTCATAGCCGGCCTGTGCCGCCGACAGATTGTTGAGCGGGATGTAGCGGGTCTCGTCGCGCTGGTCGTAGAGCACCGAATGGCGTTGCGAGAAGGTGCCGCGTTCGGAATCCTGTCCCGACAGGCGGATCGGATTGCCGTCGAGCAGGATGGCGCCGAAAGCCAGCGCCTCGGCCGTCGACCAGTCGATGCCTTCGCCGGAATCGATCGCCTCGCGGCGGTTTTCGAGGAAGCGGATGATCGTCTTGTGCGCCTCGAAACCCTTCGGCACCTCGGTCAGCTTCTTGCCGATTTCCTTCAGCGTCTTGACCGGCACAGCGGTCTTGCCGCGCCTTTGTTCGTCCTGGTTGTCGGCCGTGCGCAGGCCCGACCAGGCGCCGTCCAGCCAGTCGGCCTTGTTGGGCTTGTAGTGCTGGCCGACTTCCCACTCCGATTCCAGATGCGCGCGCCAGTCGGCCTTCATCTGGTCGAGCTCGGCCTGGCTGATGTGGCCTTCGGCGATCAGCCGCTCGCCATAGATCTGCACCGTCGTCTTGTGGGTGCGGATGTTGCGATACATGATCGGCTGGGTGAAGGCCGGTTCGTCGCCCTCATTGTGGCCGAAGCGGCGGTAGCAGAACATGTCCACGACCACCGGCTTGTGGAACTTCATGCGGAATTCGATCGCCACCTTCGTGGCATGCACCACGGCTTCCGGATCGTCGCCATTGACGTGGAAAATCGGCGCCTCGATCATCTTGGCGACATCGGACGGATAGGGCGACGAGCGCGAGAAGCGCGGATTGGTGGTGAAGCCGATCTGGTTGTTGATGATGAAATGCAGCGTGCCCGCAACGCGGTGGCCGCGCAGGCCGGACAGGCCGAGGATTTCGGCGATCACGCCCTGGCCGGCGAAGGCGGCGTCGCCATGCAAGAGCAGCGGCAGCACCTTGGCCCGTTCCTCCAGCGGCACGATCTCCTCGCGGCCGCGGCCGAACAGATAGTCCTGCTTGGCGCGCGCCTTGCCCATCACCACCGGATCGACGATTTCCAGATGCGACGGGTTGGCGGTCAGCGACAGATGCACCTTGTTGCCGTCGAACTCACGGTCCGACGAGGCGCCGAGATGGTACTTCACATCGCCCGAGCCCTCGACTTCGTCGGGTGCGGCCGAACCGCCCTTGAACTCGTGAAAGATGGCGCGGTGGGGCTTCGCCATCACCTGGGACAGTACGTTCAGCCGGCCGCGATGCGCCATGCCGAGTACGATTTCCTTCATGCCGAGCTGGCCGCCGCGCTTGACGATCTGCTCCAGCGCCGGGATCAGCGCTTCACTGCCGTCGAGGCCGAAGCGCTTGGTGCCCTTGTACTTGACGTCGATGAACTGCTCGAAACCTTCCGCCTCGACCAGCTTCGAGAGAATCGCCTTCTTGCCGGTGGCGGTGAACGAGATTTCCTTGTCGGCGCCTTCGATGCGCGCCTGGATCCACGCCTTTTCCTCAGGGTCCGAGATGTGCATGAACTCGACACCGAGCGTCGAGCAATAGGTGCGGGTCAGGATCTCCAGCATCTGCCGGATGGAGCCGAATTCGAGCCCCAGCACATTGTCGAGGAAGATCGGCCGGTCGTAGTCAGCTTCAGTGAAGCCGTAATTCTCGGGCGACAATTCATTGTAGTCCTCGAGCGGCTTGGCGATGCCGAGCGGGTCGAGATCGGCGTGCAGATGGCCGCGCATGCGGTAGGCGCGGATCATCATGATGGCGCGCACCGAATCGCGCGTCGCCTGGTGCACATCGGCATCGGACAGGACGACGCCGTTGGTGATCGCCTTGTCCTTGACCTTCTTTTCCAGGTGCTTCTCGACGATACCCCAATTGCCGTCGAGCGCCGACACCAGCTCGCCATTGGCCTGCAGCGGCCAGGAGGGTTTTGCCCAGGAAGCGCCCTTGGCATTCCTGCGCACATCGCCGGCATCGTCCTTCAGTCCGGCGAAGAACTCCTGCCATTCGGGGTTTACCGAGGCAGGATCGTCCTCATAGGCGGCATAGAGCGCGTCGATATAGTCGGCGTTGCCGCCATAGAGGAACGAGGTGAGCGAAAATTGGTCGTTGGCCTGATCTTGTCTTGCCATTTTTGCCTGCGGAGCCTGGCTCCGTCTCCTTGCGTTTGGAGGGGAGTGGGGCATTAAGACAATAGGGCAGTGGGAAAGTGGCGTTGCCGCCGCTCGTCCCGTTCTTCCTATTCCCCTACTGCCATACTGCCCTACTCCCTTAACCCTTGATCGCCTCGACCAAGGTCGTGCCCAGCCGTGCCGGCGACGGCGAAACCTTTATCCCGGCCGATTCCATCGCCGCGATCTTGTCCTCCGCGCCGCCCTTGCCGCCGGAGATGACAGCGCCCGCATGGCCCATGGTGCGGCCGGCCGGCGCCGTGCGCCCGGCGATAAAGCCGGCCATCGGCTTCTTGCGGCCACGCTTGGCTTCGTCCTTGAGGAACTGCGCGGCGTCTTCCTCGGCCGAACCGCCGATCTCGCCGATCATGATGATCGACTTGGTCTCGTCGTCGGCGAGGAACATCTCGAGCACGTCGATGAATTCGGTGCCCTTGACGGGGTCGCCGCCAATGCCGACGGCGGTGGTCTGGCCGAGGCCGACATTGGTGGTCTGGAACACTGCCTCATAGGTAAGTGTTCCCGAGCGCGAAACAACGCCGACCGAGCCCTTGCGGAAGATGTTTCCGGGCATGATGCCGATCTTGCATTCGTTGGGGGTGAGCACGCCCGGGCAGTTCGGGCCGATCAGCCGCGAGGTCGAGCGGTCGAGCCGCGCCTTGACCTTGATCATGTCCATCACCGGAATGCCCTCGGTGATGCAGATGATCAGTGGGATTTCCGCCTCGATCGCTTCCAGGATCGCTTCGGCGGCGCCCGCCGGCGGCACGTAGACGACGGACGCGTTGGCGCCGGTCTTTTCCTTGCCCTCGGCGACGGTGGCGAAGATCGGCAGGCTCTCGCCCTTCGACCCGGTCCAGGTCTCGCCGCCCTTCTTGGGGTGGATGCCACCCACCATCTTGGTGCCGTGATAGGCCAGCGCCTGTTCGGTGTGGAACGTGCCGGTCTTGCCGGTCAGGCCCTGCACCAGCACCTTGGTGTTCTTGTCGACGAGAATGGACATCGGAGCCCTTTTCT
This sequence comes from Mesorhizobium sp. NZP2077, assembly GCF_013170805.1. Taxonomy (NCBI): domain Bacteria; kingdom Pseudomonadati; phylum Pseudomonadota; class Alphaproteobacteria; order Hyphomicrobiales; family Phyllobacteriaceae; genus Mesorhizobium; species Mesorhizobium sp. NZP2077. Next base: position 989,416 of record NZ_CP051293.1, on the reverse strand, counting down.
AAAAACCGTTGATCGAGGAAGGCGAGACGCGCTTGTAGACGCCGCTCACCATGTCTTGCCAGGCATCACTGCCGGCAGGTTTGAAATGCAATCGCATGCGGTAGATGTCGGCATCGTCAAAAATATACGTCACGCGCGCGGAGCCGCGCGGCGACGATCGCTCCAGGACCAGCTCGCTGCCGTTCCAGCTGCCCATGGCCGGCGAAACCGGCACAAAGCCCATCGAATCGAACTGGTGCATGGTGACGAGGCTGTTCTGCTGGTCGAAGCCGAACACGCTATGCGCGCCGAAGGAAATCGTGCCGTCGCGGCGCTGGCGATAGCGCTGCACCACGAACAGGCCACCGAACTGTGCCTCCGCCAGCACTTCGGACGTCGCCGGGCCGCCGTCGGCCCATTGTGTGTCCGCCACCTCTTCCTCGCCGCGCCACGCGCCGACCAGCGCCAGCAGGCGCTGGTGATCGGCCGAGAGCGAAGAGAAGGATGCAGCGTTCATGGTCAGAGCCGCTTCAGGTCGGTGACGGTGAGGTCGCTCTTGGCATTGCCGGTGTTGAGCGTCGTCGCCGGCTCGAACATCAGCACCACGGGCTCTGCCGTAAGAGAGCGCGGCCGGTGCTCGACACCACGCGGCACGACGATGAAATCGCCCTCGCCGAGCTCGACGGGACCGTCGCGGAAATCGATGGCGATCCTGCCCCGCAGCACGAGGAAGGCTTCATCCTCATGCTCATGCGCGTGCCAATCGAACACCTCGCCGAACTTGGCGACCTTCGCCTGACTGTCATTCACGTCGCCGGCGATATGCGGATCGAAGACCTTGGTGATCTTCGCATCCGCCGCCTCGACGAGGTTTATCTTGCGCGGAGGCATCCGCTCAGCCCTTCACCGCCGCCACGATCTTCTTGGCTGCGTCATCAAGATCATCGGCCGATACGACATTGAGGCCACTGTCGTTGATGATCTTCTTGCCGAGCTCCGCATTGGTGCCTTCGAGGCGCACCACCAGCGGAACCTTCAGGCCGACTTCCTTGACCGCGGCAATGACGCCCTCGGCGATGATGTCGCACTTCATGATGCCGCCGAAGATGTTGATCAGTATGCCTTTGACCGCCGGATCCTTGGTAATGATCTTGAACGCCGCCGTCACCTTCTCCTTGGAAGCGCCGCCGCCGACATCGAGGAAGTTGGCCGGTTCGGCGCCATATAGCTTGATAATGTCCATCGTCGCCATGGCCAGGCCGGCGCCATTGACCATGCAGCCGATATTGCCGTCGAGCGCGACATAGGCGAGGTCGTATTTCGACGCCTCGATCTCCTTCTCGTCCTCTTCGGTGGTGTCGCGCAGTTCGAGCACGTCGGGATGGCGAAACAGCGCATTGTTGTCGAACGATACTTTGGCGTCGAGCACGCGCAGCCGGCCGTTCTTCATGACGATCAGCGGGTTGACCTCGAGCAGGCTCATGTCCTTCTCGACGAAGGCCTTGTAGAGGATCGGGAACAGCGTTTCGCCGTCCTTGGCCGCGTCACCGTCGAGCTTCAGCGCGCCGTTGAGCGACTTCAGATCGGCTGCCGTCACGCCCTTTTCCGGGTCGATGGCGACGGTGATGATCTTTTCCGGCGTGTCATGCGCCACCGCCTCGATGTCCATGCCGCCTTCCGTCGAGACGACGAAGGCGACGCGGCCAACCGAACGGTCGACGAGGATCGACAGATAGAGCTCGCGCTCGATGTCGGCGCCGTCCTCGATATAGAGGCGATTGACCTGCTTGCCGGCCGGGCCGGTCTGCTTGGTCACCAGCGTATGACCGAGCATTTCGTTGGCGTTGGCGACGACGTCGGCGACCGACTTCGCCAGCCGCACACCACCCTTGGCATCGGGGCCAAGCTCCTTGAATTTGCCCTTGCCGCGGCCGCCGGCATGGATCTGGCTCTTCACCACATAGAGCGGGCCGGGCAGCGCCTTGGCCGCGGCTTCCGCCTCGCTCGCCTTGAACACCGGCACGCCTTCGGCCACCGGCGCGCCAAAGCTCTTCAGCAGCGCCTTGCCTTGATATTCATGGATGTTCATTGGGAACTATCTCCAAGTCTTTTTTGCCGGGATTGACGTTTTGGCGGAATTACTTCGAGGCGAGCTGCGGCGCGATCTTGACGCAGGCCTCGGTCAGGCCCTGCACGGTCGCCACCGAACTGTCGAACATCTTCTGCTCGGCCTTGTTGAGGTCGATCTCGATGATGCGCTCGACGCCGCCGGCGCCGATCACCACGGGAACGCCGACATAGGTGCCCTTGACGCCATACTGGCCGGAGAGGTGGGCAGCACACGGCAGCACGCGCTTCTTGTCCTTGAGATAGGCCTCGGCCATCTGGATCGCCGAGGCGGCCGGCGCGTAATAGGCCGAGCCGGTCTTGAGCAGGCCGACGATCTCGGCGCCGCCGTCGCGGGTACGCTGCACGATCTGGTCGAGCTTCTCTTTCGAGGTCCAGCCCATCTTGATCAGGTCGGGCAGCGGAATGCCCGACACCGTCGAATAGCGGATCATCGGCACCATGGAATCGCCGTGGCCGCCGAGCACGAAGGCGGTGACGTCCTCGACCGAAACCTTGAATTCCTCGGCCAGGAAATACCGGAAGCGCGCGCTGTCGAGCACGCCAGCCATGCCGACGACATGGGTCTTGGGCAGGCCGGAAAACTTCTGCAGCGCCCAGACCATGGCGTCGAGCGGGTTGGTGATGCAGATGACGAAGGCCTTCGGCGCGTACTTCTTCAGACCGGCGCCGACCTGCTCCATGACCTTGAGGTTGATGCCGAGCAGGTCGTCGCGGCTCATTCCCGGCTTGCGCGGCACGCCGGCGGTGACGATGCAGACGTCCGCGCCCTCGATGCCGGCATAGTCATTGACACCGGTCAGCCGGGAATCGAACCCATCGACCGGCGACGACTGCGCGATATCGAGCCCCTTGCCTTGCGGAATGCCCTCGGCAATATCGAACAGCACCACGTCGCCGAGGTCCTTGAGGCCGATCATGTGGGCCAGCGTGCCGCCGATCATGCCCGAGCCGATAAGCGCTATCTTGTTGCGTGCCATGTGAGGATGTTTTCCCTTTGTCTGTGACTGCGCCCAAATCTTTGACGACTTGATGACGGCGTCGAGGAAGAGGCCGGAATGCAGCGGAAACCCGCGAGATTTCGCCGCACCCAATAGCCCTGGTGCAAGATAAATTCAAACGATTATTTTGGGGTGAGTATTTTCAATCGGTTAGATGGTTTGGGATTTACGTAAACGTCAAAGTTTGTAAGCCGACCTGCCAGAGATTACACAATTAGGGTGACGATCAGAAGGCTTGAAGAGGCGATGACGACCTTGTGATGCGGGTCGCCGAGGATGTGAGTTTTAAGCAGCGGCGGGACAGAGGGGTGCGATGGATCGCGAACTTTCTCGCCTCTAAGCCTGCGCCTGCGACGCTTCTGTCGGCGCCGTCGCCTTCCGCCGCTCGGCCCAGCCTTCCAGCCAGTCGCGGCTCTGCATCTCGATCAGGCGCGACGCGGTGCGTTCGAATTCGAACACCTCGACGCCGCGCTTGGCCACATAAAGCTCTTGCGGCGGCGCCTCTGCGCTCACCACCAGCCGCACGTGATGATCGTAAAGCGTGTCGATCAACAGGATGAAGCGCTTGGCCTCGTTGCGCTTGCCTTCGCCCAGCACCGGCACGTGATCGATGAAGATGGTCGAGAAGCGTCCGGCGATGGCCAGGAAATCGCGCGCGCCGAGCGGTTTTTCGCAGAGATCAGCGAAGGAAAACCGCGCCGCGTCGCCCGCCGCGGCCGGCACCACCACTTGCCGTCCCTTCAGCGTCAGCGAGGTCGCTTCTATCGGCGCGCCGCGTGTCATCGTCCGCCAGGCCTCATCGAGCGCCCGGTCGGCCACAGTATCGGCCGGCATGACATAGACCGGCGTGCGGGCGAGCTTTTCCAGCCGGTAATCCTTGTCTGCGTCGAGCGACAACACCTGCGCGTGCCGTTCCAATATGCTGATGAACGGCAGGAACAGCTGGCGGTTGAGCCCGTCGCGATAGAGATCTTCCGGCGCCACGTTCGAGGTGGCGACAAGCACGACGCCATTGGTGAACAACGCCGAAAACAGCCGCGACAGGATCATCGCGTCGGCGATGTCGGTGACCGAGAATTCGTCGAAGCACAGCACCCAGGCCTGCTCGGCCAAGGCTTTTGCCACAGGCGGGATCGGATCGTCTTCCTTTACGTCACCATTCTTGCGCGCCTGCCGGTGCTTCTGGATGCGATCCTGCACGTCGGCCATGAAGTCGTTAAAATGGACGCGGCGCTTGCGCCGGACCGGCAGCAGCTCGAAGAACATGTCCATCAGCATGGTCTTGCCGCGGCCGACGCCGCCATGGATGTAGAGGCCCCTGACGAGGTCCCGCGTCTCGCGCTTGCGGGCGAACAGCCAGCCTAGCGCACTGGATTTGTGCGCCAGCCGTTTTGCCGAGATTTCCGATGTCAGCCGATCGAGCGCTGCCGCGATGCGTTCCTGCGCCGGATCGCGCTCGATCGCGCCGGTGTCCACCAAATGGTCGTAGCGCTGCCTGACGGTCGCATGGGTCTGGAGGCCGTCACGCAGATGCATCGGTCACGTCGTTTGTTCAGAGCAGGATGCTCCGGGGGACTAGGTGTGTCGAGATTCAGGTCAGGCCGAGCCGAGAATGGCGGCTTTCGAGAACCGGAGCGGAGCGTACTTAAAGTACGTGAGCACCGGAAGCGCAGAAAACCGCCGTTCGCAGGCCGGCATCACCTGAATATCGGCATATCTGGCTTATCGTGTAAGCGAAATCGGCTGACCGCTGGAAGTCTGGCCATCGAATTTCGAACCGCCCGAGGAATAGAGCCGCGCCAGCGAGCCGCCATTCTCATCGTAAAGCGTCAGCTGCTTGCCGGCGACGTTCCACGACTTGATGCCGTCGATCGGGGCCGGGCAATGCAGCGGCCCGGCGCGGAAGCCGGCGCCGAACTTGGTCTGCGGCGTCGCAATCTTGCAGCTCTGGCCGGAAACGCTGGCGTTCCAGACGCCGGCGACGGCAGCCGCGCTGAGATCCGAGGCACCGGCGGGCGCCGAGCCGTCCGGCGGCAAGGACGCAACCTGCGTGTTTGCCGGTGCGGTCGGGAATTGCGACGGGTCGGTGGTGCCGGGCGAGGCCGGCGGCGGCAGCTGGTTGGAACTCACTTGGCCGGCCGGAGCCGCAGGCAGCGGCGCGGGCTGCTGGTCGTCCATCGACGAGAAGCGTGTGGTCGAGCAGCCACTCGCAACGAGCGCAGCCAGCGATACGGCCACAAGGCCGCTTTTCGAAAAATTCATTCCAACCTCCGTCGGATCCGGCTGGGGGATGCCGTCCGCGCAATCTCACCTCCACCAAGATGGAGAAGGTGGCGAAATTTCAACCTGATATGGTTAAAATAGGGTTTGCGGCAAGAATTGTTGCAAATTTATCGCAATCAGGACGGGTCCGGCGGCTCGCCGCTCAGCCTCCGGATCCCCAACCGACAAGTCCCCCGTCTTCGCCATTTGACCGGCGACGCTTGCGCCAACCGGCACAGAACCTATGTCAAGGAGCCGAAACCGCTGGAGCGCAGACCTTGGCCGCGAGAAAGAAAGGCGCCAACCGCTATTACAGCGGTCCGGCCAACGACCATTTCGATGGCACTCTGTTCTTCAATCCCGGCGGCCAGATGCCGGGGCGCTTCACCGATCTGCTGAAATGGCAGTTCAACGGCCAGCGCGCGAAATGGCCGGCGACCAGTCCGAGCCTCTTTCCGCAGGCAAGGCCGGCCGCGCGGGTCGAAGGTTCCGATCTGACCGTCACCATGGTCGGCCATTCCACTTTGCTGATCCAGACGGCCGGACTGAACATCCTCACCGATCCCGTCTGGTCGCAACGCACCTCGCCGTTTTCCCTCGCCGGACCAAAACGCGTCAATCCGCCGGGCATCGCCTTCGACAATCTGCCGCCGATCAACATCGTGCTGGTCAGCCACAACCACTATGATCATCTCGACCTAGCCACATTGAAGCGACTGAAGGAAAAACACGATCCGCTGGTGGTGACGCCGCTCGGCAACGATGTGCTGATCGGCGAGGCGGTTCGCGATATGCGGCTGTCGGCACATGACTGGGACGACAGGGTTGAGATCGTTGACGGCGTTTTCGTCCACGTCGAGCCGGCGCATCACTGGTCGGCGCGTGGCGCCCGCGACCGCCGCATGGCGCTGTGGGCCGGCTTTGTCATCGAAACCGCAGCCGGGAAAATCTATTTCGCCGGCGATACCGGCTTCCACGACGGCATCAACTACCGGCTGATGGCGGACAAGCATGGCGGCTTCCGCTTCGCCATCCTGCCGATCGGCGCCTATGAGCCGCGCTGGTTCATGGCGCCGCAGCATCAGAATCCGGAGGAAGCGGTGCAAGGCATGAAACTGTGCAATGCCGCCTTCGCCGCCGGCTGCCACTGGGGCACTTTTCAGCTCACCGACGAACCCATGGACGAGCCAGCCCGCAAACTGGCCGAGGCGCTCGAGGTCGAGGGCCTGCCGCAGGACCGTTTTCGCGCCTTGCGGCCCGGCGAGATCTGGAAGGTACCGGAGGTCGAACAAGGCTGAAGTTTCTGCATTGGCCATTTACGGCACCATCATTTTCGCCGATGGTCCGGCCAGCAAAAAGGGGGACTTCAGATGAAATCGATCGTTGCAGCTCTGATGGCGCTGGCAATTTCAGCACCGGCGGCTTTCGCGGGGGAGATTACCGATCGCGCGGCCGAAGCCGAAAAGGCGCTGCAAGCCGGCGATGGCGCTGGCGCGCTGGAGAAATTCCGCGGCGCCGAGGAGGCCTTGTGGCAAGCGATGCCGCTTGCCGTGCAGAACGTCAAACAGGTCGACTCGGCCAGTGGCTTCGGCATCTACAACGAGCGCGCCAATCACATTTATAAGCCAGGCGAGAAGGTCGTACTCTACATGGAGCCAGTCGGCTATGGCTACGGCTCGGACGGCCTCGGCAACAGCCAGATAGCGCTTTCCGTCGACCTCACCGTGCTCTCCGACTTAGGTGAAGCTTTGGGCACCTTCGAGAAGATCGGCAGCGTTCAGGTCGCTTCCCGTTCGCACAACCGCGAACTCTTCTTCAAGCTCGACCTGTCTCTCGACGGTCTGCCGGCCGGCAAATACAAGTGCAATTTCCTCATGCATGACCAGAATTCGACCAAGACGGCACCGTTCAGCACCGACATCGAGATCGCCGGCTAGTTTTTGCCACCGCCACAGCCTCGCAACCTACGGAACCCAAGCGCTACAGCCGCGTTTTCATGCGGTTTTAGAATCTGTCGGTTTGCGAGGCATTCCCATGATCAAATGGATCATCATTCTGCTCATCGTCGCCGCCGCGGCGAGCCTGCTCGGCATGCCGGCGCTGGCCGGAGCCGCTGCCACTGGTGCGCGCGTCCTCATTGGCATTGTTCTGGTCATCTTCCTGCTGGTGGTGCTTGGCATCTTCGCCGTCACGTAAAGCGCCTGCAGACTGGTAATTCCCGCCCGTTTCCGCCATATAGCGCCAAACGGACATGGAATTTCGCGGAGCTATGGCAAGCACTGCCCCTTTCGCCAAGATGAACGGCATCGGCAACGAGATCATCGTTGCCGACATGCGTGGCCGTGCCGACCTGGTGACGGCGGCGGCGGCGCTTGTGCTCAACGCCGATGCCGCGACCCGCTTCGACCAGATCATGGCGATCCATGATGCGAAGACGCCAGGCACCGCCTACTATGTCGACATCCTGAACTCGGACGGCACCAGTGCCCAGGCTTGCGGCAACGGCATGCGCTGTGTCGTGCAGGCGCTCGCCGCCGAGACCGGGCAAAAGACCTTCACCTTCGAAACCCGCGCCGGCATTCTTAACGCCCGGGAACATGCCGACGGTACGATCTCGGTCGACATGGGCATACCGCGTTTCGGCTGGCAGGAGATTCCGCTGGCGGAAGAATTCCGCGACACCCGCATGATCGAATTGCAGATCGGCCCGATCGACGCGCCGGTGTTGCATTCGCCCTCCGCCCTCTCGATGGGCAATCCGCACGCCATCTTCTGGGTCGACCGCGACGTCTGGTCCTATGAGCTCGAACGCTTCGGTCCGCTGCTCGAGAACCACCCGATCTTCCCCGAACGCGCCAACATCACCATCGCGCGGGTGACGTCGCCCGAAACCATGATCATCCGCACCTGGGAACGCGGCGCCGGCCTGACCAAGGCCTGCGGCTCGGCGGCTTGCGCCGCAGTGGTGGCCGCGGCCCGGACCAGGCGCACCGGCCGCAGCGTCGGCCTTTTGACCCCGGGCGGCGGCACGCTGCATGTCGAATGGCGCGACGACGACCACGTCATCCTGACCGGTGCCGCCGAATGGGAATTTTCCGGCAGCTTCGATCCCTCGACCGGCAGTTGGGCCCGCGACACCGAAAGCGCTGCCTGATGTCGGCTGCTCTGTCCAAGAGCCCGGTCTTCGAAGGCTCCCTTTCCGAGGCCCCCAGCCGCATTGATGTGGTGACCTTCGGCTGCCGGCTGAACACCTATGAATCCGAAGTGATGAGGCGCGAGGCAGAAACCGCCGGGCTCGGCGCGCTGCAAGGCGGCGCCGTGATCTTCAACACCTGTGCCGTCACCGGCGAGGCGGTGCGCCAGGCCAAACAGGCGATCCGCAAGGCGCGCCGCGACAACCCGCAGGCGCGCATCATCGTCACCGGCTGCGCCGCCCAGACCGAACCTGAAAAATTCGCCGCCATGGACGAGGTCGATCTCGTGCTTGGCAATGAAGAAAAGCTCAAGGCGCATTCCTATCGCGCGCTGCCGGATTTTGGCGTCAACGACACCGAGAAGGCTCGCGTCAACGACATTTTCTCGGTGCGCGAAACCGCCGGCCATATGGTCGATGCCATCGAGGGCCGCGCGCGCGCCTTCGTCCAGGTGCAGAATGGCTGCGACCACCGCTGCACCTTCTGCATCATCCCCTACGGCCGCGGCAATTCGCGCTCGGTGCCGATGGGCGCGGTGGTCGAGCAGGTCAAGCGGCTGGCCGGCAACGGCTATGCCGAGATCGTGCTGACCGGCGTCGACATGACGTCTTTCGGCGCCGACCTGCCAGGCGCGCCGAAACTCGGCAAACTGGTGAAGACTGTCCTGAAACAGGTGCCCGACGTGAAGCGTCTGCGCCTATCCTCCATCGATTCGATCGAGGCCGACGACGAATTGCTCGACGCCATCGCCACCGAATCCAGGCTGATGCCGCATCTGCATCTGTCGTTGCAATCCGGCGACGACATGATCCTGAAACGCATGAAACGCCGCCATCTGCGCGACCAGTCGATCCGCTTCTGCGAGGACGTGCGCAAATTGCGTCCCGGCATCGTTTTTGGTGCCGACATCATCGCCGGCTTCCCGACAGAGACCGAAGACATGTTCGAGAACTCGGAAAAGATCGTCGAGGAATGCGGCCTGACCCACCTTCACGTCTTCCCGTTCAGCCCGCGCGAAGGCACGCCCGCCGCGCGCATGCCGCAGCTGCGCCGCGAAGTGGTCAAGCAGCGCGCCGCTAGGCTGCGTGCCGTCGGCGAAGCCGCGTATCGGCGCCATCTGTCCTCGCTGCCCGGCACACGCCAGTCGATCCTGGTCGAGCGCGACGGGCTTGGCCGCACCGAAGGCTTCACGCTTGCCGCGCTCGGCACGGGCGCGCCGGGCGAGATCGTCGAAGCGACAATTACTGGCCACGATGGTATCAGGCTGATCGCAGCCCCGCTTGCCGCACGCGCCGCCTGAGAAACGCAAAGCATGGCTGGTTTTTTCAAGAAGATATTTTCGTTCGGCAAGAAAGAAATTGTCGAGGAGCGGATCGACGAGACCGCGCCGCTGCCGCCGATCAAATGGGATCAGCTCGATGCGCTGAAGCCGGCGGCCGAGCAGGTCGTTCCGGAGTTCTTGAAGCGTGACTTGCCGCAGCCCGAGGAGGAGGTCGTGCCGGCACCGGCGGTCGAGCCTGTTGTAGCGCTGCAGCCGGAACCGGCGCCTGTCGAAGAACCAGTACCCGAGCCCGCTCCGACCATCCCGCCGGTGCCTGAGCGGACTGTTCCGTCGGAACCGCAGCCTGAGCCGGCGCCGGTCGAAGAACCGGCACCCGCGCCAAAGCCAGAGCCGCCGGCACCCGAGGAAGTTCCGCTTCCCCCGCCTGCTCCGAAACCCGCCCCCGAACCGCAGCCGCAAGAAGTCCCTGCACCAGCCGAGCCGGAAATTGCGCCGCCACGTCCGGAACGGCAGCCGGAACCGGCGCCGATCGAAGTGCCGGCGCCGCCCGCCGAGGTTCCAGCTGAACAGCCCGCGCCGGTCGAAGTGCCGCCACCGGCCGCGCCTTCCGCGCAACCGACTTCAAAGGCTGGAGCCGCCCCTTCAACCATCGAGGCTGCTCCGGAAGCCCCGGCGGCGGAAATCGCTCCCCCCATTCGCCAGCCGGCGCCGGTCGCGCCGCAGCTCGTCATTGCCGAGATCGCGCCCGAGCCGCAGCCCATCCTGCCACCGGCCCCACAACCCCTGCCGGAGCCGAAACCCGCTCCCGGCAAGGTGACGGTGGCGAAAAAAGTCGAGCAGAAGGCCGAGCCGCAAAAAGCACCGGAGCCGGCGCCGAGGCGCTCCTGGTTCCAGCGCATGCGGGACGGGCTTGCCCGTTCGTCGCGCGAGCTCACTGGCAACATTGCCGGCGTCTTTACCAAGCGCAAGCTGGACGAGGAAACGCTGCAGGACCTCGAGGATGTGCTGATCCGCGCCGACCTTGGCATGGAAACCGCGCTTCGTATCACTGACGCGCTGGCCGCCAGCCGCTACGGCAAGGACGTCTCCGACACAGACGTGCGCACGGTCATGGCCGCCGAAGTGGAGAAGGTGCTGACCCCTGTCGCCCGGCCGCTGGAGCTCGACCTCTCGCACAAGCCGCATGTCATCCTGGTGGTCGGCGTCAACGGCACCGGCAAGACCACCACCATCGGCAAGCTGGCGGCAAAACTGACCGATGGCGGCCTGTCGGTGATGCTCGCCGCCGGCGACACCTTCCGCGCTGCCGCGATCGAGCAATTGAAGATCTGGGGCGAGCGCACGAAATCGCCTGTCATCGCCTCCAAGATCGGCGCCGATGCTGCCGGCCTCGCCTATGACGCCTTCGAGAAGGCGAAAGAGGCAGGCTCCGACGTGCTGATCATAGACACCGCCGGCCGGCTGCAGAACAAGACCGAGCTGATGGCGGAACTGGAAAAGATCGTCCGCGTGCTCGGCAAGCTCGACCCGGAAGCGCCGCACACCGTGTTGCAGACGGTCGACGCCACCACCGGCCAAAACGCGCTCAACCAGGTCGAGATCTTCCGCAACATCGCCGGCGTCAACGGCCTGGTGATGACCAAGCTGGACGGCACGGCGCGCGGCGGTATTCTGGTGGCGATCGCGGCAAAGCACAAACTCCCGGTCTATTTCATCGGCGTCGGCGAACAGGTCGACGACCTCGAACCTTTCTCGGCAAGCGAATTCGCCAGGGCGATCGCTGGCGTGGCGTAACGGCATGATCCCTTTTGAACGGGACCGTGTGTAAGAAGGAAGATCATGAACCCACCCATTCTCGAACGCGATCCGTCCGACCCGCAGAAAGAGAAGAAGGAAGGCGTCAATCCCGTGCTTAAGCTGGTGCTGGAGCTGGGGCCTCTGCTGGTCTTCTTCTTCGCCAATGCGCGCGGCGAATGGCTGGTGCAGAAATTCCCTGTTCTCGGTGAGTTCGGCGGTCCGATCTTCGTCGCCACCGGCCTGTTCATGGCCGCCACGGCCATCGCGCTGATCGCCTCCTGGCTCCTGACGCGCACCTTGCCGATCATGCCGATGGTGTCGGGCGTCGTCGTCTTCATTTTCGGCGCGCTGACGCTCTATCTGCAGGACGACATCTTCATCAAGATGAAGCCGACCATCGTCAACACGCTGTTCGGCGGCGTGCTGCTCGGCGGCCTCTACTTCGGCAGGTCGCTGCTCGGTTATGTCTTTGATTCGGCCTTCAAGCTCGATGCCGAAGGCTGGCGCAAACTCACCTTCCGCTGGGGCCTGTTCTTCATCTTCCTGGCCGTCGTCAACGAAGTGGTCTGGCGCAATTTTTCCACCGACGCCTGGGTTACCTTCAAGGTCTGGGGCATCATGCCGATCACGCTTTTGTTCACCTTCAGCCAGATGCCGCTGATCCTGCATCATTCGCTGGACGACAAGGCGAGCGGGGAAGAAAAGCCCGGCAAGTAGAGGCGGAAAATAAGGGGAGAGCCATGGAATTCGTCACCACGCGCGACGAGCTGAGGACGATCTACAAGACGCCCCTGCCCACCGATGGCTCGATCCGCAAGGAATTGAGGTCGCTGGACGGCCATTGCCGCTCCTTCATCGGCAAGAGCCCGTTCGTGCTGATCGGCTCCTCCGACGGTGAAGGCAATGCCGACGTGACGCCGAAGGGCGACAAGCCCGGCTTCGCCGCCGTTCTCGACGACCGCACCATCGCCATCCCCGACCGGCCCGGCAACAACCGGCTGGATACGCTGGAGAACATCCTGCGCAATCCCTCGGTCGGGCTGCTTTTCCTCATTCCCGGCATGAACGAGACGCTGCGCGTCAATGGCAACGCCCGCATCACCGTCGATGCTACCCTGCGCGAGCGCCTGGCCGTCGACGGCAAGGAGCCGCAAAGCGTCATCGTCGTCGCCGTCAAGGCCGCCTACATGCACTGCGCCAAGGCCTTCATGCGCTCCGATTTGTGGAAGCCCGAAAGCTGGTACGACCGCGCGACGCTGCCGACACTTGGCCAGATCCTGCGCGACCAGCTCGCGCTCGCCGATTCGGCCGAGGCGACCGATCGCTGGCTGGACGACGATTACAAGCAGACCATGTGGTAGGCTTTTGCGGACGCGATTCGTCCGAACTGGCTCCATACCTTGCTGAACATCCTCGCCATCTCCGGCAGCCTGCGCGCGGCCTCCACCAATTCGGCCCTGGTCGCGGCCCTGGCGCGCAACGCGCCAACCGGCTGCCGCGTCAGCGTCTATGACAGGCTCGGCCGCTTGCCGATCTTCAACCCCGACGACGAGGCCGAGCGCACGCCGCGCGAAGCGGCCGACCTGATCGATGCCGTCACCGGTGCCGACGGCATCATCGTCTCCTGCCCCGAATATGCCCATGGCGTGCCGGGCGGGCTGAAGAACGCGCTCGACTGGCTGGTCTCGCGCGACGCCGCCGTCGCCAAACCGGCCATGCCAGTGCACGCCTCGCCACGCTCGCTGTTCGCCCGCGCCGCCCTGGCCGAGATCATGCGGACGATGTCGTTTGCTCTTTATGAGGACGCGGTGCTGGAGATTGCACTGCTGGGGAAGAAGCCGCAGGAGGTGGCGGCTATTTTGGCTGAGCCGGCGAATGTGCTGGCGATGCGAGACGCGCTGGCTGCCTTCGCGGAGTTTATCGCCTCGCGTTGAGCCGCGGCCTTACTTCTTCCCTCGCAACGTCTCGACATCGGTCTTGCCGACATACCAGTCGCGGGCGTTGACCTCCTCGAAAACCACCCAGACATCGTCATTGCCGAGCCCGGTCGCCTCCATGATGGCTGCCGTGACTTTCTTGGCGATATCAGCCTTCTTGCCTGCCGGATCGGCGGCGATCACTTCCTTGACGATGCGGATGTTGACGAATGGCATGACGTCCTCCCCTTGGATTGTGCCTGATACCGGCAAGAAACTGCTTCGATATCCTCTCAGGCGAACTGAATGGTGGCGGCGCCGGCAACCGTGGCGCGAGGGGCATGCGCAGAAACGCCATCAAGGCCCGCCAGAGAAAAGTTCGAAGCAGCCTCAATAGGTCTTGGCCCCGTTCACCATCAGCCGCACCGAGTAGAGCGAGGTGGTGCCGGCGATGTAGAGGCAGTTCAGCTTGGCGCCGCCGAAGACGCAATTGGCGGTCACTTCGGGCACCTTGACCTTGCCGATCAGCGTGCCGTCCGGATCGTAGCAATGGATGCCGTCGGCGGCACTGGTCCAGATGCGTCCGTCCGCGTCGAGCCTGAACCCGTCGAACAGGCCGGCCGTGCAGTCGGCGAACACCTTCTCGCCCGAAACCTTCTTGCCGTGCTTGCCGACGTTGAACACCCGCATATGCGCCGGGTTGTCAGCGCCATGCGTGCGGCCGGTGTCGACGACATAGAGCAGGCTCTCATCGAGCGAGAAGGCAAGCCCGTTCGGCCTGACCATATCGGTGATGACGGCCTCGACCTCGCCGCTATCGGGATCGACCCGGTAGACATAACAGGCGCCGATCTCGCTCTCGGCCTTGTCGCCCTCATAGTCGGTGTCGATGCCATAGGTCGGATCGGTGAACCAGATCGAGCCGTCGGACTTGACCACCGCGTCGTTGGGCGAGTTCAGCCGCTTGCCCTTCCATTTGGCGGCAATCGTGGTGACCGAGCCGTCATGCTCGGTGCGGCTTACGCGACGGCCCGAATGCTCGCAAGTGACCAGCCGGCCTTGCCGGTCGACGGTGTTGCCGTTGGAATTGCCCGACGGCTGCCGGAAGACACTGACGCTGCCATCCGTCTCGTCATAGCGCAGCATGCGGTTGTTCGGAATGTCGGACCAGACGACATAGCGGCCGGCGGCGAACCAGGCCGGCCCTTCCGCCCAGCGGCATCCGGTGAACAACTTTTCCACCTGCGCGTTGCCGTTGAACAGGCGCGCGAAGCGCGGATCGAGAATTTCGTAATAGTCTTCGGCCGCCATGCATTTCCTCCCGGCATCATGTGACGGCGGATCAAGCCAGCCCGCGATCGATCTGGCAAGACGGGGCCTTCGCAATTTGTATGACAAAACGGAGAGGAAACAGCCGCGCGACTAGGCCTGTCTCGCCTTAGGACTCGATTAACCGGCTATGCGCTGCGTGCAATGGTGCATTGCAACATCTTCTTTTTGCAATGCACCATTCCTATGTCATGATCCGTATTGACCAAGGGAGGAAGAACCGGCCGCCAGAATGCGGCACAGAAGGAACCCTTGCTATGATCTTCAACGATCTCATGAACCGCGCTCGCAGCAGCATCGCCAAGCGCAAGCACTACAACCGCCTCGTCGCCGAAATCGACAGCTTCTCCAGCCGCGATCTGGCCGACATGCGCGCCGATCGCTCGGAAATGCTCTACCAGGTCCACAAGCAGATCTACGGCTGATCTCACGTCTCGTGGCACGCGCCGCCGAGGCGCGTCGAGATTCAGGTCAGGCCGAGCCGAAAACGGTGGATTCCGAGAACCGGAGCGGAGCGTACTTTTCGTACGTGAGCACCGGAAGCGCAGGAAGCCGCCGTTTGCAGGCCGGCATCACCTGAATATCAATGCGCCGCCAATGCCTTGTCGATCTGCGGCAACAGCAGCGTCCGCGCCGCCTCCGTCGTCAGCGGGCCGACATGCTTGTAGGCGATCTTGCCGTCCTTGCCGATGACGAAAGTCTCCGGCACACCATAGACACCCCAGTCGATCGCCGTACGGCCGGCTTCGTCGACGCCGATCGCCTGGAACGGATTGCCGAGGTCGCCGAGGAACCGGCGGGCATTTTCCGGCCGGTCCTTGTAGTTCAGCGCTGTCATCACGAAGCGCTTGTCCTGCGACAGCGCCAAAAGCACCGGGTGCTCTTCCCGGCACGGCGCGCACCATGAAGCAAACACGTTGACCAGCGTGACCTTGCCGGCAAACGACCTGGAATCAAGCCCCGGCAGGTTTGCCCCCTCCAGCGCCGGCAAATTGGTCTGCGGCGCCGGCCGCCCGATCAGCGCCGACGGCACTTCCGAGACATCCCGACCGGACAAAAGCTGCGACAGGAACAGGCCGGCCAGGCCGAGGAAGACAAAAAGCGGCAACAGCACGAACAGGCGGCGACCCCGCGTCGGCGTTTCGGTTTCCGTGCTCACGGCTTCTCAGCCTCCGCCTTGTCGGAACGTCGCCGCACGCCTGCTGCTTCCAGTTCGGCAAGATCCCGCTTGCGCCCCCTTTGGTCGAGCAGGATCCAGCCGATCAGCGCGGCCAGCACTATGGCGGTGATGCCATAGGCGACCGTGACATAGAGCGCATGCGCGCTCATGCCTGTCGCTCCATCGGCACGTGTCTTTCCGACCTTCCGGTTCGTTCGATCATGCTTTCCCTTAACGGCCTGCCCGCGGCTTCGCAACGCACCGTGGTCTCAAACATACATGGCCACCGTGCCGCTGCCCTTGATGTCGCGCAAACCATGGCCACCCTCGCTCAGTCGGTTCCATGCCGCAGCGCCAGCGCCGCCGAGACCGGCCCAAGCACGGCAAGAAACAGCGTCAGCGCGGCAAGAATGAGGAAAGGTTGCAGGAACGGATCGGGGTTGGCCGTCGCGCCATAGCTCGCCGAAACGCCGAAGATCAGCACCGGAATGGTCAGCGGCAGCACCAGCACCGAGATCAGCAGCCCGCCGCGCGGCAGCGCCACAGCCACGGCGGCACCGGCAGCGCCGATGAAGGTGATCGCCGGCGTGCCGACCAGCAGCGTCAGCGCGGTGGCGCCGATGGCGAGCGGCTCCATATTCATGAACAGGCCGAGCAAGGGAGCAGCGACGACAAGCGGCAAGACGCTGCCCGCCCAATGCGCCAGGCATTTCACCAATACGGTCACCGCCAGCATGTGCCGGTCGTTGCCGAGCACTAGGAGATCGAGCGAGCCGTCCTCGCGATCGGCCTGGAACAGCCGGTCCAGCCCGAGCAGGCAGGCGAGCAGCGCGCCGATCCACAGGATCGCCGGGCCAATACGGGCCAGCAGCTTGAGGTCTGGCCCGACGCCGAACGGAATGGTGGCGATGACGGCGAGGAAGAAGATGACGCCGGTCAGCGCCCCGCCGCCGGCGCGGATGTTGAGGCGGATGTCGCGCAGGAAGAGGGACCACATTACGATGTGGTCCCTGGTTGGGGACGGCGTTCTGTGGCGCCCCCCTCTGTCCTGCCGGACATCTCCCCCACAAGGGGGGAGATTGGCAGCTTCGCCGTCAGCGCACTTCTTGCAACGTTGGAGATTGGCGAAAGCCGAGCCAACAGCCGATCTCCCCCCTTGTGGGGGAGATGTCCGGCAGGACAGAGGGGGGCGCCTCGCACCGTCATCAATCCGTTTCCCCCATTCTCAATTCCGTCGCCCCCTCCAGCCCCAACGGCAGATGCGTCGCCGCGACAATCATCCCACCCCCAGCGCAATGCTTCATCATCAGCCCCGCAAACCGCGCCTCCGAAGCCTTGTCCAATCCCGCCGTCGGCTCATCCAGCAGCCATAGCGGCCGCTGACTGACCAAAAGCTTGGCGATCGCCGCGCGCCGCCGCTGGCCGGTCGAGAGATAGCCGAACGGCAGATGACCAATGCCAACCAGCCCGACCGTCTCCAGCGCCTCGTCGACGCCGACAGCTCCACCACCATTGAAGTCGATCCAGAAGCGCAGGTTTTCCATCACGCTGAGCGCCGGCTTCATCGCGTTCTGATGGCCAAGGTAATGACAGGCCGAGGCAAGAGATGGAAACGCCTCGCCGCCGCCTTCGAGCAGCACTCGGCCCTCCGCCACCGGCAGCAGCCCGGCAATGATCCTCAGCAAGGTCGATTTGCCGGATCCGTTCGGCCCGGTGACGACCAGCGCCTGGCCGTCACCGAGGTCAAAACCAACCCCGGAAAACACGCTCTCGCCGCCGCGTTCGCCGCCCAGATTTTCGGCGATAAGCCGCATCCCTCGCCTGCCCTGAAAACAATGTTTCGCGAGCGCTGCCGCATCGCACAAATTTGCTCTCCGACTGTCTAGAACTATTCCAGAAAATTCTCTATATGCGGTGCATCCGTGCCAGCGGTCGGCACGGGAACAAAAATTTGCGCCGAACCAGCGCACGCGCCGCCTTTAACGGCTCGGGTTGCTTGGGAACGGACAGCGGAAATGGCCGTACCCGCACCTTTGCGCGTGATTGCATGCCATCGGCGTCCGTTCCCTTTCAGGCTGAACAGACAAGGACGGACCGCACGTGTCAAAATCCCTCGATAGTTTCAATTGCCGTCGCACGCTGACCGCGGGCGGCACCGAATATGCCTATTTCGACCTCATCGAGGCCGAGAAGAACGGGCTGACCGGCATCGCCCAGCTGCCCTATTCGATGAAGGTGCTGCTGGAGAACCTGTTGCGCAACGAGGACGGGCGCTCCGTCACCAAGGAGAGCATCCAGGCGGTTGCCGGCTGGCTCACCGACAAGGGCACCGCCGGCGTCGAGATCGCCTATCGCCCGGCCCGCGTGCTAATGCAGGATTTCACCGGCGTTCCGGCCGTGGTCGACCTTGCCGCCATGCGCGACGCCATGGCCTCGCTCGGCGGTGTTCCGCAGAAGATCAACCCGCTGGTTCCCGTGGACCTCGTCATCGACCATTCCGTCATCGTCGACGAGTTCGGCACGCCGATGGCCTTTGCCCGCAATGTCGAACTCGAATATGAGCGCAACGAGGAACGCTACAAGTTCCTGAAATGGGGCCAGCAGGCGTTCCGCAACTTCCGCGTCGTGCCGCCCGGCACCGGCATCTGCCACCAAGTCAACCTCGAATATCTCGGCCAGGTGGTGTGGACCAACACCGAGGATGGCGAAACCACGGCCTATCCCGACACCTGCGTCGGCACCGATTCGCACACCACGATGATCAACGGCCTTGGCGTACTCGGCTGGGGCGTCGGCGGCATCGAGGCCGAGGCGGCCATGCTCGGCCAGCCGGTCTCCATGCTGTTGCCCGAAGTCATCGGCTTCCGCCTCACCGGCAAACTGAAGGAGGGCGTCACCGCCACCGACCTGGTGCTCACCGTCACCCAGATGCTGCGCAAGAAGGGCGTCGTCGGCAAGTTCGTCGAGTTCTTCGGCCCTGGCCTGTCCAACATGACGCTGGCCGATCGCGCCACCATCGGCAATATGGCGCCCGAATATGGCGCCACCTGCGGCTTCTTCCCGGTCGATAGCGAGACCATCCGCTACCTGACCATGTCCGGCCGCAGCGAGGATCGCATCGCGCTGGTCGAGGCTTATTCGAAGGCACAAGGCCTGTGGCGCGACACCGGCTCCGCCGACCCGGTCTTCACCGACCTGCTCGAACTTGAGCTTGGCAGCGTCGTGCCGTCGATGGCCGGCCCCAAGCGCCCCGAAGGCCGTGTCGCGCTGGAAGGCATCCCGGCCGGCTTCGCCAAGGCGATGGAGACCGAGTACAAGAAGGCGGCGGAAATCCACAAGCGCTATGCCGTCGAAGGCACCGACCATGACCTTGGCCATGGCGACGTCGTCATCGCCGCCATCACCTCGTGCACCAACACCTCCAACCCGAGCGTGCTGATCGGCGCCGGCCTCTTGGCGCGCAACGCCAACCGCCTCGGCCTCAAGCAGAAGCCCTGGGTGAAAACCTCGCTCGCCCCCGGCAGCCAGGTCGTCGCCGAATATCTCGAAAAATCCGGCCTGCAAAAGGAGCTTGACCAGATCGGCTTCAACCTGGTCGGCTTCGGCTGCACCACCTGCATCGGCAATTCCGGCCCGCTGCCGGCGCCGATCTCGAAAACCATCAACGACAAGGGCCTGATCGCCGCCGCGGTGCTTTCCGGCAACCGCAACTTTGAAGGCCGCGTCTCGCCCGACGTGCAGGCCAACTACCTCGCTTCGCCGCCGCTGGTCGTGGCGCATGCGCTGGCTGGAACCGTCACCAAGGACCTCACCACCGAGCCGCTCGGCGAGGACAAGAACGGCAATCCGGTCTACCTCAAGGATATCTGGCCGAGCTCGGCCGAGATCCAGGAGTTCATCGAGAAGAACGTCACCCGCGAGCTGTTCGCCCGCAAATATGCCGACGTCTTCAAGGGTGACGAGCACTGGCAGAAGGTGCAGGCGCCGGAAGGCCAGACCTATGCCTGGGACGACAATTCGACCTATGTGCAGAACCCGCCCTATTTCGCCGGCATGACCGCTGGATTCGGCAAGATCGGCGACATCAAGGGCGCCCGCGTGCTCGGCCTGTTCGGCGACAAGATCACCACCGACCACATCTCGCCGGCGGGTTCGATCAAGGCCGCTTCCCCGGCCGGCAAATACCTCACCGACCATGGCGTCGGCGTCGCCGACTTCAACCAGTACGGCACGCGGCGCGGCAACCATGAGGTGATGATGCGCGGCACCTTCGCCAACATCCGCATCCGCAACCACATGCTGGGCGAGAACGGCCGCGAGGGCGGCTACACCATTCACTACCCGTCGAAGGAAGAGGAATCGATCTACGACGCGGCGATGGAGTACAAGAAGGAAGGCGTGCCATTGGTCATCTTCGCCGGCGTCGAATACGGCAACGGCTCGTCGCGCGACTGGGCGGCCAAGGGCACCAACCTGCTTGGCGTCCGCGCCGTGATCGCCCAGTCCTTCGAGCGCATCCATCGTTCGAACCTGGTCGGCATGGGCGTCATCCCCTTCGTCTTCGAGGAAGGCACCTCATGGGCCTCGCTCAACCTAAAGGGCGACGAACTGGTCGCGATCGACGGGCTGAGTGCCATCAAGCCGCGCCAGACGATGACCGCCAAGATCACCTATGGCGACGGCACGGTGAAAAACGTGCCGATCATCTGCCGCATCGATACGCTGGACGAGCTCGACTACTTCAAGAACGGCGGCATTTTGCAATACGTGCTGCGCGATCTGGCTGCGTAACAAGGGAATAAGGCAGTAGGGCAGTAAGGGAGTAGGGCAAGGAAGTCATCTCCCTACTGCCCTACTGCCCTACTGCCCTACTGCCCTACTGCCCTACTGCCCTACTGCCCTACTGCCCTACTTTCGGTGCCCCAAATCGCGCCGCCGCCGCCAACAGCACCCCCAGCATCAGTCCGTTGAAG
Source organism: Mesorhizobium sp. NZP2077 (assembly GCF_013170805.1). NCBI lineage: Bacteria > Pseudomonadati > Pseudomonadota > Alphaproteobacteria > Hyphomicrobiales > Phyllobacteriaceae > Mesorhizobium > Mesorhizobium sp. NZP2077. Next base: position 968,397 of record NZ_CP051293.1, on the reverse strand, counting down.
ATGTGCCACAGGAAGTGGGTGCCGAGCGGAAAGCTGGCGCAGACCCATCGGGTCAATCATGCGGCAGATGACGGACACCACGAAGATCGCCGACCCCGCCAGATTGTACCAGCCGGCCCGGTTGCCGCTGGCTGTCACCAGCACACCGAAGAAAGCGAGCGCCAGGAACGGCGGCAGGTAGCCTGTCGTGCCGTTCGATACCTGGCGCAGCCAGTCGGGCACGGCGACGGTCATCGCGCCTGCCACCGCATAGAAGACGGCAAAGATCGCGATCGCCTTGCCCTGGTCCATGCCGAGGAAGCGGCGCAGGTTGAACAGCGTATAGGCGAGCGTGAAGCCGGCGATGGGCAGGATATCGACCCAGATCGTGCCCTTGGTGGCAAAGGTATGGAAGATCGTCGAACCGATGCCGATCGCCACCACCCACCAGGCCAGCACTTCGGCAAAGCTGCCGGCCTTGCACCGGCGTACTTCCCGCACGCCCCATAATCCCGCGGCAATGAAAGCAAGGTTGGTCAAAGCATTCATCGGCTCGGACCAAAGTCCAGGGCCGGTCCGCTCGCAATAGAGATCGACAGGGGTCAAGAGAGTTTGCCACATGGTGATGCTGCCACCCCCCGATTCGAACCACGCCGTGAAATGCAGCTCTCCTATTGCGGCCTTACCTGCGGCTGCAATGGCAAAATTTCACCGCAACGTGACTTCCCGTTGACTTCCGCTTCTGCCACATATTTCAGACAATCAGAACAAAGCCGGCGCCACCGGCGGGAATTGGAATTGTCATGGCCTGGCGAAGATCATTTTGGCTGGCAGCTTTTGCGCTGGCCTTTTCGGCTTTTGCCGGTGCCGGCCATGCCGGCGAGGCCGAGCGCATCCAGGCTGACAAGCCCCAGCAGGACAAGCCGCTCGGCGTGGTCGAACTGTTCACCAGCCAGGGCTGCAGTTCCTGTCCGCCGGCCGATGCCTTCTTCGCCGAACTTGCCGCCAAGGAAGACATCGTCGCGCTTTCCTATCACGTCGACTATTGGGACTATCTCGGCTGGAAGGACACGCTGAGCCGCAAGGAAAACACCGAGCGGCAATATGATTATATGCGCGCCTTCGGCAGCCGCTCGGTCTATACGCCGCAGGCGGTTCTCAATGGCCGCGTGCACGTCAACGGCGCCAATCGCGGCGAGGTCGACGGCGCGCTCGCCCGGATGGCGAGATCCGGCGAAGGCATGCATGTGCCCGTCAAGGTCAGCCGCACCAGCGACCGCGTGATCATCGACGCCGGCGATGCCGGTGCCGGCCCGAACGACGCCCATGTCGTCATCGTCTATTTCGAGCCGCCGCAGACGGTCAAGATCGCCCAGGGCGAGAACTCCGGCCGGAAGATGACCTACTGGAATGCGGTCACCGGCATCCAGACCGCCGGCATGTGGCACGGCAAGGCGCAACGCTATGAATTGCCGATGAGCGAGATCACCAAGAAAGGCGGCTGCGCCGTGCTTTTGCAGTCGGTCGGCAAGGACGGTATGCCAGGCCCCATCCTCGGCGCCGCCTTTGTCCACAAGCCGTAACGGAATTGCCGAAACGGCCCTGCCCTCGTCATCCTGGGGCGAAGCAGGAGCGAAGCTCCGTCGCGGAGACCCCAGGATCCATGCCGTGACATTTGCTGCATGTAAAAGCGGTCCAGGGTCGAGCGTTTCTCTCGACTCGGCCTGATCGACACCAACCTTTTGCGGCCGCATATCCTGAACCGCCGCAGCATGGATCCCAGGGTCTGCGCGCCGCTTCGCGTCACTCCGCCCTGGGATGACGAAGGCTCTGGGCATCCCGGCGCCTCAGACCACGGGCATGAAAAAACCGACGTCAGCTTGCTTCTGACGCCGGTCATTTAGGTTTTGGGATCGTCGCACCCGATTCTTCCGAAGAAGAACCGAGGTTGGTTCGATCCGACGCAGACCCGTGGGCGGGGGGCTTGGGGTTTACGAGCCGGTGCCGGACCGAACCGTCTCAGGCAACGCCGGTAAATTCGTCGGACATTGGGGCATGAGCGCGGATAAAAAAAGGCGAGAATGTGGCGAAGCATCACCAATTCCAACATGCGGTTCGCAAACGTGACTGGACGTTGCAGAAACGGCGCGCCGCCGCCACTGCTTCGCCGGCTCTTGCAATTGCGGCGCGAAGGGGCCAATTTTGGTTGGCAAAGATTCATTTTGAAGGATCGAGGCATGACTGACGACAGCGGCGGGACGGGGGATGGTGACGCATCCGCAATATTGATCCCGCTGCACGAGGCGCGACGTGAGCGCCTCGACCAGCCGGTACGCTTCGACCGGCGTGAACTGGACCAGATCCTGAGGCTCTACGGACGCATGGTCGCCGCCAATGAATGGCGTGACTATGCCATTGATCATCTCACCGACAGGGCCGTGTTTTCCGTCTTCCGCCGCGCCAGCGAAGTGCCGCTGTTCCAGATAGTCAAGGACCCGAAACTCGCCCGCAAACAGGGTGCCTTCGCCGTCATCGCCGCCGGCGGGCGCATCCTCAAACGCGGCCAGGAACTCGGCCGCGTGCTTGGTGTGTTCGATTCCAAGCTCAAGGTTGTAGGGGCCTGAGCTGCGGAATTGGAGAACTGAAGAAAAGGGCATCGGCGCCTGATATGCCCGCCGGGTTCTTTCGCTCTTCAACTCCTCAATTCATTTCCCCCTAAGCCCGTCGCGAAATATGCGCTCCGGCAGAGAAGCCGGATCCGGCGGCAGCGTCGCCCCGCCATTCAGCGGCAGCTGCATGAACACCGTGTCCAGCCAGCGCCCGTGCTTGTAGCCGGAGCCTTCGAGCCGGCCTGAATGGCGAAAGCCGAGCTTTTCGTGCAGCCTGACCGAGGCGCTGTCGGCATGGCCGTCGCCGATCACCGCGACGATCTGGCGGAAGCCCGCCGCCTCGGCAGCCGCGATCAGGCTCAGCATCAGCTTGAGGCCGACACCCTGGCCCTTGGCTTCAGGCGCGATATAGACCGAATCCTCGACGATGAAGCGATAGGCCGGGCGCGGTCGGAAGGCGCCGGCATAGGCATAGCCGAGCACGGCGCCGTCCTTTTCCGCCACCAGATAGGGAAGGCCGCCGGCCGTGAGCGTGTCGAATCGCGTGCCCATCTCGGCCCGGCTTGGCGGGTCCAGTTCGTAGCTCGCCGTGCCATGTGTCACCGCGTCGGCGTAGATATCGGTAATGGTGTCGAGGTCGGCCGCGATGGCCGGCCGAATCACAATATTGCTCATTCTTTATGCAAGCCTTCAGTCTGCCTCGGATAACAGCAAACGCCGGCGCAAAAGAAAAGGGCGGCCGTTGGGCCGCCCCTTCCAAACCCTATGGTCCAGTCAAACCATGATGCGAAGCCTTAGCGGCGGTCGCCCATGAACTGCAGCAGGAACATGAACAGGTTGATGAAGTCGAGATAGAGCCTCAGCGCGCCCATGATGGCCTTGCGGCCGGCGACATCCGAAGCATCACCCTCGAAATACATCTCCTTGATCTTCTGCGTGTCATAAGCGGTGAGGCCGGCGAAGACCAGCACGCCGATCGCCGAAACGGCGAAGGACAGCGCTGACGAGTGCAGGAAGATGTTGATCACCGACGCGATGATGATGCCGAACACGCCCATGATCAGGAACGAACCCATCGCCGTCAGGTCGCGCTTGGTCGTGTAACCGAACAGCGACAGCGCGCCGAAGGCGGCGGCGGTGGCAAAGAAGGTCTGCGAGATGCTGGCCGCCGTGTAGACCAGGAAGATCGACGACAGCGACAGGCCGACGAGGCCGGCGTAGACCCAGAACGTCGTCTGGGCGGCAGCAACGCTCATCGACTGGACGCGAAACGATAGAAACATCACAGCTGCCAGCGGGGCAAAGATCACCACCCACTTCAGCGGCGAACCGAAGATCGCAACGCCGAAAGAGGTCAACATCTCGCCAGTCGGCAGCGTTGCGACAGCCGAGGCCGGATCGGTGGTGGTGGCCAGCATGATCGTGCCGACAGCGGCAAGGCCGGTGATGAGGAGGCCAAGCCCCATCAGATTGTAGACCTTGATCATATAGGCGCGCAGACCCTGATCGATGTCGGCGCGGACGCCGGGCACTGCCGACGTCTGATAATTGCGAATGGGATCAGCCATTGGAATCCTCTATTGCTTCTGCCCCGTCCGGTGTCGGGCCTCTTGCGGACCCAGGCGCCGCTGGCGGGGCTCCAGCATGCCTGTGGCGAAATATGATGGTTATTCGCGTCAAGAACAAGACCGTAACCGGATGTAACGGTTCGTGAGAGGCCGAAAGGCCGTTTCCCGGGCTTTCCGGCCGGCATCCTTACCGAGATTTAATCCGGGATGGCCGCTCCGGCCCTGAAATTCCTGAAGTTACAGCTCGCGCAGCACCGGTGCCGCCTTGTGGCCGAGCACCCGCCAGGTGCCGGCGAGACCGATGCCGACCGTGATCACCAGCGCAAAGACGATGGTCGCCACCGCCACCTCGGGCATGAAATGCGACGGCAGCGTCATGATGCGGGCGACAACGTACCAGGCCGCGATGCCGCCGGCGGCTAGCGCAAAGAGCGCGGTGGCCAGTCCGATCAGCATGTACTCGAGAGAGAAGGCCGTGATCAGCGTTCGCCTGGTGGCGCCGAGCGTCTTCAGCACGACCGCGTCGTGGACGCGCGCCCGGTTGCCGGCGGCGAGCGCGCCGGCCAGCACCAGCACCGACGCGATCAGCGCCACGCCGGCCGCGGCCCGAATCGCCGTGCCGAGCTGGCCGACCAGCCGGTTGACGACATCGAGCGCATCCTTGACCCGCACCGTCGTCACCGCCGGAAAGGCGCGGGTGACGGCATTGAGGATGCGCGCGTCATCAGCCGTCGTGGCGCTCTTTTCGGTCAGCGTCGCCATCCAGCCATGCGGCGCCCCAGTGAATGTATTGGGCGAGAACACCATGACGAAATTGATGCCCATCGTTTCCCATTGGACCTGGCGGAAATTCGCGATCCTAGCCGTCACGTTGCGGCCGAGCACATTGACGGTGATAGTGTCCCCGAGTTTCAGCCCGATTTCCTTGCCTTCTTGCGCCGAGAATGAAACCAGCGGCTCACCGGTATAATTGTCCGGCCACCATTTGCCCTCGGTCAGCGTCGCGTTTTCCGGCTGTTTGGCGTCATAGGTCAGGCCGCGGTCGCCTTTCAGCACCCAGGCGCCTTCGGCCGGCACCTTGACCTTGTCGACATCGACGCCGTTGAGCGCCATCACGCGGCCGCGCAGCATCGGCACCTTGGCCAAAGTCCCCTTTGGCGCCTCCTTGCCGATCAGCGCCGAAAACGCATCGACATCGCTGCCCTGGATGTCGACGAAGAAGAAGTTCGGCGCCCGCTCCGGCAGGCTGCCGGAGATCTGTTGCCTGAGATTCCCGTCTATCAGCGCCAGCGTCACCAGCAGCGTCAGCCCGAGCCCCAGCGACAGCACCACCGATGGCGTCAAGGCGCCCGGCCGGTGGATGTTGCCGACGGCGAGCCTGAGCGCCACGAAGCGCACGCGCGGGCTCTTCCTGGCCGCCCATTGCACCAGCGCGCCGACGAGGCGCAGCACCAGGAAGGCGAAGATGGTAGCGCCGACGAAGATCGAGGCGATGCGTTGGTCGCCCGAGAACAGGATGGCCAAAGCCGCCAGCAGCAGCGCGATGCCGATGGCCGATGCGACATAGATCGGACGCGGCAAGCCACGGCTTTCCAGACCCATCTCGCGGAACAGCGCGGTTGCCGGCACATCGCGGGCGCGGCCGAGCGGCAGCAGCGCGAAGGCCAGCGTCACCAGCAGCCCGAACAGCGCCGCCATACCGAGCGCGCCGGGATAGAAGCCACTCTCCGCCGGCACCGGGATGACGGACTGCAGCGCGGCACTCGCGGCAAAGGGCATCAGCGCGCCGAGCACGAGACCGAGCACGATGCCAAGTGCCGCGATGATCAGGATCTGCACGAGATAAACGGCAAAGACGAAGCCGCCGGAAGCGCCGAGGCTCTTGAAAGTGGCGATGACGCCGCGCTTACCGTCGAGATAGGCGCGCACCGCATTGGCGACGCCGACGCCGCCGACCACCAGCGCCGTCAGCCCGACCAGCGTCAGGAATTGCGAGAAGCGTTCGATGTTGGAGGACAGTGCGGGTGCCGCATTGCTGCGTGTACGGATCGACCAGCCGGCCTCGGGAAAGTCTTTCGCCGCCTGGTCCTGGATCGCCTTGAGCCGCGCCTCGTCCGCATCGGCGGGCAGCCGGACCTTGTAGGCATTTTCAACCAGGCTGCCCGGCTGCACCAGCCCGCTGGCCGCCAGGCCTTCGGTCGAGATCATCAGCCTTGGCGCGAAACCGAAACCGTCGGATACGGCATCCGGCTCGGTGACCAGCCTGGCACGCAGCTCGAAGGTCGCGGTGCCGAGCTTCAGCCGGTCGCCGGGCTTGAGATGCAGCCGTTCGAACAGCAGATCCGGCGCCGCCGCACCGAAGACGCCAAACTCTTCGCCGAACAGCTGCTGCTTCGACAGCTTCGGTTCGGTTTCCAGCGCGCCATAAAGCGGATAGGCCTCGTCGATCGCCTTGGCCTCGACCAGCGCCTGGTCCGAACCATCGGCCAGGCGCGCCATCGAGCGCATGCTTGCGGTACGCGAAACTGTGCCGAGTCCATCGAGAAAGCCGCGCTCCACCTGGTTGGCATCGCGCTGGTTGATCTGGAAGCGCAGATCGCCGCCAAGCAGCGTCTGGCCCTGGTCGGCGACGCCGGCGCTGATCGAACGGGCAACCGAATTGACGCCGCCGATCGCCGCGACGCCGAGCGCAATGCAGGCGAGGAAGATCAGGAAGCCGGACAGGCCGCCGCGCATCTCGCGCAGCGAGAAGCGAACGGCGAGCTTCAGCGTCTGCGCCAGGGGCATCAGGCGGTGACCTTGACCGGCGCCGGCGCTTCGATCCGTCCCGAGCGCATCGAAACCTGGCGCGAACAGCGTGCCGCAAGGGCGGGATCATGGGTGACCAGCACCAGCGTCATGCCGCGCTCGGCCGCCTTGGCGAACAGGAGGTCGGCGACCTGCCGCCCCGTCGCCTGGTCGAGATTGCCGGTCGGCTCGTCGGCAATGAGAATGCGCGGCGATGGCGCCAGCGCCCGGGCGATCGCTACGCGCTGCTGTTCACCGCCCGAGAGTTCGCCGGGATAATGGGTGACGCGGTCGGAGAGGCCCACCGCCGCCAGCTCGCGTGCCGCCACCGAAAACGGATCGGCATGGCCGGCCAGCTCCAGCGGCACCGCGACATTTTCGAGCGCCGTCATATTGGGGATGAGATGGAAGGATTGGAACACGATGCCAATGTTTCGGCCACGAAACGAAGCAATCTGGTCCTCGCTTTTGCCGTTGAGCAGCTCGCCGGCGATTCGTACCGTACCCGAATCGACCCTTTCCAGGCCTGCCAGCACCATCAGCAAGGTCGACTTGCCGGACCCCGACGGACCGACGATGCCGGTCGCCTCGCCGTGCGCCACTTCAAGGCTGACACCCTTCAGCACATGGACGGATGAAGCGCCCTCGCCGAGCGTCAGGGATACGTCTTTCAGCGCGATGACGGCTTCTGTCAAAATGAAAGTGTCCTATATGGAAGGTGAAGGCTCTGCTTGCCGGAAGCCGTCGCCGGAAGATTTTCTGTCATATGGGGCCCGTCGCATGTCTTTCAAACGCAGTATTGCCGCAGGCCTGATCCTTTTCCTCGCCGTTTGCGGCGCCATTTCGTCGGCGCGGGCCGAGCCCTTCAAGATCGTCGGCTTCGGTGACAGCCTGATGGCGGGGTTTGGCCTCGGACCCGGCGAGGGCTTCACCGACAAGCTCCAGGCGGCTTTGCGCGACAGGGGCCATGACGTGATCGTCGCCAATGCCGGTGTTTCCGGCGACACCACCAGCGGCGGCCTGGCGCGGCTCGACTGGTCGGTGCCGGACGGAACCCGGCTGGTCATCCTCGAACTCGGCGCCAACGACATGCTGCGCGGCGTCTCGCCCGATATCACCAGGAAGAACCTGGACGCCATGCTGGCGAAGCTGAAGGGGCGCAAGATCGCTGTGCTGTTGGCCGGCATGCGCGCCGCGCCCAATCTCGGCGCCGACTACCAGAGTGCTTTCGACGCCATCTTTCCGCACCTTGCCAGGAAATACGACGTCAAGCTTTACCCGTTCTTTCTCGACGGCGTCGCCGGTCAGCCCGGCCTGCAGCTCGAGGATGGCATGCATCCGAACGCGCAGGGCATCGACCGGATGGTCAAACGCATCCTGCCCACGGTCGAGAAGGCCATCGCGGCGGTGCAGGGAGGTTTGTGAGGACGACAAAGCCGCCTTCCCCTGCGGAAACTATTTGGCAAAGCCTGTGACCAATAAACCTCTTGCTCCATTTGACTATCGATGATTCGCTAGGGATGACAGTTCGATTCGAGGAAGGGAGGCTCATCATGCCGCGTCTTTTCACCGCCCTCGAAATTCCGCGTGACGCCGCTCTTTCGCTGTCCCTGCTTAGGGGCGGCCTGCCGGGGGCCCGCTGGATCGACGTTGAAAACTACCATCTGACGCTGCGCTTCATCGGTGATGTCCCGGGCCATGTCGCCGACGAGATCGCCAACGCGCTCGACCGCGTCCACCGCCCCTCCTTCTCGCTGACCCTGTCCGGTGTAGGCGCTTTCGGCCAGAAGAAGCCGCATGCGGTGTGGGCCGGCGCCTCCGCTTCGCCCGATCTCGCCGCCCTTCAGGGCGAAATCGAACGCATCTGCCAGCGGCTCGGCATCCCCGCCGACCCGCGCAAGTTCATGCCGCATGTCACGCTTGCGCGCCTGCGCAATTCCACCCCGCTGGATGTCGCCCAATATCTGTCGGCGCGTGGCAATTTCTCGACGCTGCCGTTCCGCATCGGCCGTTTCGTCCTGATGTCGTCTCGCGATTCGGTCGGCGGCGGCCCCTATATCGTCGAGGAAGCCTGGCCGCTGTCGGGCAACGATGCCCGCGCCGCCAGCCGCGCCGCCAGCGCCTCCGACGCCTCGCGGATCATGCGGTAGACTTCGGCAAAGGCCTCCGCCCCGTCATAATAGGGATCGGGCACGTCGCGCGCCTGTCCGTGCGCGAACTCCAGGAAGAGTTGCAGCCGGTCGCGCGCAGCCGCCGGCGCCAGCGCCTTGAGATCGGCGACATTCGAGCGGTCCATGCCGAGGATCAGGTCGAAACGGGAGAAATCCTCCGGCCTGACCTTGCGTGCCCTCTGCCCGGAAATGTCGATGCCGTGACGCACCGCAATCGCGATCGAGCGTGGATCGGGCGCCGAGCCGACCTCCCAGCCGCTGGTAGCGGCCGAATCCAGCTGGATATCCTGGCCCCGGCCACGCTCCGCCCAGACGGCGCGAAAGACGCCCTCGGCCAATGGCGAGCGGCAAATGTTGCCGAGGCAAACGAACAGAATGGAATTTATCGGCTTCATGCTCATTCGATATGCGCCGTTTGTGCATTTGGAACCCCAAAACCGCAAAGCACTTTTGGGCGACTTGCATTATGGTGAGGGTCGAATTCGAGATAGCACGGGAAATCATCATGACGAGAGAAAAACTCAGCAAGGACGCCATCACCGCGGCCCTTGCCGAACTCGGCGACTGGTCGCTGGCCACGGACGGCGCCTCGATCAAGCGCCGTTTCGCCTTCAAGAATTTTTCCGAAGCCTTCGCCTTCATGACCCGCGTCGCGCTGGCAGCCGAGAAGATGGACCATCACCCCGACTGGTCAAATGTCTACAAGACCGTGGACGTGACGCTGAACACCCATGACGCCGGCGGCGTCACGGCGCTCGACTTAGCGCTGGCAAGGAAGATGAACGGCTATTTCGGCGGCTGAATGTACGCTTGGCCGCAAGCGTCGATCCAAATCGGCGCCCGCATCTTGCAGCGGGGGCCGGCTTTCACCACATTTTCCCTCGCGAGGCATGCGCCAGGATGCGCATGAGACCCGCAAGGAGTGATTGATGGCGCAACAACCCGGTTTTGATTTCTTCGGCTTTGGCGACAAGCTCGGCGGCGAAAGCGAAGTGCGCGAAAAATTCTGGCGCACCGCCAAGAAGGCCGCACGGCAGATCCCGTTCATGGAAGACGTCGTCGCCGCTTACTACTGCGCCATGGACAAGAATACACCGATGCGCGCGAAGGGCATATTGGTGGCCGCGCTCGGCTATTTCGTCCTGCCCTTTGACCTCATCCCCGACTTCATTTTCGGGCTCGGCTTCACCGACGACATCGCCGTGCTGACCGCCGCGATCACCGCCGTCAGCACCCACATCACGCCGGCGCATCGCCAGGCCGCCAAGGACGCCATCGCCGACAAGGGCTGAGCGTCTTCAGCCGGCACGTGTCCCCTGGATCCCAGGCGTTCAGCAGCCGGCGAAAAAGTCAAACTCTTGCCGCTTTCGTGGCCTCCAAGTCGCCGAAGGGACGTCGCGCCGACCGCTGACAAGGCGGTGGCGCGGGAATGGCGGCGGTTTCCTGGGGTGAGCGTCCTTTTGTTGAGGGAAATTCACCGTTTGGTAACCCAGATTAAATCAAAATGAAGCGACGGCAGGACGCCAAGCGGCCCGCCTCCGCACCATTTGGAATACAGGAAAGACGATGCGCGGATTGATAGCACTGGTTTCGAGTCTGTTCCTGGTGGCCTCTGCAGCGCCTGTTCTGGCGCAGCAGGCGACCAAGATCGGCCAGCACAATGCCTGGGGCACCTACAGCTATCAGGCATCGGGCGGCAAGGTCTGCTACGTGCTCACCGTGCCGACCGACAAGCAACCGCCGACGCTCGACCATGGCGACATGTTCTTCTTCGTCAGCCAGCGGCCGGGACAGCAGGTGTCCTACGAGCCGCAATTCATTGCCGGCTACACCTTCCAGGAAGGTTCCAAGGCCACCGTCACCATCGACAAGAAATCGTTCTCGATGTTCACGAAAGGCAAGTCGGCCTGGGTCGAGAACGCCGCCGAGGAACCGGTTCTGATCGCCGCCATGAAGACCGGCACCGACATGAAGGTGACGGCCAAGTCCGGCCGCGGCAACCCGACCTCCTATGTCTTCTCGCTGAAGGGCATTTCGGCGGCGCTGACATCCATCGCCAAGTGTAAATAGGCACAAGCCGCATTTGAACCGAAGGCCGGGCCACCAGCCCGGCCTTTTGCTTTTCAGCCATGGCCTGACTCTGGTGCCGCTTCCGCCCGCCGCCGCCGGATCGCCTCTGCGATGAACACCCGTGACAGCGCATGATAAAGCGGCTCGTGCGAGATCATGCGCGCCGTGCCATAGCCCAGCATCGAGGCCAGCATCAGTGCAATGACATTGTCGTGATTGCCGGTCATCTCCAGGATGATGACGAAGGCCGTCATCGGCGCCTGCACGACACCGGCGAAATAGCCGGCCATGCCGAGCAGTGCTGCAGCGCCGGTGCTGGCGCCCAGCAGCAGGCCGAGCGAGCTGCCGATCCCGGCGCCGACCGCCAGCGACGGTGCGAAGATGCCGCCTGGGATGCCCGAAACCATCGACAGCAGCCCGGCGACGAATTTTTCGGCAAAGAAGAACCATGGCAGCGGCGTGCCTTCGACGGCGCCGCGCGCCTGCGCGTAGCCGGTGCCGAAAGTCAGCCCGCCCGAGGCGATGCCGATCGCCGCCACGGCAAGCCCACAAACAGCGGCCACCAGCAAGGCACGCGCCAAGGGCTGCTGCGTGTGCCAGCGCCGGATCCGCCGCGTTGTCTTCAGCGCCAGCAAGGAGAACAGCGCGCCGAACCCACCGCCAATGATGCCGCAGGCGATCACTAGCGGCCACTCCGCGGCGAACGAGATCGTCTCTTTCGAGACGCCGAAATAGGTGTAGTTGCCGAGCAGCCCAAGCGAGGCGAGCCCGGCCAGAATCACGGCCGTCAGCACCAGCCCGTTGGTGCGGGCTTCATAGGTGCGGCCCATCTCCTCGATGGCGAAGACGATCCCGGCCAGCGGCGTGTTGAAGGCCGCCGCAATGCCGGCTGCCGAACCGGCCAGGATCAGGCCCCGCGCCTGCGCCGTGCCGCCCCAGCGCGCCGCCTGCAGCATCAGCGAGGCGCCGACCTGCACGGTCGGGCCTTCGCGGCCGATCGAAGCGCCACAGAACAGGCCGACAACGGTGAGCGCGACCTTGCCCGCCGCCAGCCGCAACGAAAGCAGGTGGTTGCGATCCTCGTCTTCGCGCAAATGGCGCGCGGCGATCGCCTGCGGAATGCCGCTGCCTTGCGAGCCGGGAAAGAAGGCGGAGGCAAGCCAGGCGCACAGCACAAAACCCAGCGGCGTGACGATGAGCGGCAATAAGAAACGCCAGCCGCTGTCGTTTCCTGTCATCAAGTGGAACAGCGCCTGCGCCTTGTCGGCCAGCACCGCAAACAGCACGCTGATCACACCGATGCCGACAGCGCCGGCCCAGAACACCAGCCGTGGCTGCCAGACACGCCGTGAGCCCAGCATGGCGCGCGAACGCCGCAGCATGGGGTATTTTCGCGATGTGCCGGCCATATCTGTCCTCGCAATGGAGGCCCAGCCCTAGCATAGGCATGACGTCGATCAAGCCTGTCGGATCAAGTCGGCGTCACGCGATTATTTGAAAACTGCCTCGGCCAAACGGCCGTGATCGCCCCTGTTGGACATAGGCGGACGTTTTAGAGGCTAGTCCCGGACGCAGCCCGAGGCTCGGCGCCGGCGTCGGTGTTCCGCGCGCCGGATGCTCCCGCCAGCTCCTGCCGGCGGGAGCGGTTCCTGCGGATTCAGGTCTCACATAGCCATTTTTTCACATTCGGCCTGGGCCTTCTTGGTCGACGTATCGATCATGTAGGCTTTGCCCTTGGCATCGGTGATCATCATCATGCAGTGCTTGATCGGCTTGGCCATCTTCATCATCTCGGCGCCCATTTTTGCATCTGGCATCATGGTTCCCATATGCCCGTCCGGCATGATCGCCGTCACCTCCCCGCCTTTCATCATGGTCATCGTGCCCATTGCGTCTTCGGCAAAAGCCTGCGGGGTGGAAAGGCCGACGAGGGCGGCAATGACGGCGAGCTTGATCGAGTTCATTCAGCATACTCCCATTTTTTGCAGGGGCATGGTTGCCCCCTTCAGCCTTCGAAGGCGGCAGGGGAATCGTTACGTCAACACGACTATGTGATCGGCACCCGCGCGCCGGGAAGATTGGGCGCAAGGCTGCCAGTCGGTCGTAGCGGGCTGTCGTGGGTGCGACAAACTGGTTTATCCGATGAACTTTCGGTTCAGACGCCAGGGACCGTCTGTCGATCAGAACATTCGCGATCGAAACGCTCCGCCCACCCGGGGTTGTGTTCGCCACCGCATGACTCCTCCCTCAACCTGTGCTATGCGCCGCGCTTCATATCAGGCACGATGGATGAAATCGGCCGCAAACCGCTTATATCTGTGCAACCATGACCCTTTCCTTCGACCTCACCACTGACGGCGCCCGTGACGCGTTGCGCGCCCGCGCCGCGCCCGAGAAGCCGTCGCTGATCGGCCTGACGCGCGCAGAACTCGCAGAGGCGCTCGTCGCGTCCGGCATCGTGCCGGAGCGCCAGGCAAAGATGCGCGCCCAGCAGCTCTGGCACTGGATGTATGTGCGCGGTGTCTCCGACTTCCCCGGCATGCTCAATATCTCCAAGGATCTGCGCGCCGAACTCGACAAGCATTTTACGGTCGCGCGGCCCGAGATCGTCGAGGAACAGATTTCTTCCGACGGCACCCGCAAATGGCTGTTCCGCTTTCCGCCGCGCGGCGCCGGCCGTCCGGTCGAGATCGAGACCGTCTATATCCCCGAGGAAGGCCGCGGCACGCTCTGCATCTCCTCGCAGGTCGGCTGCACGCTGACCTGTTCGTTCTGCCACACCGGCACGCAGAAGCTGGTGCGCAATCTGACGGCCGAGGAAATCCTCGCCCAGTTGCTCACCGCGCGCGACCGGCTCGGCGACTTCCCCGACCGCGACACGCCGGACGGCGCCGTCGTGCCGGCCGAGGGCCGCAAAGTGTCCAACATCGTCATGATGGGCATGGGCGAGCCGCTCTACAATTTCGAGGCGGTGAAGAAGGCGCTGCTGATCGCCTCCGACGGCGACGGACTGTCTTTGTCGAAGCGCCGCATCACGCTGTCGACCTCCGGCGTCGTGCCGGAGATCTTCCGCACCGGCGAGGAGATCGGCGTCATGCTGGCAATCTCGCTGCATGCCACCAATGACGATCTGCGCGACCTCCTGGTGCCGATCAACAAGAAGTATCCGCTCAAGGAACTGATTGCCGCCTGCCGAGCCTATCCCGGCCTGTCCAACGCCAAGCGCATCACCTTCGAATATGTGATGCTGAAGGACGTCAACGATTCCATCGAGGACGCCAAGGGCCTGATCAAGCTGCTCAAGGGCATTCCGGCCAAGATCAATTTGATCCCGTTCAACCCATGGCCCGGCACCAATTACCAGTGCTCTGACTGGGAGACGATCGAGAAATTCGCCGACTACATCAACAATGCCGGCTACGCCTCGCCGATCCGCACACCACGCGGCCGCGACATCCTCGCCGCCTGCGGCCAGCTGAAGTCGGACTCCGAGCGCATGCGCAAGGTCGACCGGCTGGCGCTGGAAGCCATGATGATCGCGGGGCACGGCGAGGCGTGAGCCGTCTCGTCGCCGGGCTCAAGCGCTTCGCCATCATAGCCGTCGGCTATATCGCCGCCGTGCTGACCTCAATCGTGGTGCCTGTGCTGCTGATCACCCTTCTCGAAGGGATCGAGTATGGCAATTGGTCCCTGGTTTTCACCTTCGACTGGCTGGGCTCCTTCCCGCTCGCCGTGTTGACCGTGGCGGTCTGCGCGCTGCTGATCGTCGGCCCCGCGATCCTGGTCGCCGAATGGCTGTCGCTGCGGGGGTGGTTCTATTTCGCGGTCACGGGCGCGATCACCTCCATCGCATTTGGCGTTCTCGTCCCGGGCTCGGCCGGCGGGTTTGTTTTCAATCCGGGCTTTCTCGGGTTCCTGGCCACCGCCGGTACGGCCGCAGGTTTGGTCTACTGGCTGTTGGCCGGATGCAGGTCAGGCCGTCTTGTGAAGCGAAATCCGTGATGGGCCGCTTCGTCGCCTATCTCGTTCGGTTCGCCATTATCCTGTTCGGCTATGCCGTCGCCTCGCTGGCGGCGAGCGCCTTCCTCAACATCCTGTTCCTGGCCTCGCTCGGCTATACGCCTGACCACGCGCACCCGACAGCGACGGCTGCGCTGTATTTCTCGATCCCCTTCGTCGCTTTGTTCGTCGCCTATTTCGCCTTTATGCCGGCGGTGGTCGTCATCCTGGTTGCCGAAATCCTCGGCCGGCGCGACTGGCTGTACTATGCGCTGGCGGGTGCCGTGGTGGCGGCCGCCTATCTCGGCCTAGTCGACCACGCCCAAGAGCCCACCTTCGCGGTCACCGATACCAGCGCCATCATGGCGGTGATCGGCGGCGGCATGGTCGGCGGCATCTTCTACTCGCTGAGCGCCGGTCGTTGGGCCGGAAGCTGGTGGAAGGACGAGAACGCTTCTACTTCGCCTGGGCCGTCAGGATCTTGAGCGCGAAGGCAGAGAACACGCCGGCGAAGAGATAGTCGACCACCCGCGTGACGCGCGGGCTGGCCTTCATCGCCGCGGAGAATTTCTCTGCCGCCAGCACCATCGGCGCTGTCACGGGGATCGACAGCACGATGAACATGGCGCCGAGGACGAACAGCTTTCCCGGCGCGTGCGGATCATGCGCGGAGACGAACTGCGGCAGGAAGGTCATGAAGAACAGGATGATCTTCGGGTTGAGCAGATTGACGCCGAGCCCCGCCGCCCAGCTGCGCAACAGCGAGATCTGCGGACCTGTCTTCTTCTCCGGCGAAAAGGCCGAGCCCTTGGCGATCGCCTGCCAGGCCAGGAAGACGAGATAGCCGGCGCCGAAAATCTTCAGCACGAAGAAGGCCATCGGCGAGGCGACGATCAGCGCCGAGACTCCGACCACCACCAGCGTGGTGTGGATCAGCGTGCCGCACAGCGCGCCCGCCATCGAGGCAAAGCCGGTGGCACGCCCCTGGCTCAGCGTGCGCGAGACAAACAAGGTCATGTCGGGACCAGGCGTGATCGCCAGGATGACCGTGGCGATGGCGAACTGGATCAGCGTGGTCGTGTCGGGAATGAAGGACATTGCAGGCCCCAGGGAAAGCGTAGGCCTATACAAGATGCGTCGCGCCGGCGCCAGATGCGAGGTGGGCGCCCGACAGCAGTGATGTCTAAGCCGCCGACTGATCGAGCTCGACCACCATGACAGCTGCCGTTCCGGGCAACAAAATCTGATCGATCGGCTTGGGGCGGCCGAGGAAATAACCTTGCGCCTCGTTGCAGCCTTCGACCTGCAGGATGGTGAGCTGGACGTGGGTCTCGACGCCTTCGGCGAGCACCGGAATGTCGAGGCTGCGCCCCAGTGTCAGCACCGCGCGGATGATCGCCTTGGCCTGCGGGCTGCGCTCGACATCGGCCATGAAGGAGCGGTCAAGCTTGATCTTGTCGAACGGAAACGAGCGCAGCGTGTCGAGCGACGAATAGCCCGTACCGAAATCGTCGATAGCGATCGTCACGCCCAGCGCCTTGATCTGGCGCAGCACGTGCAGCGTGCGCACCTTGTCGGCGACGATCGTCGATTCGGTCAGCTCGAGCTCGAGACGCTTCGGCGACAGGCCGGTCTCGATCAGGATCTGGTGGACGAGCTTGGCCAGGTCGGCATGGGCGAACTGCACCGGCGACAGATTGACCGCGATCTTGTGGCCATTGTCCCAGGAGGCCGCCTGGCGGCATGCGGTGCGCAGCACCCATTCGCCGATCCCCAGGATGGAGCCGTTTTCCTCGGCGATCGGAATGAATTCGGCGGGCGGGATCATGCCGTGCACGGGATGCGTCCAGCGCAGCAGCGCCTCGTAACCGCAGGTGGCGCCGGTCGCAACCGAGGTCTGCACCTGATAGTGCAGCGAGAGTTCGCCGCGCTCGATCGCCAGGCGAAGGTCGGTGGCGAGCGCGCGCCGCGCCCGCGCCGTCTCGTCCATGGTCGATTCGTAGAAGCAGACGGCCCGCGTCACGTCATTCTTGGCCCGGTACATGGCCAGGTCCGCATTGCTGACCAGCCTCTCGCGGTCGGCGCCGTCGCGCGGATAGACAGCGACGCCGATGCTGGCGCCGGTGACGGTCTCGAAATCGTCGATCCGTAACGGCTGGAACAATGATTTTTCCAGCCGCGACACCAGGCCGAGCAGCTCGTTCTGGTCCTTGAAGCGCTTGATGGCGGCAAATTCGTCGCCGCCAAGCCGGGCGACAAACTCGCCGTCGCCGGCCAGTTTCGCCAGCTTGCGGGCAACGATCTTGAGCGCCTGGTCGCCGGCCGCGTGTCCCCTGAGGTCGTTGATTTCCTTGAAGCGGTCGAGATCGATGACGATGACGGCGGTCATCGTGTCCTTGTCCTCGCCCGCCCGCTCGATCTCATGGTCGAGGCGATCGTTGAAGGAGACCCGGTTGGCAAGGCCGGTAAGCGAATCGTTCAGCGCCAGATGCTGCAGGCGCTCGAAGCTCTCGGCCCGGCCGCGTTCGTCGATCAGATAACTGGCGAAGCCGGTGGCAGCGACGATCATACCGACCACGGCGACCGCGACGGCCATCGCTTCGAGGATATCGGGATTGGTGCCGGTGGTGATGAAGGAGAGCGGCGTCACCGCCACCGCCGCCATCGCCGTGAAATGCAGGCCGACGATCGCCAGCACGAGCAGTCCGATGCCGAGATAATGCGACCAGCGATACGGCCGGCGCGCCGCCTGGCCGATCGCCGCGGCGGAGAACGCCATCGCGATCAGCACCGAAGCGACGACATAGCGGGCGTCCCATTCGACGATGCCGGCCACGTGATAGGCCATCATGCCGGTATAATGCATGGCCGAGATCGCCAGCCCGACGAGGCATCCGCCCCATTCCGGCGCCAGGCCGCGGCTTTTGTCCAGGGCAAGGCCGAAGCCCGCCCCGGTTCCAACCATGGCGATGACCAGCGAGATCATGGTGAGCACCGGATCGAAGGTGATCGGCGCGCCGGGCTGATAGGCCAGCATGGCGATGAAATGCGTGCACCAGATCGAGGAACCGGCGGCGACCGCGGTCAGGAACAGCCATCCCCGCATCTGCACGCCGACGGTTTTCCTGGCGCGATCCAGGAGACCGATCGTCACCCAGCAGCCGGTGACGCACATCAGCGCCGCCAGCAGGACGAGCCACAGATTATGTTCCGTGACGATGCATGATATAACGCGCATCAAGAATGGTCCAAGCCCGAGGACTCCCGCAATGAACGGGCAAAAGCCGCCTCGGCACGGTCGCATTGCCCAGTGCAGCTGTATCTCGCCGATTTAGCGGCCGGACATGAAAACTTGCTTAAATCCTCGGCATAAATGCAGCCCATGATTGTAGCGGTTGTTTCCGCAAGGGCATGATCCCGAAGTGGCAACCGGTTTTTCTCTGGCAAACGGTTTCCGTTTGTCCAGAGATCATGCTCCAAAAGAGATACGATGCCGCCTGCAGCGCGCTGGATCAGCAATCTGGGGCCGCGCGCGCTTGCTCGCTTTGCCGTTCCTGCTAAAAGGCGCTCCGACAATCCGTGACGCCCTTGCCCAAGCGTCCGCCATCGACGGAGCAGAAATGTCCAAGACCAAAGACGTCAAGAAAGTCGTGCTCGCCTATTCCGGCGGTCTCGACACATCCATCATCCTGAAATGGCTGCAGACCGAACTCGGCGCCGAGGTCGTCACCTTCACCGCCGATCTCGGCCAGGGCGGCGAACTGGAGCCGGCGCGCCAGAAGGCCGAGATGATGGGCATCAAGGACATCCGCATCGTCGATGTGCGCGAGGAATTCGTCTCCGACTTCGTCTTCCCGATGTTCCGCGCCAACACCGTCTACGAAGGCACTTATCTGCTGGGAACCTCGATCGCGCGGCCACTGATTTCAAAGCACCTTGTCGAGATCGCCAAGGAGACCGGCGCCGATGCGATCGCGCACGGAGCCACCGGCAAGGGCAACGACCAGGTGCGTTTCGAGCTTTCCGCCTACGCGCTGAACCCCGACATCAAGGTCATCGCGCCCTGGCGCGACTGGTCGTTCAAGTCGCGCACCGACCTGATCAACTTCGCCGAGCAGCACCAGATTCCGGTGGCCAAGGACAAGCGGGGCGAGGCACCGTTCTCGGTCGATGCCAATCTCCTGCACTCGTCTTCCGAGGGCAAGGTTCTCGAAGATCCATGGAGCGAGCCGCCGGAATTCGTCCACCAGCGCACCGTTTCGCCGATGGATGCGCCCGACAAGGTCACCGAGATCGAGATCGAATTCCTGAAGGGCGACCCGATCGCGCTCAACGGCAAGAAGCTGTCGCCGGCGACCATGCTGGCCGCGCTCAACGATCTCGGCCGCGACAATGGCATCGGCCGGCTCGACCTGGTCGAGAACCGCTTCGTCGGAATGAAGTCGCGCGGCGTCTATGAGACGCCCGGCGGCACCATCCTCATCGTGGCCCATCGCGCCATCGAATCGATCACGCTCGACCGGGGTGCCGCGCACCTCAAGGACGAGTTCATGCCGCGCTATGCCGAGCTCATCTACAACGGCTTCTGGTTCTCGCCCGAGCGCCTGATGCTGCAGGCGATGATCGACAAGAGCCAGGAAGACGTTGAAGGCACGGTGCGGCTGAAGCTCTACAAGGGCAACGTCATCGTCACCGGCCGCAAGTCTAAGAAGACGCTCTATTCCGACGCACTGGTCACCTTCGAGGACGACCGCGGCGCCTACGACCAGAAAGACGCCGCCGGCTTCATCCGCCTCAACGCGCTCAGGCTCCGCACGCTTGCCGCGCGCAACCGAGCGAAGTAGGACTGATGCATGGCCTTGGCCGCCACCTGACGTTGCTGGTTTTTCTGGCGACGCCGGCCATGGCCGAGACCTTCGATCCCAGCTCCCTCGAACTTGCCGCACTGATAGAATGCAGGGCCGACGTGCCGGCCTATAATAGCTTTGCCCTGTGGCTGGGCGGCGAGCCCGGGGCGGCGGGCACGCTCGGCTGGAAAGAGGTTCCATCCGGCAATCCCTTCCTGCGGCAGTATCGACTGCCCGCACCGGTTCATGTCTTCAGGCACGAGACGGGGACAATCGTCTTCACCGCGACCGGGCCGATGGCCGTGCTCGACGGCATCGCCGCGCCGGAACTCGCCCGGCAGCTTGGCGTCCCGGCGACGGTCTCCAGCCCGGACAAATTCCTCGGCGAAAAAGTCATGGCCGAGAGAACCGAGGACAGCGGCGGCGTGACCTTCGCCACGCGCATTGCGCTCAGCGTCTCGACGGTCGATACCCATCCCGGCCAGACGCTGGCGGGCTGCTCCTACGCGCTCGAAATTGGCGATTAGCCGGAAACATCCGTCACTTCGTCATCCACGGGCGGAGCAAGGAGCGTAGCGACGCTGGGGACGCTTCGGTCGATCTCGAACGTCCGAAATGCTTCCCTCGACAAAAAAAGCCCGGAGCATGGCCGGGCTTTTGTCGAACAGGGCTTTCAATCAGTCGCCGTCGATCGCGGTGGCGATCTGCACTATGGCCTGCTGGTAGACGTTTGCGTCATTCCAGCCGGCAATTGCGCCGATATTGGCCGCAGCGCTCGCACCCCGCCGCCAACCATGGGCCTTGAGGAAATTGGCGGTGGAAGCCAGCGCCGTCGCCTTGTCGCGCAGGTTTCCGCTGCCCACGCCATATTTCAGGACATTCCCGGGCAGGAACTGCGTATGGCCGATCTCGCCATGGGCAGCGCCGACCGACGAGGCGCTCAAAGCCCCGCGATCAACCAGCTTCAGGGCCGCAATGGCATGTGGGTGGAAAAACGCCGGACGGCGGCAATCATAGGCAAGCGTCAAGATGGCGGAAACCGTATTCTGGTTGCCCATGGACGAACCGAAGCCGGTCTCCATGCCCCAGATCGCCAGCAACACACCTGGCGACACGCCGTAGTTGCTTTCGATCTGGCTGAACAGCGCCGCGTTCGACTTCTTCAGCACACGGCCCTTGGAAATGATCGCCGCCCCGCCACGGCGCTTCATGAAGGCTTCCACCGAGCCGCTAAAAGCCTTGTGGATGCCGCGATCGACGGAGATCGTCTTTGTCGCGTAAGTAGCGCCAGCCAGCGCGGCCAGACCCCTGGCGCCGACACCTTCGGCCTTGGCCTCTGCGGCGAACCCCGGCTTCCAAGCATCGAAGCCGGCACCGGTGCTGCCACAACTGGCCGCCGCCTGTGCCCCCGTCGCCAGCCCAAGCGCCGCCACCACCGCGGCCGCAAAAATCCTACCCTTGGCAAGAAATGCCATGTTGTTCTCCTGGTTGCCTGATTCACGTCCCATCTGCGAATTTGCCAGCGAAACGCGCACTTGTCACGGTCTGCGGCACAATGCTGGCGAATGCCGGGGAATTTGCCTACGATCAAGTGATTATTGTGGCGGGGTCGAAATAGCCATGGAAGACGTTGATGTGGTCGGCGCCGGCGAGCACCTCGCCGGCCGCTGATCCCGACCTGCGGCGGTGCGCGTCTGTCGGGCGAAGCGGTGGCGAGGCAGGTCGTCGCCCAGCTTGCCGCGAAATAGCTTCGAGATCTGCGGAACGCCTGCCCGGCGATTGGCGTTGGGCACCTGCCGCCGCGCACCTATATGCTGGCTCTGATGGTTTGAGACCGACATGAAACTCTTTGATTGCCCGCATTGCGGCCACCGTCTCTATTTCGAGAACGCGCAGTGCCTGAATTGCTCCAGCCTTGTGCTCTACGATCCCGAGCATGCCCGCTTTGCCTTGGCGGGCGCGGACGGCATCTTCCAGTGCACCAATGCCGATGAATGCGCCTGCAACTGGATGGCCGAACCGGGACAAGGCTTTTGCCGCGCCTGCGGTCTGAATCAGCTGATCCCCGATCTCTCCGTCGACGGCAACCGCCGCCGCTGGATCCGCGTCGAGGCGGCGAAGAAGCGCGCCATCTATTCGCTGCTCGCCTTCGGCCTGCCGGTGGCGCCCAAGCAGAGCCCGACGGACGAGGTCGGCCTCGCCTTCGACTTCCTCGCCGATCCGATCGGCGGCGGGCCAGGCGGTGAACGCATCCTGACCGGACATGACAACGGCCTGATCACGCTCAACGTCGCCGAGGCCGATTCAGCCGAGCGCGAGAAGCGTCGCGTCCAGATGGGTGAGAATTACCGGACGCTGCTCGGCCATTTCCGCCATGAGCTCGGCCATTATTACTGGGACCGCCTGATCCGCGACGATCCGCAAAGGCTGGAGGCCTTCCGCGCTCTGTTCGGCGACGATCGCGCCGATTACGAACAGGCGCTGAAGGCCTATTACACCAACGGCGCGCCACCCGACTGGCAGCAAAACCACATCTCGGCCTACGCCACCTCGCATCCGTGGGAGGACTGGGCCGAAACCTGGGCCCATCATCTGCACATCACCGACACGCTGGAGATGGTCCATGCGCTGAACTTCCCGCTCGGCCGGCTGAAGACGGTGGTGGCCAATGATTTGCCGCGGGGCGACACCGGCGGCGAACTGCAGGCCGCCCCTTCGGAACCTGCGAACACGCCCGAGCCCTTCGAAAAGATCCTTGCCCGCTGGCTGGTGCTGTCGGAAGCCTCCAATTCGATCAACCGCTGCATGGGCCTGCCCGACCTCTATCCCTTCGTCATTTCGGACGTGACGGCGCGAAAACTGGCCTTCGTTCACGACCTTTTGACTGGTCTGCCGAAAGAGACGGGAACAAATCGTGAGGTGGCGCCGGCATTTTAGCCGGAACGCATGCGCCGCTGCCCCGTTTTCAAACCCGAGGGGACAATGAAAACGGAGAGAAAACCATGAAGTCCGTATTGTTTCCCGCAATCGCCGGGATGATGACCGTGATGTCGGGCGCCGCGTTAGCCGACACCGCCGTCTCGGCCGTCACCGATCTCAACGTCCGCGCCGGTCCGGGTCCGCAATATCCTGTTATCGGCGTGCTCGCCGCTGGCCAGTCGGCGACCCTCAATGGCTGCATCGAAAACAGCAAATGGTGCACCATCGCCGAAGCCGGCGGCCAAGGCTGGGTCTATTCGGACTATGTGACCGCCGATTTCAGCGGCAGCCGGGTGGTGCTGACGCAGCGTCCCCACGGCTCGAGCGTTGCCGTCGTCTCGCCGCCGGAAGATATCGGCAACTACTCGAACGACTATACCGGTGCGATCATCGCCAGTGATCCAGTCGAGGGGGACTTTCCTCCTCCGCCAGCCGAAGTCCGCACCTATGTCGACACGCATCGCCTCGACCCGGTCTATCTCGACGGCGAAGTGGTGACCGGCGCGACCTTGCCCGACACTGTCGAGCTGCGCGAAATTCCTGATTACAACTACCGCTATGTCTATGTGAACGGTCAGCCGGCGCTGATCGATCCGCAGACGCGGCGCATCATGTACGTGGTGCGTTGATGGAAACCAGCGGTCGACAAGGCGGGCGCTGGCCACAAACAGGACGGCTGCTTCCGTGGCGCTTGGGTGCCACAAGGTCTGTTGCGCATTGATCCCTGACGAATAGCGATTCCGATTCCCGAAGCCATCGGCTAGATCAAAGGCGATGGATTCGGGCGAAGGACTCTGCGTGACGATCGACGACACTGCCTTCGAGCGCTACCGGCAGTCGCCGAACGCCAGGACGACCTTTCTGCGTCTGTTCCTGGGAACGCTGATCGTCGTCGTGTTGTGGGGTGCCACCACCGCAGCCGTGATCATCGGCGGCACTCGTCTCTTCTTCGCCTGGCAGGCTTCGGCGGCTTCATCCGCCGGTATGGAAGGCTTCCTCGCCTCGCCCATCGGCATCCTCAGTGCGCTCGCCTCCTTCGCCGGCATCTGGATCGGCCTGTGGATCGCCATGCGCTGGGTGCATGGCGAACCGCTGTCTGCGCTGCTTGGCGCCAGCCGTCGTGTGTCGCGGCCGGACTTCCTCAAGGGGCTGGTCGCTGTGCTGATCACCTCGGCTCTGTCCGAAATCCTGCTCTACCTCCTGCAGCCGGGGATCGCGCGCGGCACGATCAGCCTGTCGTCGTGGCTGCTGTTTCTGGTCCCGATCGTCGCGCTGACCTTGCTGCAGACGTCCTCGGAAGAGGTGCTGTTTCGCGGCTATCTGCTGCGCGGCCTGGCCAGCCGGTTCAGGAGCCCGCTGATCTGGGCGCTGCTGCCCGGCCTGCTGTTCACCTCGCTGCACTGGAGCAGCGCGTCGTCGGCCGCCATCAACGCCTGCGTGCTGGTCTCGATCGCCGCCTTCGCGCTGCTTCTGACACTCGTCGTCTACGCCACCGGCAATCTCGGCGCGGCGCTGGGCGCCCATCTCGGAAACAATCTGACCGGCTTCCTGCTGATCTCGCACCAGGAGAGCTACAACTCCTTCGCCCTGTTCACCGCCAGGCCGCTCGAAGGGCCGGGCTGGATGATGTCGGATGCCATTCTCATCGCCCTCATCGGCATCGCCTGCAGCCTGCTGACGATTGTGTCGCTGCTGCATCCCCGCTCGCCGCTCAGGGTTGGAGCCAAGCTTCCGGACGCCAAGGGCGCGGCCTGATTGCGACACACGGGACGGCCAGACTGGCCCTTGTCTTGACTCTTCGGCCGATTTCCTGTCTACACGCCTCGAATTCCGCGACGAGTATCCCTCCGAGCAAGCCGACCAGGACGCCGAAGCCTCTTTGGGGCCAAGTGCTGTAAATCGATCCTGGAGGCCAACACCCGGCAGCGCTGAGCGCCCCCGGGTGCTTTTTGGTTGTGGGCTTTGCTTTTGCTTGGACACTTGGCGCGAACGCATTACCTCTCGGGCACCATCCGGGTGTCAGGGAAAAGGAAAACGAATGTTTGAATCGCTGCAGGAGCGTCTTGGCTCCATCCTGAACGGCCTGACCGGCCGCGGCGCGCTGTCGGAGGCTGATGTCTCGGCGGCGCTGCGCGAGGTGCGCCGTGCGCTGCTCGAGGCCGACGTGGCGCTCGAAGTGGTGCGCTCCTTCACCGACAAGGTGCGCGAAAAGGCCGTCGGCGCCGCGGTGCTGAAGTCGATCAAACCCGGCCAGATGGTCGTCAAGATCGTCCATGACGAGCTGGTCGACATGCTCGGCGCCGAGGGCGTCGCCATCGACCTCAATGCGCCGGCGCCCGTCGTCATCATGATGGTCGGCCTGCAGGGCTCCGGCAAGACGACCACTTCGGCCAAGATCGCCAAGCGGCTGACCGAGCGTCAGAACAAGAACGTCCTGATGGCCTCGCTCGACACGCGGCGTCCGGCCGCGCAGGAGCAGTTGCGCCAGCTCGGCGAGCAGGTCAAGGTCGCGACGCTGCCGATCATTGCGGGCCAGAACCCGGTCGATATCGCCAGGCGCGCCGTCCAGGCGGCCAAGCTCGGCGGCCATGACGTCGTCATCCTCGACACCGCCGGCCGCACCCATATCGACGAGCCGCTGATGGTCGAAATGGCCGACATCAAGAAGGTGTCGAGCCCGCATGAAATTCTGCTGGTCGCGGATTCGCTGACCGGCCAGGACGCCGTCAACCTGGCGAAGAGTTTTGACGAACGCGTCGGCATCACCGGCCTGGTGCTGACCCGGATGGACGGCGACGGCCGTGGCGGTGCAGCCCTTTCGATGCGCGCCGTCACCGGCAAGCCGATCAAGCTGATCGGTACCGGCGAAAAGATGGACGGGCTGGAGGAATTCCACCCCAAGCGCATCGCCGACCGCATCCTCGGCATGGGCGACATTGTCAGCCTGGTCGAAAAGGCCGCCGAGAACATCGACGCCGAGCAGGCGGCGGCGATGGCCAAGAAGATGCAGTCGGGCAAGTTCGACCTGAACGACCTCGCCCAGCAGCTTCGGCAGATGTCGAAGATGGGCGGCATGGGGGGCATCATGGGCATGATGCCCGGCATGGGCAAGATGAAGGACCAGATGGCCGCCGCCGGTCTCGACGACAAGATGTTCGGCCGCCAGCTCGCCATCATCTCCTCGATGACCAAGGCCGAGCGCGCCAACCCCGACATGCTGAAACACTCGCGCAAGAAGCGCATCGCCGCCGGCTCCGGCACCGACGCGGCCGAGATCAACAAGCTCTTGAAGATGCATCGCGGCATGGCCGACATGATGAAGGCGATGGGCGGCAAGGGCAAAGGCGGCGGCCTCATGCGCGGCATGATGGGCGGCCTTGCCTCGAAAATGGGCCTCGGCGGCATGATGCCCGGCGGTATGGGCGGCATGGGTGGCATGCCCGATTTGTCGAAGATGGATCCCAAGCAGCTCGAAGCCTTGCAGAAGCAGGCGCAGGCCGCCGGCCTCGGCGGCATGAAGGGCCTGCCCGCCCCCGGCGGCGGTGGCCTGCCCGGCCTGCCGGGCGGCATGAAACTTCCGGGGCTTCCCGGCCTCGGCGGCGGCGGACTGCCGGGTCTTGGGAAGAAGAAGTGATGGGGCAAGAAGAAGTGAGGAGACCATGAACGAAGAAAAGGACATGGCCGACGCCCGCACCATCCTGGCCGGCTACCGCGCCTCGATCGACAACATCGACGCCGCCCTCATCCACATGCTGGCCGAGCGCTTCCGCTGCACCAAGGCGGTCGGTGTGCTGAAGGCCGAGCATGGCTTGCCGCCGGCGGACCCGGCGCGCGAGCAGCAGCAGATCGCCCGTCTGCGCCAGCTGGCCAAGGACGCGCATCTCGATCCCGATTTCGCGGAAAAATTCCTCAACTTCGTCGTCCGCGAAGTGATCCGCCACCACGAACAGATCGCCGCTGCCAACGGCGTGACGAAAACCGGCTGAAATCCAATCCAACGAAATCAGAGCTTTTAGGAGAAAAGAAATGGCACTGAAGATCAGACTGGCCCGTGCGGGCTCGAAGAAGCGTCCTTACTACCACGTCGTCGTCGCCGACGCCCGTTCGCCGCGCGACGGCCGGTTCATCGAGTCGCTCGGCTCGTGGAACCCGCTGCTGCCCAAGGACGGCGAGCGCGTCAAGGTCGACGCCGACCGCGTCAAGCATTGGCTGTCGCATGGCGCCCAGCCGACCGACCGCGTGCTGCGCTTCCTCGACGAGGCCGGCATTGCCAAGCGCGACGCCCGCTCCAACCCGAAGAAGGCCGAGCCGGGCAAGAAGGCCCAGGAACGCGCCGCCCTTCTGAAGAAGGCGCAGGAAGACGCTGCCGCCGCTGTTGCAGCCGCAGCTGCCGCACCGGCCGAGGCGGAAGCCGCCACTGCCGAATAAAGAGTGCTTCATCGCATCGACAAAACGGCGGGCCTGTGCCCGCCGTTTTGCTATTGTCCGGCAATGCCAGGCATTGAGGCTGATGAATCGGATGGGCGAACCGGCAATCACGGAAGAAATCCTGTCGGGCAGCGTTGCCGGAACCCTCCTGCGATGCGCTGACGCACGACCGGCGTCGTGGTGTTGAGCGGATCGAGCGGCCGCGTCGACGTCGCCCGCGCCAGGCTGTTTGCCGGGCAAGGGGCGTCCGCGCTCGCGCTCCAGTGGTTTGGCGGCGAAGGCCAGGTTCCCGGCATCTGCGAAATCCCCTTGGAGACGTTTTTCGCCGCAACGGATTGTCTTGTCGGACTGGGATGCCGGCGCATCGTCTATATCGGGACATCAAAAGGCGCCGAGGCATCCCTGCTCGCGGCCGTTCATGACCCGCGCATCGACGCCGTGGTCGCGATCAGCCCGACATCGGTGGTTTGGGGCAATATCGGACCTGGCCGCGACGGCATCGATTGGCCCGAACGATCATCATGGACGCTGAAGGGCGTCCCTTACCCGTTCGTCCCAAGCAATCCCGATTGGAGCGCTGAACACGTCGACGGCCTGGTGTCTTACCGGGGGCTTTTCCAACGCGCCCTCCAAACTTTCGCTGACGCGGCGAGCAAGGCCGCCATTCCTGTCGAAGCCATTTCGGCGGAAATCGTGCTGGTTGCCGGCGGCGATGACGCGCTGTGGCCATCCCTCTGTTTTGCCGACCGGATTGTTCGGCGTCGCAAGGATGCCGGGAAGACCACCGGCCTCGTTTCGGCGCCCGACGCCGGTCATCGGATTCTGCTGCCGGGTGAAACCACGCTGCGGTCGAGATTGCACGCCCATGGCGGCAACGATGACGCCGATGCAAGGCTAGGCCGGGAAGCGTGGAGCTATATCCAGAAGCTGCTGTAGCGCAGCCCGCAGCTTTCCGGCCCATCCCACGAAAACGGCGGGCCTGTTGCCCGCCGTTTTGCTGTTTCAGTCCTGAGCGCGGCTCAATAGCCGTCAGGGCAGCGGTCAACATAGACTCGCCCATGGCGGTCGCGGTACCGGCATTGGCCGCTTTCGCTGGCATGGCCGATGAGCGCCCCGGCCACTGCACCGACTGCGCCGCCGACAATCGCGCCCTGCACCGGATCTCCGGCCACGGCCGCGCCGATCGCAGCGCCGCCAAGGCCGCCCACGGCAGCACCTTTTTCCGTCTGCGAACAAGCACCAAGCGCGGTCGTCAGCAGCAGAATGGTCAAGATTTTCTTCATTTTCGTTCCTCTCACATGCGGATCGCCGTCTCGCCGCCAAGGCCTTAACTCTCAGACGGCTAATTTGATCCCAGGGAGAATGAAGATCGCGACGCCGCCTGTTCAAACAAGCGGCGTCCATACCGGTCATGCCTCGGTGTTGCGCTTTAGATTGGCGAGGCCGACCTCGAAATCCCGGCCGATCAGCGTGTCGAAGTTCATGAACAGGCCCATCAGCTTGGCGATGAAGGGCCGGCTGCCGCGCATCGCCCAGCTGACGGCGGTGGTGTCGCCAGAAGGCGTCAGGGTGAAGTCGACGCTGTTGTTGGCGCGGAACGGCTTCTCGAAATCGAGCTTGAGCGCGACCTGCGAGGACGGCACCGAATTGACGATCTCCATGCGCCCCTTGCCGGCCTTGCCATTGCCTTCCCAGGCATAGGCGGCGCCCTTGCCGCTTGCCGCGCCGGAGAGTGTACGCTTCATGTTGGGGTCGAGCTTTTCGTAAGGCGACCATGTCGGCCAGCGGTTGAAATCGTTGATCATTGGGAAGATCGCTTCCGGCGGCGCCTTGATGGTGGCGGTGCGGGTGGTGACGAAATCATTCGGCCGTGTCGCGGCATAGATGAGGATGGCGGCGACAAGGGCGACCAGGATAATGAGGATGGTGCTGAACATTTTTCTCTCCTTAGAGGCTCAACGGCTGAACGGGATCAGCGCGCGCACCTTGGGGTCGCGCAGATAGAGGCCGCCCCACAGGATGATGCCGAGATAGACGCCGAACAGCGTGTGCGAGAACAGCGGGCTGTCGATGCGCAGTTTTGTGGCGATGGCGCCGCCCATATAGGCGGTGAGCAGTATGGCGCCGAGAACCGAAGTGCGCGGCCATGCGTAGAGCGCCGTCGCGAACAGGCCGATGACGCCGAGCAAGCGCGCCATATCAGGGTCTGCCGGCCAGCCGAGCGGCACCATCGTCTGGGTGACGACATCGAGCGGCGGCAGCTTGATGGCGCCGTCGAAGATCATGAACAGGATGGTGAGGCCGCTGAGCACGCGGCCGGTCCACAAGGCGCCGGACGAAACGGGCGCGGTTTCAGAAATGCTCATGGTGTTCCCTCCTGATGGTTCGAGCCCTTTTCGCCGGGGTCGAACCAAGGACGCGGCATGAGGCGGCAATCCTACAGGGGGTTCGGATTCTTTCTGAGCCGTCCCTCGGCTGGCAAGCTGGGCCGCAGCTCAGGAGAAGTAAAACCTCTCGGCCGCGATCATCTTCGGCGGTGTTTCGCCCAGCGCCTCGAAGACGGAGATTTCGCAGACACGGCACAGGCCGTCCAGCGCCAGGTCGTTGGCCTCGGTGCCGAACGGATCCTCGAGCTCTTCCGACAGCGCGTCGAGGCCGAAGAAGGTGTAGGCGATCAGCGCCGTGAACAATGGCGTTGCCCAGCCGGTGCTCGAGATCAGCCCGATAGGCAGCAGCAGGCAGACGATGTAGGCCGTGCGATGCACCAGCAGCGTATAGGCAAACGGCAAGGGCGTGCCGGCGATCCGCTCGCAGCCTGCCTGAATGGCCGTGATCGATGCCAGCCTCTCATCCAGGATGCGAAAGCCGATCGAATCGACCTCGCCGGCCCGGCGCTGTGCGTTGGCGCGGCGGCCCATGCGCCTGACCATCTCGTCGGCCGGATTGGCGAATTTTGCAGCCGTGTCCGTCTCGGTATCGATGAAGGCATGGGCGTCTTTCACACTGTCGGTCTTGCGCAACTGCCCGCGCAGGAAATGGCAGAAGGCAAGCGCCTCCATGAGCAAAGCACGCTGCTCGGCCGGGTCGGCGATCAGGCTAGTCGTGGCCCGCGCCAGATTGCGGATCTCGAAGACCAGCGCGCCCCACAGCTTGCGCGCCTCCCACCAGCGGTCATAGGCGGCATTGTTGCGGAACGACAGGTAGATCGACAGGGTCACGCCGACCAGTCCGAAAGGCGTGATGTTGAAGACGCCAAGATCCAGCTGAAACCTGCGTGCGAGAGCGACGATGATCGCCGAATAGAGCGCGAAGCCAAAGATCTGCGGCAGGATACGTGGCACCACGGAGCCGCGCATGATGAAGAACAGCTGCAGGAATGTCGGGCGCGGGCGAACGATCATCAGGAGCCTTTCACGGACCGGCGCTGGTCCTCAACTCCTTTATTGTGCGATGCGACAGCTTCGCAAGCCTAGCCGCCAGCGACATCGCCATGTCGTCTGTGCGGTGCGCGCTGGCGCGGACTATCGGCATTCATCGGTCGCGGGTATTGAAGGTCTGTGGGCTGCCCGCCCTGCATCCATTGAGAAAAGACAGATGACCGGCGAGACCGATCTCAAGACATTGCTGGCATCGATGACGCCGGAACTGCTCGACGGCATCTATGTCTTCACCACGCTGGCGCCTGGTATTCTCCAGCCCGAAGGCCTCGAAGCGACGATGGTGTTTCGCGAGCGCGAGGGCACGACGCTTATCGTGACCGAGGAAGCGGCAAAGGCAGCCGGACTGACCCCTTCGTTCCGCTGCCGAATGATCACGCTGAACATCCATTCCTCGCTGGAAGCAGTCGGCTTCCTCGCCGCCATCACCACGCGGCTCGCCGCCGTCGGCATGGGCGTCAATCCAGTCTCGGCGTTCTATCACGACCATCTGTTCATCCCGGCGGAGCGGGGGGAGGAAGCGATGGTCTTATTGCGCGGACTGGCGGCAGAGAATGGACGGATTGAGTAAGGCGTCAGCGCCTGCGGACGTACAGAATATCCGGCAGGCCTTCCTCGTTGGTCGTGCCGTCGCCAAACGACTCCGCCTGGAACCCACGACCCTCATAGAAGCGCCGGGCGCCGGTGTTGGCCTGGAAGCAATGGAGTTTCACGACCGGCAGAGCAGCGGTCGCGTCTAATAGCAACCGGCTGCCTATGCCTTGCCCCGTCCAGGCCGGTCGTCCGGCGCCCTCGCGGAGGGCCCGCCGCGGCAGCGGCGGTGCGGCCCGTGAGCGGTAACTAGGCCGCCTTCTTCTTCGGCTGGATCAGGCCACGCTCGACCAGAAGCTCGGCGATCTGCACCGCGTTGAGCGCCGCGCCCTTGCGCAGATTGTCGGAGACGATCCACATCGACAGGCCGTTGTCGATGGTCGAATCCTCGCGGATGCGCGAGATGAAGGTGGCGTCCTCGCCAGCCGATTCGAGCGGCGTGATGTAGCCGCCATCCTCGCGCTTGTCCAAGACCTGGCAGCCCGGCGCCTCGCGCAGGATATCACGCGCCTCGTCGGCGGTGATCGGCTTTTCGAACTCGATGTTGACCGCTTCCGAATGGCCGATGAACACCGGCACGCGCACGCAGGTCGCCGTCAGCTTGATCTTGGGATCGAGCATCTTCTTGGTCTCAGCGACCATCTTCCACTCTTCCTTGGTCGAGCCGTCGTCTAGGAAGACGTCGATATGCGGGATGACGTTGAAGGCGATGCGCTTGGTGAACTTCTTGACCTCGACACCGTCGGCGACGAACACGGCTCGCGTCTGCGTGAACAGCTCGTCCATGCCTTCCTTGCCGGCGCCCGACACCGACTGGTAGGTGGCGACGACGACGCGCTTGATGGTGGCGAAATCATGCAGCGGCTTCAGCGCCACGACCAGCTGCGCCGTCGAGCAGTTCGGATTGGCGATGATGTTCTTGCGCGTGAACAGCGAGATCGCGTCCGGGTTCACTTCCGGCACGATCAGCGGCACGTCCTGGTCGTAGCGGAAGGCCGACGAATTATCGATGACGACGCAGCCCTGCTTGCCGATCTTGGGCGACCATTCCTTGGAAACGTTGCCACCGGCCGACATGATGCAGATATCGGTGTCGGAAAAATCATATTGATCGAGCGTCTTGACCTTCAGCGTGCGGTCGCCGAACGACACTTCCGTGCCCTGGCTGCGCCGCGAGGCGAGCGCCACGACTTCACTTACCGGAAAGCCGCGCTCTTCCAGTATGTTGAGCATTTCCCGGCCCACATTGCCCGTGGCGCCGACGACTGCAACCTTGAAACTCATCGAAAAATCTCCTGTCCCTCTCCGCTTGGTTTTTGGAGAAAACCCGCTGGCCGATGCGGGTTCCGTCCCCCGGGCCGGACCCGGGAGAGGGTGGTTAGGCCAAGGGAATCACACCGTTTTGCCGGTTTTCTTGGCCAAGAATGGGGTTTTGCTGGAACGAGGGGACGCGCCAGAACGCCCGGCCCAATGATGTGCATTGAGGCTGGGGGCGTCGAATGCAAGAAGAGCCATCAAAAGGCCGCGCATCGAAAACGATCCCGTTCGAAGCGGGCTTTTACGCGGTTTGCGGCAGGAGTCAATTGGCGACGCATCGCCTGGCTTTCAAGGCGCGCCCTGTACAAGAGCGGCGCCAGGAAGTACGAACGGCCAAGATTGTTTGGCTGGCGTGACGCCGGCCCCGGCTCGTGCTCCATGATGAGCGCAGAACCCCGAATTCCGAAAGAGCGAGATGTCCAACTTCGAAGCTATTGTCCCAGCGCTTGCACAGGCGCTGGAAAAACGCGGTTATTCCGAACTGACGCCGGTGCAGAAGGCGGTTCTGGAGCTCGGCCAGGCTGATGCGCTGGTCTCGGCGCAGACCGGCTCCGGCAAGACCGTCGCTTTCGGTCTTGCTCTGGCGCCGACCCTTCTGGGCGATGCGGAGCGCTTTGGCCATGCCGCAGCCCCGCTGGCACTGGCCGTGGCGCCGACGCGCGAACTGGCGCTGCAAGTGACACGCGAACTGGAATGGCTCTATGAACTGACCGGCGCGACGGTGGCGTCCTGCGTCGGCGGCATGGACATGCGCACCGAGCGGCGCGTGCTGGACCGCGGCGCCCATATTGTCGTCGGCACACCGGGCCGCCTGCGCGACCACATCACGCGAAACTCGCTCGATATGTCGGCGCTCAAGGCCGTGGTGCTGGACGAGGCCGACGAGATGCTCGATCTCGGTTTTCGCGAGGATCTCGAATTCATCCTCGACGCCGCCCCGGCCGACCGCCGCACGCTGATGTTCTCGGCCACCGTGCCGCGTTCGATCGCAACGCTGGCCCAAGGCTACCAGCGCGATGCCATACGTATTTCCGCCGCCGGCGAGGAAAAGCAGCATCTCGACATCGAATACCGGGCGCTGAGCGTCGCCCAGGCCGACCGCGAGAACGCCATCATCAACGTGCTGCGCTTCTATGAAGCGAAGAACGCGCTGGTGTTCTGCAACACGCGCGCCGCGGTCAATCATCTGACCGCGCGCTTCAACAACCGCAATTTTTCGGTCGTGGCGCTATCGGGCGAACTTAGCCAGAACGAACGCAGCCATGCTCTGCAGGCGATGCGCGACGGCCGCGCAAAAGTCTGCATCGCCACCGACGTCGCGGCGCGCGGTATCGACCTGCCCAACCTCGAACTGGTCATCCACGCCGACCTGCCGACCAATCCCGAAACGCTGCTGCACCGCAGCGGCCGCACCGGGCGCGCCGGGCGCAAGGGCGTCAGCGCGCTGATCGTGCCCAACAGCGCCCGCAAGCGCACAGAACGGCTGCTGCAGAACGCCGGGCTGAAGGCGACATGGGCAAGCCCACCTTCCGCCGACGACGTGATCCGGCGCGACGACGAACGCATCCTGGCCGACCCGGCCTTCGACGAGCCGGTGAAGGATGACGAGCGCGGCTTCATCGACGCGCTTCTCGCCAAGCATGGCGCCGAACAGGTGGCTGCCGCCTTCGTGCGCCAGTGCCGCGCCAGCCGCTCGGCGCCCGAGGATCTGATGGACGTGGCACCGTTCACGCCTTCGCGTGAAAGACCGGCGGGCGAAAACTTCGCGCGCCGTGACGAGGCGCCCAGCCGCCGAGAAGATTTCGGCAACAGCGTCTGGTTCTCGCTGTCGATCGGACGCCGGCAGAACGCCGAACCGCGCTGGCTGATCCCGATGCTGTGCCGCACCGGCAGCATCTCAAAGCGCGAGATCGGCGCCATCAAGATGCAGCCGGAAGAGACCTACGTGCAGATCGCGGCGGACTGGGCCGACCGCTTTCTCGCCGCGATCGGACCCGACCGCAAATTGCAGGGCAACATCGTGGTAAAACGGCTGGAGGGCACGCCGGACCTGTCGCGCGCCGGCTATCAGCCGCCGAGCCCGGACAAGAAGCCGCATCGCGGCAAGGCGCCATTCGACCCGAACGCGCCGAAGCGCAAATTCGAGAAGCTCGCACCGGCTTCAGCCGACCAGCGCCCGGCAGCCGCGCATGAGGCAAAGCCATGGGCAAAAAAGCCGGGCAAGCCGAAATTCGACAATGCCGGCCCGCCGAAGCACAAGAAGGCGAAGAAGCACCCTTCATAGGACCGCTTTGAACCCGCAGGCTGTTGCGATCAGCCTGCCTGCTGTTCGGTGCGCTGGCGGGCTGCGCTCGCCTGCAGGCCTGCCTTGATGGCAGCCCAGCTTGCCGACGCAGGCGTCGGCCGGTGGTTTTGGGCGATGCGCTCCGCCAGCGAGGCGCGCCAGGCGTGATCCTCCGCCATCCTGCGGATCGCAGCATACCAGCCGGCCTGATCGTTGGAATCGATCGCCGGCATCAGGCCTCCGGTCGCCTCGATCAGCGACGGCGTTGTCGAGACGATGACCGGAACGCCGAAATCTAGACATTCCGAGGCGCCGTAGCCCCAGCCCTCTATATGCGAGGGAAAGACACCGAAGCTGGCGCTGCGATAATATTGGATGAGCTGCTCGTCGCTGACCAGTCCGGTGAAAGTGACCGACTGGAGCAGTTCGGGATGCGCCTTGAGATAGGCGCGCAGCGGCTCGATCATCCAGCCCCAGCGCCCGGCGCAGACAAGCCTTGGCAGCTTGACGCCTTCCTCGAGCGCTTGCTGCCAGATCCGCGCCAGGAGGATGTGGTTCTTGCGCACTTCGATGGTCGAGCAATAGAGCACGAACGGCTCGCCGGCCTCGATACGCGAGGTCGTGCCGGCGCGCGATGCGTTTGCGTGCAGGATCGAGGGCATCGGAAAGCGGTACACCACGGGCGCGGCGATGCCGGCCTTGCGCATATGCTCGGTCAGCGTCGCGCCGACCTCGTCGGAGGCGCAGAATGCCGGAGCGCCGGAACGCACGAGCTGCTCGAGATAGGAGCCGAAGCGGCGCTCGCTGGTGCCCGAGCCAAGCAGATCGGGGCGCAAGGCCGGGATGATGTCGTGACAGAGGAAGGCCAGCTTGCCGGCGGCCCCCGAGACGGTGGACCGGTCTTCCTGGGTCAGGATATGATGGCTGATCAGCACAAGGCCGGGTTCCGCCTTGACCGGCTGCGCTATCGCGTCCTGGCGCAAACCAAACCGGATCCTCGCCCGCTGGTCCAGACGATAGGCGCGGATCAGGAGCCTCGTCGCCTGATAGGCGATCCCCTTGCGGCCGTTGGTCACCGTCCTGGCCAGATGGCGGTCCATCTCACGCTTGTCCCAAGGCTGCTTGCGCACCACCTCGAAGGCCTGCGACAGCGCTGTGCATCTCCCCCGCCACCTTTTGACACGATGCGGTGAAATCTCGCCCGCCGCGACATGGTCCTGTTCGTAAGGGACGAGCGGCCGGAACCGGCCTTCCCCGGACCTGAACGCCACCACCTCCACGCTGGGGTCGGGATCCGCCAGGGCCGCATTGACGAGAAAACTTTCGACCCGCGGAATGCCCGCCAGGCCCTTGCCGGGCGGCCAGAGCATCAGCCCGGTGGCATCGATGGCCAATGTAGGAGTCAGCCTCGGAGGTTTTATACCCTCGGTCGCGGCGCTGGCTTCAGAATGCTCGACTGTCATGGTCCGCTTTGGCGACGAGGCTGCACGTGAAGCCTTATGCTTGATTTGCCGCTGATATGGTAGCCATGTCGCACGGCCCATGTCGCACGGGCTTGCCCGCTGGCTTGGCCTTGTGTCACACCTTGGCAGCGACGTGGCGACAAAAGGGGGTGGGTGATGCGCGGCGAAGTGCTCCACTATGACGAGGATCAGGGCTTCGGCTTCATCACCGGAGCCGACGGCAACCGCTACACGTTCACCCGCGAGAACCTCCGCCGGCAAGCCGCGATGCCCAAGGGAGCGGCAGTCGAGTTCCAGGCCGGCGGCGGCCAGGCGCGTGACGTTTTCTCGATTGCCTCACAGACAGCAAGCCCGGCCGCCGAGTCCAGCATAAGCGCCGCACCGGCTCAAGCCGTTCCCGCAGCCAGTGCAGCGCAGGCGCAGCCTTTCGGCCGGTCTTCCGAACCAGCCGAGCCCACCGATCTCTGGGGTTATTTCTGGCGCGGGGTGACCCAAAACTACTTCAACTTCGCCGGCCGCGCCCGGCGCAAGGAATATTGGGGCTATTGCCTGTTCTGGACGATTGCGTTGCTGATGATCATGGGCGTCGGCGTTTTCGCCGATGTCGAGATGGGCAATTTCGACAACGCCGAGGTGCCGGCGATGACGGTCGGGCTTTTCGGCCTTTTCCTGCTGGCCACCTTCCTGCCCAATCTCGGCATGATCGTGCGCCGCCTGCACGACCTCGGCCTGACCGGCTGGCTCTGCCTGCTCATCCTGATCCCCACCTTCGGCAGCCTGATCATCCTGGTCTTCGCGCTGATCCCGACACAGGGACGCGAAAACCAGTGGGGGCCGGTGCCGGCGGGCCTCATCATTTAGCCTGGCGTGCATATTGCAATTGTGAACAACTCTGGGTAGCATTTGCGCATCGCATTGTAAGGGGGAAGCATGCGCGGCGCGGTTTATCACTATGACCAGGAGCAGGATTTCGGTTACATCAATGGCGTCGACGGCAAGCGCTATATCTTTACGCGTAACGACCTAAGCCCTGACATCGCCCCCGCAAGGGGAACCCTCGTCGAATTCCAGCCGGATGATGGCGCGGCCCACAATATCGTCGCCGCCTCAACCACGCCGTCGTCAAGCAGCGGTCAACCATCACGGCCTGGCCAGCTTGCCGAAAATCGGCCTGCCGGGTCTACAGGACTGTGGGCCTACTTCCTGCAAACGGTGACCGTGAATTATTATAATTTCAACGGACGCGCTCGCCGCAAGGAATTCTGGGCCTTTTGCCTGTGCTTTATCCTGGTGCAGCTAGTGCTTCTCGGCTTCGGGATACTCGTCAATCGCTATCAATGGCTTCGGCATCAACGCGGGCCAGAGCACGATAGGGTTGATACCCGCTCTTATCTTCACATTTGCAGCCGGCCTGTCGTGGATCGCACTCGTTGTGCGGCGTTTGCACGATGTCGGCCTGAGCGGCTGGTTTGTCTTGCCCTGCTTCATCCCAGCCGTCGGCGGGGTGGCCATGCTGGTCTTGGGGCTTGTGCAGTCTCAGGTGGGCGAAAACCCCTGGGGGCCGGTGCCGGCAGGGGTCAGGACCTAGAGACCAGTCCCGAGAAAACAAGAAATCTTTCCCGCTCGAAGCTGCATACGAGCAGGGAGAGGTTAAGTCCCACTCAAGAGCCACCGTTCAGGCAGGGGCATCGCGGCAGAAGATTCCTCTTGCAATATTATCTGTGCACAGATAGTCTGTGCACAGATCGAATAATCGGTCGGCCAGGATGAACGGAGCCAAGACAATGTGGAGCAACGAGTACACCGCAATTTCCTCCCTTCCCGCAGCAGCCGTCTGGAACGCGCTGAAGGCGCTGCATGAAGGCCGCCTGACCTATGAGGGCTCCGACACCTTCGTGCTGCACGGCCCGTTCGCGAAGGGCACCCGTGTCTCGGTGACGCCGGTCGGTCAGGACACGTTTGAATCTGTTATCGTCGATCTCGTCGAGAACGTCACCTATGCCGACGAGACCTCGTTCGGTGACACCAGGCTGCTGTTTCGGCATACGCTGGTGTCGGTCGAAGGCGGCACGCAGGTGACCCATCGGCTCGAAATATCAGGCCCTTCGGCCGCCGAGGTCGGACCGGAACTCGGGCCGCAGATCAGCGGCGATTTCGACACCTCGATGGCTAAATTGTTCGAGCAGGCAGAGGAGCTGGCAAGCCGTGGCTGATGGGCAGGATTTGAACACACGCTTCAGCGGACCATCGGAGAGCCCCGGCTTGTTGCTCTGGCGAACCACCATGCGCTGGCAGCGCGTCATGACGGCGGCATTGGCCCCACTCGACCTGACCCACGTCCAGTTCGTGCTGCTTGCCTCGGCGATGTGGCTCGGCCGCAATGGCGAGCCGCCCAATCAGGTGCAGCTCGCCGCCCAGGCCGGTACCGAGGTGAAGATGACGTCGGATGTCGTTGCCCGGCTGGAGGCAAAAGGATTGATTGCGCGGGAGGTCGACCCCAGGGATTCCCGCGCCAAGGTGATCCGCATCACGCCGACAGGGACGGCCGCAGCGCAGCGCGCCATAGTCGCCGTCGAGGCCGCCGACGCGGCCTTCTTCGAGCCGGTGGACGAAGCGCAACTCGTTGGCTTGCTGCGCCAGCTGGCCGGCGAGATACGCTGAGTGGGTCCGCCCCGGAATTATCCCAGGAACTTGGCGATGATCGCGTCGCCCATCGCAACCGTGCCGACCTCGGTCATGCCGGCGGACAAGATATCCTTGGTGCGCAGGCCCTGATCGAGCACGGCGGCGATGGCGCCTTCGAGCTTGTCGGCTTCATCGACCATGCCGAAGGAATAGCGCAGGCACATGGCGAAGGAGGCGATCATGGCGATCGGGTTGGCGATGCCCTTGCCGGCAATGTCGGGCGCCGAGCCGTGCACCGGCTCGTACAGCGCCTTGCGCTTCTTGGTCTTGGCGTCAGGCGCGCCGAGCGAGGCCGACGGCAGCATGCCGATCGAGCCGGTCAGCATGGCGGCGATGTCGGACAGCATGTCGCCGAACAGATTGTCGGTGACGATGACGTCGAACTGCTTGGGCCAGCGCACCAGCTGCATGCCGCCGGCATCGGCCAGCATATGGTCGAGCTTGACGTCGGAATAGCGCGCCTTGTGGGTCTGGGTGACGACCTCGTTCCACAGCACGCCCGACTTCATGACGTTGCGCTTTTCCATCGAGGTGACGTGGTTCTTGCGGGTGCGCGCCAATTCGAAGGCGACGCCCGAAATGCGCTCGATCTCGAACGTATCGTAGACCTGGGTGTCGATGCCGCGCTTCTGGCCATTGCCGAGATCGATGATCTGCTTGGGTTCGCCGAAGTAGACGCCGCCGGTCAGCTCGCGCACGATGAGGATATCGAGGCCTTCGACCACTTCCTGCTTGAGCGAGGAGGATGCGGCCAGCGCCGGGTAGCAGATCGCCGGGCGCAGATTGGCGAACAGCTCCATGTCCTTGCGCAGGCGCAGCAGGCCGGCCTCCGGGCGCACCTCGTAAGGCACCGCATCCCATTTCGGCCCGCCGACCGCGCCGAACAGCACCGCGTCGGCCGCCATCGCCTTTGCCATGTCGGCATCGGAGATCGCTGCCCCATGCGCATCGTAAGCGCAGCCGCCGACCAGGCCCTCATCGGTGACGAAGCCGCTGCCGAGCTTGTCGTTCATGGCCGCGATCAGTTTCTTGACCTCGGCCATGGCCTCGGGGCCGATGCCGTCGCCGGGGAGCAGGAAAAGATGCTTCGTTGCCATGGAGAAACCGTCCCAGAAAGAATGCGTTTCGATTTTGCACAGCGTCCTTTGCGCGCCACGAGGCGCGCGGCGCTGTGCGACCGCGGCCTTGCTAACCGCCAACCGGCCTGCGCGCAAGCCTGCGCTTGAGAAGCGCCATCACCGATGCGAGAGAATGTTGACCAGCCGGCCCAGGGGATCGCGCACGTAGAAGCGCCGCACGCCCCAGGGTTCGTCGGCCGGTCCGTATTCGATGGCGAAGCCGGCCGCCTTCATGCCTTCGAGTGCCGCCTCGACATCGTCGACCTCGATCGACAGATCCGGCACCGGCGTGCCCGATCCGCCTTGCTCGGCAAAGCTGATCTGCACGTCCATTGTTTCGTGCGAGCCATACGTGGCGATCCAGCCGTGATCCATGAGCAAATCAAGGCCAAGCACGTCCTGGTAGAAGCGCTTCGCAGCCGTGATGTCGTGCGTGCCTATATTGGCGATGATGCGTTTGACCTTCATCCGCTCAGGCCGTCCGCCGCAGCGCCGTGACTTCGATCTCGATCTTCATTTCCGGCTTGTTGAGCTGGCAGACGATCATCGTCGCCGCCGGCCTGATGTCGCCGAACGTCTCGCCGAGGATCGGGAAGACCACATCCACGAAGGCCTGGTCGGTGATGTAATAATGCGCCCGCACCACATCAGCCATGTCGAACCCACCGTCAGCCAGCGCCTTGCCGATCGTCGCCAGGCAATTGCGCGTCTGCGCCTCGACCGTCTCCGGCATCGTCATCGTCGCATAGTCATAGCCGGTCGTCCCCGAGACGAAACACCAGTCGCCCTGCACCACGGCGCGCGAATAGCCGGCTGTCTTTTCGAAGGGCGAGCCGGTGGAGATGAGTTTGCGCATGGGGTCCTCGCGGGGTTTGTCAGCCTGCATTTAGCAGGCGAGACACCGCCGGTCGTGGGCCAAGCAGGGCGGACCGTTGTCACGACGCGGCGCACGCGGACCGTGGAGAACCCTAGTTCGCCGATCCCTGCGCGTCGTCCAGCGCCTTCTTGATATCGTCCGGCCAGTCTTTCAGCGCCGGCCAAGCCGCCGGCTCGCCGTTGTCGCCGCGTCGCGAGAAATAGAGTTTGTGCTTGGCCGGGTCGACCGCCATGAAGCCGTCATTTCCGCCGCAGTCATGCGGCACGCATCCGCTGGCGTAGAAGGCACCCGACGCAGTCTTTTCCGTGCCACCACCGACCAGCAGGCTGGTGGCCATGTCAGGCATGGTGTCGCCAAGCAGCGCCTTGGCCGCCGTGTAGACAGCCTCGTTGTGGAAGGCATCGATGATATTCTCATACTTCGCCGGATCGACATCCTTCCAGTCGGTGCCGGGTTCCGGCGTATAGGCGAGGTTGCCGGAGGTCGTCAGGCCTTCTGTCGGCGACCATTGCAGTGCCGCCTTTATCTCGCCGGGCAGCAGATAGGGCACGAAATAGATGGCGCTGTCCGAGATTGCCGCCGGCGGCGCGCCGCATTCGTCCTGTTCGACCGTCGTGGTCTTGATCTCGCCGTCTTTCGGCTTCCAGACGATGACCTTGGCCGGGCCGCATTGATTGCCGCCGTCGCCGACGTCGACCAGCGCCACGTTGACGTCGCCGATCTTCACGATCTTGTCGAAGAAGACATCGTAGTTGCTGGCCAGCTGCTTGCCGTCATAGGCGAGCACCTTCTCGCCATCCTGCTCCGGCTGCGTGATGGTCAATTGGCCGCCCTCGAACGCGATCGGCGCCTGCTTGTCGTCGTCGGAGGGCGCCGCGTCGCTGGTGTTCGACGACCCCTGGTCGGTCGCCGGCTGATCGGCCGGCTTCTGGGCTGCGGCAGGCGTCTGTGTCTGGGCAAAGGCGCTCACGGCGGGCACCAGCAACAGCGCCAGTCCGCAAACGCCGGCAAGAAGCGAACGTGCCATGACTGTCCCTCCCATTCAGTCGTCGCCAACCCGGCCTGAAAGGGCCGGGCCTATATCTCGGATCGTGCCGCTCAGGCCCAGGGGCGCTGTTCGGCGTTCTTCTTCTCGAACGAGGCGATGGCGCCGGCCTTCTCCATGGTCAGGCCGATGTCGTCGAGGCCGTTGAGCATGCAGTGGCGCTTGAAATCGTCGAGGTCGAAGGTGACGACGCCGCCATCGGGGCCGCGGATTTCCTTGGCTTCGAGGTCGATCGACAAAGTGGCGTTGGAGCCGCGCGAGGCGTCATCCATCAGCTTCTCCAGATCCTCGGGGCTGACGGTGATCGGCAGCACGCCGTTCTTGAAGCAGTTGTTGTAGAAGATGTCGGCGAACGAGGTAGAGATGATGCAGCGTATGCCGAAATCGAGCAGCGCCCACGGTGCGTGCTCGCGCGATGAGCCGCAGCCGAAATTGTCGCCGGCGACCAGGATCTGCGCCTTGCGGTAAGCCGGCTTGTTGAGCACGAAATCCGGGTTTTCCGAACCGTCGTCCTTGTAGCGCATTTCGGCGAACAGGCCGGTGCCGAGCCCGGTGCGCTTGATCGTCTTGAGATAATCCTTCGGGATGATCATGTCGGTGTCGACATTGACGATCGGCATCGGAGCGGCGACGCCGGTGAGCTTGGTGAATTTTTCCATGACTTTGGCCCGTGTTTTCGTTTCGGGGGATTTGCTGAGGCCCGGTTTACACAAAGCCGCGGGCAAATAAAAGGCAACTGTTTGTGCGCGCTGGCATAAGAGGCAATGCATGTCGCCCAAAAGTGGCCCCGGTTTTCGGGAGAACGACATGCATAGAAACAAGAGGCGAAAACGGCTTCGAATTCGCTGCCCCCTGGTGCAGTCTGACCAGCATGGTTGAAAACTCCCACGTCCTCTACAACAGTGAACCGGCGCTCGGCACCGCCGAATTCCGCAAAGTGCTGGTGGAATCCGGCCTCGGCGATGTCAGGCCCATTGAGGACGACATCAGGCTGCAGGCGATGCTGTCCGGCGCCGATCTGGTGCTGACCGCGCGTCTCGACATCGAGGGCAAGCCGCTCATCGGTGTTATCAGGGCCATCACCGACTTTTCGTGGATCTGCTACATCTCGGAACTCGCCCTTGCCCAATCAGCGCAAGGGCTTGGCATCGGCAAGGGCCTGATGAACGAGGCGCGCCGGCAACTCGGCCCGTCGGTCGCCATCAGCCTTCTCTCCATGCCGGAGGCCGCCGCCTTCTACGAGCGCATCGGCATGAAGCGCATGCCGGACGCCTTCTGGTTCTCCCGCAAGCGCTGATTCTTTCTCCCGCGGTCGCGCCCCGGCGCCAACGCGCACTCTTGCCACTTGACATGCAACTAAATGGTTGCATATTAACGCCATGAGCATGGATGCCGTCTTTCGCGCCTTGGCCGACCCGACACGCCGGCAATTGCTGGACAGCCTCCATGCCCGGAACGGGCAGACGCTGAACGCGCTGTGCGCGGAGATGGCCATGACGCGCCAGGCTGTGACCAAGCATCTGGTGATCCTGGAGGAAGCAAACCTCGTCTCCACGCTCCGCCGGGGCCGGGAGAAGGAACATTACCTCAACCCGGTT
Source organism: Mesorhizobium sp. NZP2077 (assembly GCF_013170805.1). NCBI lineage: Bacteria > Pseudomonadati > Pseudomonadota > Alphaproteobacteria > Hyphomicrobiales > Phyllobacteriaceae > Mesorhizobium > Mesorhizobium sp. NZP2077. The sequence continues at coordinate 924,545 of NZ_CP051293.1, read as the reverse complement.
CCGATCAACGAGATCGCCGAGCGCTGGATCGGCAAATTCGAGCGCCATCGGCTGGATGCATTGAGTGACCTGAAGAAACGCCTCGAAAGGGAAGACTGATGAGCAACAGCTTCGTTTACGTGACCTACATCCGCACCACGGCCGAAAAACTGTGGGAAGCGCTGACCGACCCGGAGTTCAACCGGCAGTTCTTCCTCTGCTCCTATCAGGAGAGCGAATGGAAGGTGGGCGCCAGCTGGAAGCTGATCTTCCCTGACGGCCGCGTCGCCGACAGCGGTGAAATCCTCGAGATCGACCCGCCGCGTCGCCTGGTCATCAAATGGCGCAATGAATGGATGCCGGAGATCAGGGAGGACGGCTACACGCGCTGCACCTTCGCAATAGAACAGGACGGCGAATTGATGAAGCTTGCCGTCACCCACGAAGCGGACGGGCCGCACAGGCTGATCGGCAACGTCGCCAAGGGCTGGCCGCTGGTGCTGGCCAGCCTGAAGAGCCTGCTCGAGACCGGCAAGGGTTTCGAGCGCCCGCCATCGAAAGGATGAAAGGCTCGTTTCGATACCGAAACAAATATTTTTGGAGGCATCCGTGACACACATTCCCAGGGTGCGGAGCATGACCAATGGCGAGACGATCATGGCATCAGCCGAGATCGAAGCGCCGCCGGAACGCATCTTTACGGCGCTGGTCACGAAAGAAGTCGAACAATGGTGGGGTCCGCCGGCACCTACCGGATGGCCGACTGGTCGGCCGACCTTCGCGTCGGCGGCCGCTGGACCGTTGTTGTCCGCACAGTTGACGGCAGCGACCTCCCGGCCAGCGGCGAATTCCTCGAGATCGAAGCGCCACGCCGGATCGTGCAGACGCGGGCCTATGCATGGGACCACCCGACGCTTGGCCGGCGGCAGACGACGGTCGCCTGGTTGCTGCAACCGATCGCCAGGGGTACGCGCCTCACCATCTGCCATGGCGGTTTTGCCGGGCGCAGCGATGCGGCGGCTGAACATGCCGAGGGCTGGGGCTGGGTGCTGGCCTGGTTGCAGGCCTATGTCGCGGCTGGGAGACTGGCGGCGGCTTAGGCGGCGGGTCGCGCCCCCGCCTTGACCCGCACCTCATCTGGTCCACATCCCATGCATGGAAAAGCAGCGATGTTTCATAGGCACGGCCAGCTGGGGCATTCCAACCCGATACAAGGAAGACTTGCCCCAGCCCGGCTCACATCTCGAACGCTACTCCAGGCACTTTCCGATCGTCGAGATCGACACATCCTTCTACAAGCCGCATCGCCGCGAGACCTATGAACGCTGGGCAGGCTCTGTGCCGGAGCGTTTCCGCTTTGCCGTGAAAACGCCGAAAGCGATGACCCATGAAAATCGGCTCGTCGACTGTGAAACGCTTGCCGATGCCTTTCTTCAGCAGGTTGACGGTCTCGATGAAAAACTGAGCGTCCTTCTGGTACAGCTGCCGCCGAGCTTGGCCTTCGAGCCGGACGTCGCGGACGGTTTCTTCGAGATGCTGGGATGGCGCAGTCTCGCCAGGCTGGCATGCGAGCCGCGCCACCCCAGCTGGTTCGAAGCAGAGGCGGAAGCGCTTCTCGCAAGCCGCAGGATCGCGCGCGTTGCCGCCGATCCCGCTCCGGTCCCGGCGGCGGCAGTGCCGGGCGGTTGGGCCGGCCTCGCCTATTTCCGCTGGCACGGCATGCCGCGCGTCTACTATTCGGACTACGACACCGAAGCGCTCGACCGGATCAGCCGGCAAGTGCAAGCAGCGTCCGCTTCGGGCGCCGAGGTCTGGGGCATCTTCGACAACACGGCTGCCGGCCATGCTCTCGGCAACGCTCTCAGGGTTGATGCGGTGATACCCCGAACTTCGTCATTCTAGGGCGGAGCAAGGAGCGAAGCGACGCGCGCAGACCCTAGAATCCATGCCGCGACGTCGATGTGTCGCGACGGATCAGAACTGTTAGGACAACGCACGGGCGTTTCATTCTGCACCGCTGGCGCCCATCGGCAGCGGTAACGGCATGGATTCCAGGATCTCCGCGACGGAGCTTCGCTCCTGCTCCGCCCTGGAATGACGAAGAAACTGGGACGCCTTGGCAAATATTGAAGGTCGTAGCCCGCCTCGCTCAAATCACATTCAATTCCCGGAACGCCCTCCCTTCGGCTACCCGCCCGTATCCAAACGACGAGCAATCCACCGTCCGATACCCGCCATGCACCAAAAACTCGGCCAGCGCCTTGCCCACCGCCGGCGCCTGCTGCAGGCCGTGGCCGGAAAAGCCATTGGCGAAGATGAAATTGCCGACCTCTGGATGCGGGCCGATAACGGCGTTCTGGTCGAGCGTGTTGTAATCATAATGGCCGGCCCAGGCGCGGGTCGCCTTGATCGCCTCGAAGGCCGGAATGCGGGTTGCCAGCACCGGCCAGATCACCTCTTCGAACAGCGACCAGTCGACGTCGAAATCCCCGGGATCGGCCGGGCCGTCGCCCTCTTCCGGTTCGGCGCCGCCGGTGAGGTAGACCGAGCCTTCCGGCCGCACATAGATGCCCGAGGGATCGACCAGCAGCGGCATGTCGGCATATTTCTCGCGCGCCTCGAAGACGAAGACGTTGCGCTTGCGCGGCTCGACCGGCAGCGAGAGATGGGCAAGCGCTGCGACCTTGCCGGCATTTGGCCCCGCGGCGTTGACGACGATGCCGGCCTCCAGCATCTGGCCATTGTCGAGGGAGACGCCGGTGACGCGGTTGCCGTCGCGCGCAATGCCGGTGACCGAAGTGCTGATGAAATCGATCTTCTTGTCGCGCAGCGCCTTGCGGAACAGCATCAGCATCGCATGCGCGTCGAACCAGCCTTCGCCGGTGCGGCCATAGGCGCCGGCAGCAATACCTTCGGTCGACAGCCACGCGAAGCGCCGCGCCAGCTGCTCGGCATCCTCGAGTACGATGTCGGCGCCCTCGGCGATCTGCGCCTTGTGATTGGCCTTGAGGATCGGCAGCCCGGCTTCTCCGGCGAGGATCAGATAGCCGCCCTCGCGGAACCCGATATCGGCATCCGTGCCGAATTCTTCCTTTAGCCGCCTGAACAGTTTTAGCGTGAACTGCGACAGGCGGATGTTTTCCGGTATCGAGAACTGCTGGCGGATCGAGGCCATGGACAGCGTCGTTGCCGCATGGGCGAATTGCGGATCGCGCTCGATGAGCGCGATGGAGCCGGAAAACCCTTCCTCGCGCAGATAGTAGGCGATCGAGGACCCGACGATGGCCCCACCGATGATGACGATGTCGTAGCGCATTTTTTCTCCGATCCGGGCGGCGGCCTGTCTATGCCGCCGGCAGGATGATCTCGAAGCGCGTGCCGCGCTCGCTGTCAACCAGCCGGATCATACCATCATGCGCTTTCAGGAGGGCCAGCACGATGCCGAGGCCCATGCCGGTGCCGCCGGTAGCGCGCCGCGTGGTGAAGAACGGCTCGAAGATGCGCGCCCGGTTGCTGGGTGAAATGCCGTCGCCATCGTCGCTGATCAGCAGCGTCGCCTTGTCGCCGGCGCTTGTCGCTGTGATCGAAACCAGCGTCGCGCCGTGCCTGGCCGAATTGTCGATGAGATTGGCAAGCACGATTGCAGCGTTCTCGGCCGATATGCGCAAGGCGAGATCGCCGCCCGCCTCGATGCGGACCGCCAGCCTGGTGTCGACCGGAAGCAGTGCCAGCGCCGCAACGATGGAGCTGCTTTCGCCGCTGGGTGCAAGATTTTCGGCCTTCGCTAGGTCGAGCAGGCGCCGGACCAGCAGATTGAGCCGCCCGGCATCGGTGACGATGTTGTTGGAAAAGCGCCGCCGCTCGTCATCATCCATCGCCGAACCGGAATCGCGCAGCAGTTCCGCCGCGCCCTGGATCGCCGTCAGCGGCGATTTGAGCTCGTGCGAGACATGGGTGGCAAAGGTCTGGATCGAATCCGAGCGCGCCTGCAGTTTTTCCGCCATGTCGAGGAAGGCGGCGGACAGTTCCGCCATTTCATAGGTGCCGTGGTGGTCGAGCGGCCGGATCGCGTCGCGCTCGCCGGCGGCGATGCGCTGCGTGCGGTCGATCAGCGCGTAGATCGGCCGGCTGACGGTGCGCAGGAAGACGAGGCCGATGAGCAGCGTGCCGCCGAGGATGGCGATAGCCGCCAACGTCACCTTGCCGCGTTCGCCGTAGAGATGCTTTATGATGTTGTTGGGCGTCCGCGAGACATAGACCACGCCGGCGACCCGGCCGTCGACGGCCACCGGCAAGGCGACGAAAACGCGCACCTTGGTGCCGCGGCTGACCGAATAGAGCGGTGGCGTCGGCTGGTCCGGGATGCGCAGGCGCAGCGCACTGGCATAGTTGCCGGCGAGCGCGGCGCGCACCTCCTCGACCTCGCCAAGCGACTGCCCGACATCGCCGCGCCCGGCAATGACCACGCCTCGGGGATCGAGCAGCCGGAAGCCGGCCAGCGTGGTTTTCTGCGTCGCGTCGAGAATGCCGGACAGGCGCGTGCCGATCGCGGCAAAGGCGGGATCGGCGGTGGCGGGAACAGCGGCCGGTCGGGTCGGCAGCACAGTGTCGGAGGCGAGATCGAGGCTCGGCTCGATCGGCCTGTATGGCCCGTCGGGATTGGCGTCTCGGCTGGCACCGCCATTGGCCTGCGGCATCGGCGCGCCGAGTTTTTCCAGGGCAATGCCGGCGTCGCGCACCTCCTGCGCATAGGTGGCGGCGATGGCCGCCCCTTGCGCGATCAGCTCCGCCTCAGTCTGGCGGATCAGCTGGTTCTCGTAGAGGCGGAAGAAGAACAGGCCGACCAGCGGCAAGGCCATGACCAGGATCAGGATGGCGACGACGACCGTGGCAAGCCGTGGCCGCCATTTGCGGCCGATCCATTTGCGCGAAGTCGTCAGCCGCATCGGCCGAGCCGGAAGCCGACGCCATGCACGGTCTCGATGGCGTCGAGGCAGCCCACCGCCGCCAGCTTGGCGCGAATGTTGCGGATGTGGCTGTCGACGGTGCGGTCGGCGACATGGATTTTTCCCGCATAGGCATTGGCCATCACCGCGTCGCGGTCGAGCACATAAGTCGGCCGCGCCAAAAACCCTTTCAGGATCGAGAATTCGATGCCCGTCAGAGCCAGCGGCTTGCCGTCGAAGCTGACGCTGTGGCTGGCCGGCGCCAGGCTGAGCTTGCCATGCGCGAACTGCCGGTCGTCGGCCGGTTCGGGCGGCACCGGGCGCGCGCGCCGCAGGATGACGTTGACGCGGGCGACCAGCTCGCGCGGGGAAAACGGCTTCGTCACATAGTCGTCGCCGCCCATTTCCAGCCCGAGAATGCGGTCGATTTCTTCATCGCGCGCGGACAGGAACAGCACCGGCACATCTGAAGTGTGGCGCAGCCGCCGGCAGACCTCCAGCCCGTCCATCTCCGGCATGCCGATGTCGAGCACGACAAGGTCAGGGGTGCGCCGTTCGATCTCCTGCAAGGCGGCGGCGCCGTCGGCCACCCCAAGCGTTTTCATGCCGGCCTTTTCCAGGGCGAAGCAGATCACTTCGCGGATATGCGGGTCATCGTCGGCGACGAGGATGTGGTGCGGCATCGATCAGCGGCCCGGCAAGGAAGGTTGCGAAGGCTGAGGAAGCACGAGCGACCCCTTGCTGTCGAGATATCGAATCAGGCGCCAGTCGCGAAAGCTCCAGGCCCTCCAGTTCTGCTGGGCGGCGCGGTACCAATCTTCGTCGCTGGCCCGCAATCCTTCAAGTTCGCGGACCGCGCCGGCGGCAGCCGTTTTGCCCTGATGATCGAAGAAACGATCAAGCGCCGGAAACGCGCCGGGGCCAAGCGAGCGCAGATACCAGGCGTCGAGGGGAATGCCCTGGCCGGTCATTTCGAGGGAATGGTCGACATTGTAATTGGCAATCGTCGCGGCGAAATTGATGAAGCAGCAGGCATAAAGCGTCAGCGATAACGTCAGAAGATTGGCGGAGGAGAGCCATTCATTGGATTTTCTGAGCGCGATGCGGGCGATGATCAGCGCCAGCCCTGCCGCCACCAGCCCCATCCAGACGAAAGCGGCGATGCGCCAGTAGGTCAGCGCATAGATGCCGATATAGAGATCGAGCCGCAGGATCGACGAGACGACCAGCATGATGTTCTGCGCCACCCAGGCATAGACCAGCCGGCGGATGAGCGGATCGCCTGAGGTCTCGCTTCCAGGCCTGAGCGCCGCCAGCACAAAACCGGCGGCAAGCAGCGCCGTGACGATCAAGGGATAGGCGCCGCGATGCGCATAGGCGGCGTAGCTCAAGCCATCGGGAAGCGAGACCCCACCCCAGAGATAGGTGGCGTCGAGCCCGGTCTGCAGCGCGAACAGCACGTTGAAGACGATCAAGGCGCGCAGGATGGCTGCCTTGCCGAACACGATATCCTCGACGACGTGCCTTTGCGCATCGGTCACCGGTTGAGCAGCGGCAAGAGGATTGTTCGGCCGGGAGACGCGCTTCGAAAAACGCGGCAGGCGTGGCCGCAAAAAGACCCAGACGCCGGCGAGCACGAACAGCCAGAAGGCAATCCGCGCCAGCTGGATCAGATCGAGCAATTTCATTAGGTCGATCAGCGACAGCCAGTATTCGATGACCGGATTGGCGGCGCCGAACAGCGCCAGGAAGACGGCGCCCAGCGTCAGCGGCATCACCCAGACGGCAATCGCCGCCAGCCGCACGCGGCGCCGGCCGAAGCGCCGCGCCGTCTTGCGCCAGCGGATGAAATCTCTGATGAAGCGGAACAGCGCCGCGAGCCCGAACAACGCGACCTGGCCGGGAATGCGAGCGATGCTGTGCCGTAGGCGGCCGCTCAGCGAAAGCGCGAAAACGACCAGCGCCGCCAGCGCGATCGAGACCGACAGAGGGCTGACATTTTCGGCGAGCGGCAGCAGCGCGACAAGCAGGGCGGCGGGTTTGAGCCAGACCCTGATGTCGCTGAAGGCTGTCGGATGCACGGCCACGACCGCGGCGGCAATCAGGGTGGCGAACAGGAAGATCGTGATGCCGGCAGGCTGGCCATAGAAGAGAAAATCCGCCAGCACGACCAGCAGCACGGCAACGCCGAAGCGACTGCAATAGCTCGGCGCGGCAGTGAAAAACGATGTCATGATCTGGCCTTCCTGATCGCTTCCCGTCGCCATGGCGGCGAGCTCTTGCGGACATAGGGAATGAGGATCGCCGCAGGATTTGCGCGCGGCGGATCGACCAGCGACCAGCCTTCGCTGCGCAGCCGGTAGGGGAGGGACCAACGGGGTTTTGCTCGCTTGTGCATGCCGCCTGTCTCGCAGGCCGGCAGGGAGACGGCAGGGCGGATCCGAGGAGCTTTTCCGCAGCTGCGTGCAGTTTTCGTGCAGAGGGTGGCAATCACTTGGGTTGGAATTCGGCCAACCCTCCAGAGGTTGGCGCGGCCCCTCATCTGCCTGCCGGCATCTTCTCCCCGTGAACGGGGAGAAGGGAGCTGTCACCGCTGTTTTCGCCAACTGTCAGCGGTGCGGAAAGGATGCCGGCGTTGCGGCCGGCTTCTTTCGCCCCGTTTACGGGGAGAAATGCCCGGCAGGGCAATGAGGGGCAGCGCCAGCTTTCGCAATTGGCTCGTCTCAGGCACAAGCCGGACGCTTGCCTCACTCGCCCACACGCGGCATAGAACAGGCATGGAACCCTACCGCCCGCGCCGCTCGGTGCTCTATGTCCCGGCCTCCAACGACAAGGCGCTGGCCAAGATCGCGCAGCTGTCCTGCGATGCCGTCATCATCGACCTCGAGGATGCCGTCGCCCCGGCCGACAAGATCGCCGCCCGCGATAAGCTGGCCGGAATTTTCGCCGATCGCCCCGCTAGGCGCTGCGAGATGGTGGTGCGCGTCAATGCGCTGGCCAGCGACTGGGGCGCCGACGATCTGCTGGCCGCGTCAAAATTCGAGCCCGACGGCATCCTTTTGTCCAAGGTCGCCACACCGCGCGATATCCTCGAAGTCGGCGATGTGCTCGACGACAATTTTGCTCCGGACAGCGTGAAACTCTGGGCGATGATCGAGACGCCCAGGGCGCTGCTCAACATCGGCGCCATTGCCGAACTCGGCCGCGATCCGGCCTCCCGCCTCAATTGTTTCGTTGCCGGAACAAATGATCTGGCCAAGGACACCGGCGTGCTGGCGACGCCCGATCGGCGCTACCTCGTGCCATGGCTGATGCAGATGGTGCTGGCGGCGCGCGCCGGCGGCCTCGACATGCTCGACGGCGTTGCCGATGATTTCCGTGACCTCGATGCCTTTGCCCGTGAGTGCGCGGAAGCCGCCGCCATGGGCTTCGACGGGAAGACCCTCATTCATCCGGCCCAGGTCCAAGCGGCTAACCGCGCCTTCGCGCCCTCGCCGGAGGCGATTGCCGAGGCGCGTCTGGTTAAGGAGGCCTTTTCACTTGCGGAGAATGCTGGCAAGGGCGTGATCGCGCTGAACGGCAGGATGGTCGAGCGGCTGCATCTGGCGCAGGCCGAAAAACTGCTGGCGAAAGCCGCCGCCATCGGCGCATGATCCCGGCTAAGTCTATTCACGACAGGACTGAAAAATGAAACTCTACCGCTTTCTGACCGCCCCGGATGACGCCAGCTTCTGCCACAAGGTGACGGCGGCGCTGAACAAGGGCTGGCACCTGTTCGGCTCGCCGACCTACGCCTATGACAAGAAAGCCAAGACCATGCGCTGCGGCCAGGCCGTGGTGAAGGATATCGACGGCCAGGAATATGGGCCGGACACCAAGCTCAGCGACTGGTAGATTTTTGCAAAAAGCGCCGAGGCCCTCCCTTCTCTTCGTCATCCTATGGCGAAGCAAGGAGCGAACCGACGCGGCGCAGATCCCAGGATGACGAAGTGTGGCCTACTCGGCCGCCTCTTCGAGCTTCTCCATATCATCATCCGACAGGCCGAAATGGTGGCCGATCTCGTGGATCAGCACATGGGTGACGATGTCGCCCAGCGTTTCCTCGTTTTCGGCCCAGTAGTCGAGCATGGCGCGGCGGTAGAGCGTGATGCGGTTCGGGCCTTCGCCGGTCTGCGGGTTCCAGCGCTCGGCGATGCCGCGGCCCTCGAACAGGCCGAGCAGGTCGAACGGTGTTTCCAGCGACAGATCGTCCATGATCTCGTCGGTCGGGAATTCGGCGATCTGGATGACGATCTCGCCGGTCAGCTTGCGAAAGTCCTCCGGCAGATGGGCGTAGGCCTCCAATGCCAGGAACTCGAACTCCTCCATCGAGGGCGCGAGTTCGCTATGCCAGGTGCGGGTTTTGTAGATGCGGGCCATGCTTTGTCCTTTGAACCCGGCATATAGGCTTTCGCACCGGTCGAGGCAAATGAAGCGGCAATTCTTGCCGCAGCGCCTTTGCCGTCGCCGGGGAATCGCGTAGGGGTCGGTTCCGGCCATCTCTCAGGAGTTCTCATGCCGGACCTTTCCACCATCGGACTTTTTGCCATTGCCTGCCTAGCGCTGACCGCAACGCCGGGGCCGGACATGCTGTTGATCGCTTCGCGCAGCGCCAGCCAGGGGCGCGCATCGGGCCTGGCGACCTATGCCGGCATCGCCGCCGGCACCTATTGCCACGCGCTGGCTGCCGCCTTCGGCCTGTCGCAACTGTTCCTGGCAGCGCCCATCGCCTACGACATCGTGCGCTATGCCGGCGCGGCCTACCTCGCCTGGCTGGCCTGGAAGGCGTTCCGTTCTGACGGAACGGCTCTTGCCCCGGTCGCCGGCCTGCCGCGCTATTCACGCGGCCGGATTTTTCGGCAAGGCCTGCTGACCAATCTGCTCAACCCGAAAATGGCGCTGTTCGTGCTGGCGCTGTTCCCGCAATTCGTGCGCCCCGAGGCCGGTTCCGTCGCCGGCCAGATCCTGTTGCTGGCGACCGTGCTCAACCTGATCGGCCTGCTGGTCAACGGCCTGGTCATCCTGACCGCCAGCCGGATCGGAACGGCGTTGTCGAAGCGCACGCGGTTCCAGCGCGCGCCGCAGATCCTGCTCGGAACCGTGTTCGCGGGTCTGGCCGCACGGCTGGCATTTGGCGGCCAGCGCTGAAGCACACGCGTTTGCAGGAATAAATTCCTTATGACTCTGCTTGACTCTTCGGGCCGCCTCTGGAATCTATAGGAACATAACAGGAACAATTGTGAGTGGACACTGACCGTCATGGCGATATCAGCCGTGGCGCGGGAAACCGTTTTTTCCCTGCGCCGCCAGATCGCGAAAATCGAGGGAACGCTGCCGGAGCGCTTGCAGGCGCCGGCTGGCGCGCCGCTTGATGCTGACGCCAATGCCGATCTCACAATCGTCCGGCGCGGCCTTGCCGCAGCCTTGCCGGATGCCTTCCTGCCCATCGGCGTCGAGCGGCTCGATGCCGCTTTGGGTGGCGGCCTGCCGAAAGCCGCGCTCAGCGAAATCCATGGCCTGGAAACCCGCGATGCCGGAGCCGTCGCCGGCTTCGCCCTGTCGCTCACCAGCCTGATCCTCAAGCAGGCGCAAGGGCTGCCGGTGCTTTGGATCGGCACCACGGAAATCTTCCGCGAGGCCGGCTTTCCCTATGCCAGGGGGCTGCAGGCCTCGTTCGGCATCGAGCCCGGGCAATTGCTGTTTTCCGAGGCGCCAAAGCTCGTCGATGCGCTGTGGGTCGCCGAGGAGGCCGCCCGGATGACGGCGCTCGCCGCCGTCATCCTCGAAATCCGTGGCAACCCGCAGCGGCTGGACCTGACCGCGACGCGCCGGCTGCACGCCAGGGCGCAGGCCGCCGGCCGCCCGGTGTTCCTGCTGCGGCAGGCGGCCGCGCCCGAGCCGACGGCAGCGCCCGTCCGCCTCATCCTCGCGTCGGCGCCGGCAACACCACGCGATACCATCGCCGGGCCGCTCGCCGGCTCGATCGGCCGCCCCGCCTTCACCATCACCATCGGCAAGAGCCGCACGGCCCTGCCTGGACAATTCACACTGGAGTGGAACCCCGATGAACGCGCATTCGACGAAAGAAGAGGCGAGGAAAAACGGGAACGGGCAAAGAATCCTGTCGCTGTGGTTTCCCTATCTGGCGGCCGAAAGGATCCTGCGGCAGCGTCTAGGGCGGTCGTGGCGTTCCCGGCCGTCGTCGGATCATACGCCACTGGTGGTCAGCCACCGCCAGGGCAACGCGCAGCGCATTTCGGCCCTCGACGAGCGGGCTGAGGCGCTGCACCTGAAGCGCGACATGGGCATCGCCGATGCGCGCGCCATGCATCCGTCGATCGACATCGTCGAGGCCGATCCCGAGGCCGACCGCCGCCTGCTCGAAGGCCTGGCCGACTGGTGCGACCGCTACACCCCGCTGGTGGCGCTGGACGGCGTGGACGGCCTGTTCCTCGACGTCACCGGCTGCACCCATCTGTTCGGCGGCGAACGCGCCATGCTGGACGACATCCTGTCGCGCTTCTTCCATCAGGGCTTCGATGTCCGCGCCGGCCTTGCCCCGACTCCAGGCGCGGCCTGGGCGGCGGCCCGGTTTTGCGGCGACCGCATCGTTGATGGCGGCGACGAGGAAGCCCTGCTGGCACCCTTGCCGCTCGCCGCACTGCGCATCGACCCGGCAACCCGCGCCAGCCTGGAAAGCGTCGGCCTGCGCACGGCAGGCGCCGTCATGGCCGCGCCCCGCGCGCCGCTCGCCCGCCGCTTCGGCGCCACCTTGCTGCTGCGTCTCGATCAGGCACTTGGCCGTCTCGACGAGGCGGTCTCGCCGCGCCTTCCCGTCGCCCCGCTTTCCGTCGAGCGGCATCTTGCCGAGCCCGTCACCTTGACCGAGGACATCGAACGGCTGGTCGGCCTGCTGGCGACGACCTTGAAGACCGATCTCGAGCGTCGTGGCGAGGGCGCCCGGACGCTGGCTCTGCTGCTCTTCCGTGTCGACGGCGCCGTCAGCCGCATTGCGCTCGGCACCTCACGGCCGCTGCGCGACCCCCGGCTGATCCAGAAACTGTTCCATGAAAGGCTGGCGGCGCTAGAGCAGGACATCGATGCCGGCTACGGCTTCGATCTGGTGCGGCTTTCGGTGCTGGCCGCCGCCGCTTTCGACATGGCGCAGGCCGATCTGACCGGCGACGTGACCGACGACGGCGCCGACATCGCGCTGTTCGCCGACCGCATCCGCGCCCGGCTCGGCGAGGGCGCGGTGCTGCAGCCGGTCCTCGTCGAAAGTCATCTGCCGGAACGCGCCGTCGCCACCATCCCCTTCACCGAGGCGCCGCGCCGAACCACACCGCCGAAGAAGCCGGGCAGACTGCAGGCGCCCAAAACCATCTTCCCCCCGGAGCGGCCGATCCGGCTGTTCCGCGCGCCCGAGCCCATCGAGGTGCCGGCGACCGAAATGCCCGAGGGTCCGCCGCTCAATTTCCGCTGGCGGCGCGCGCTCTACCGCGTCACCCGTGCCGAGGGTCCGGAACGCATCGCCGCCGAATGGTGGCGTGAAGCGTCAAGCGATCCGCTCACATCGACCCGCGACTATTTTCGCATCGAGGATGTCGACGGCCGCCGCTACTGGCTCTACCGGCAAGGCCTTTACGGCAACCCGCAGGTGCCACCGCGCTGGTTCATGCATGGCGTCTTTGCATGAACGCGCTGACCGTCATCCCCTATGCGGAGTTCGGCATCCAGTCGAATTTCTCCTTCCTGCGCGGCGCCTCCAAGCCGGAAGAACTGGTGGTCGCGGCCAAGCTGACGGGCTTTTCCGCGATCGGCCTTGCCGACCGCAACACGGTGGCCGGCGTGGTGCGCGCCTGGCAGCAGGCCAAGGTCGAAAAGCTCGCCTATCACCCCGGCTGCCGGCTGGTTTTTGGCGACGGCACGCCGGACATTCTCGCCTATCCCAGGGATCGCGCGGGCTGGGGGCATCTCTGCCGCATGCTCACCCAGGCCAATCTGCGTGACGAGACCGAAAAGGGCGCCACCCTGCTCCAGCGCCGCGACCTCTTCGAATGGGGGGACCTGATGTCGCTGGCCGTCCTGCCCGATCTGGCGGCGGACGCTGAAGACAGCCTTGCTTTGCTCCGCCAGCTCAAGGACCGCTTCGGCAGGACCCTGCGGCTTGGCGTCTCGCCCTGTTATGCAGGCAATGACCGGTTCCGGATCGAGCAGGCGGCGGCGTTGGCCGAAATTACCGGCATCCCGCTGATGGCGACCAACGATGTCCTCTACCACACCGCCGAACGGCGCCCGCTGCAGGATGTGCTGACCGCGATCCGCCTCAACACACCCGTCGCCGAGGTCGGGCTGGAGCTCACCGCCAATGCCGAGCGCCATTTGAAGCCACCGCTGGAAATGGCCCGCTTGTTCCGCCGCCATCCGCAGGCGCTGGCCGAGACGCTGCGCTTTGCGGAAGAGCTGACCTTCTCACTCAGCGACCTCCAGTACAACTACCCCGACGAACCGACAGAATCCGGCCTTGGCCCGCAGGCAGAACTGGAAAGACTGGCACGGGAAGGTGCGGTCAGGCGCTTCCCCGGCGGTGTCCCGGCCAGCGTCATAAAACGCATCGAGGAAGAGCTCGCTCTGATCGAGCGTCTCAACTACGCGCGCTACTTCCTGACCGTCTACGACATCATCAAATTCGCCCGCAACCAGAACATCCTCTGCCAGGGCCGCGGCTCCGCCGCCAATTCGATCATCTGCTTTTGCATCGGCATCACCGAGGTCGGGCCGGACAAGATCGATACGCTGTTCGAGCGCTTCATTTCCGAGGAGAGGAACGAGCCCCCGGATATCGACGTCGACTTCGAGCATGAGCGGCGTGAAGAGGTCATGCAGTACATCTATACGAAATACAGTTCCAAACGCACCGCGCTTGCCGCCGCCGTCATCAGCTATCGCGGCCGCTCGGCGCTGCGCGAAGTCTCCAAGGCGATGGGCCTGTCGGAAGACGTCAGGGCGTCGCTTTCCGGCTCGATCTGGGGCTGGTCGACATCCGAGCTTGGCGAGAAGGAAGCCCGCGCCGGCGGCCTCGACCGCAGCGACCCCACGTCGCGGCATGTGATGGAGCGGGCCAACGAGATCATGGGCTTTCCCCGTCACCTCTCCCAGCATGTCGGCGGCTTCGTCATCACCAGGGACCGGCTCGACGAGATCGTGCCCATCGTCAAGACGGCGATGGACGAGCGCAAGATGGTCGAATGGGACAAGGACGATCTCGACTCGGTGAAGATCCTCAAGGTGGACATCCTGGCGCTCGGCATGCTGACCTGCCTCCAGCGCGCCTTCACCTTGCTTGCCGACCACTATCCGAAGGCACGGGATCCATACGGGCAACCCTATGTGCTGGCCACTCTGCCGGCAGAGGATCGACGCGTCTATGACATGATCTGCCGCGCCGATACGCTCGGCGTCTTCCAGATCGAGTCTCGCGCACAGATGTCGATGCTGCCGCGGCTCCAGCCGCGCGATTTCTATGACCTTGTCATCGAGGTGGCTATCGTTCGGCCGGGCCCGATCCAGGGCGATATGGTCCATCCCTATCTGCGCCGCCGGCAAGGCAAGGAGAAGGCGGAATATCAGAAGGCGGAATTGAAAGAGATCCTCGGCAAAACGCTGGGCGTGCCGCTGTTCCAGGAGCAGGCGATGAAGATCGCCATCGTCGCCGGCGGCTTCAAGCCGGGCGAGGCCGATGAACTGCGCCGCGCCATGGCTACCTTCAAGCGCACCGGCACGATCGGCAATTACCGCGATCGTATGATCAATGGCATGGTCGGCAAGGGCTACACCAGGGACTTCGCCGAGCGCTGCTTCAAGCAGATCGAGGGTTTCGGCGAGTACGGCTTTCCCGAAAGCCATGCCGCCTCCTTCGCCTTGCTCGTCTATGCCTCGTGCTGGTTCAAGACCTTCTATCCCGACGTGTTCTGCGCCGCGATCCTGAACGCGCAGCCGATGGGATTTTACCAGCCGGCGCAATTGGTGCGCGACGCGCGCGACCATGGCGTCGACATCCGCGACGTCGACGTCAATTTCTCCGTCTGGGACTGCACTTTGGAAAAAGCGCCTTTCGATCCGGCCCGCATCCTGCCGCGCCATGCCGAGATGCGCGGTGTGATCGAGACGAGCCATGCGTTGCGGCTCGGTTTCCGGCAGATCAAAGGCCTGTCCAAGGAACGCATGGAGCAATTCGTCGCGCGACGCGGCTCCGGCTACTCGACCGTCCGGGATGTCTGGCTGCGTTCCGGCCTCGATGTCGACGAGATCGAGCGGCTGGCGCAGGCCGATGCCTTCCGCTCGATCGGCCTCGACCGCCGTGCCGCGCTGTGGGACGTGCGCGCGCTGGGCGCCAGGAGTGCGGCCGAAAAGCTGCCGCTGTTCGACCAGCCGGCGTTGCGCCTTCGCGAACTGGAACCCGAGACGAAGCTGCCGAAAATGCCGCTCGGCGAGCATGTCATCCACGACTACCGCTCGCTCGGCCTGTCGCTGAAGGCGCACCCGGTCGCCTTCCTGCGCGAGCGGCTCGACCGCGCCGGCGTTACCCCCAATGCCAACCTGCCATCGGTGCGCGACGGCAGGCGGGTTTCCGTCGCCGGCCTGGTGCTGGTGCGGCAGCGCCCGGGCAAGGGCAACGCGATCTTTCTCACGCTGGAGGACGACAACGCCGTCGCCAATGTCATCTTCTGGGAGCGAACTTTCACCCGCTTCCGCCCCATCGTCATGGGCGCGCGGTTCGTCAAGGTCAGCGGCAAATTGCAGTCGGAATCCGGTGTGGTCCATATCGTCGCTGAGAAGGTCGAGGATCTGACGCCTTGGCTCACCGTGCTTCTGGAGAAGGTCAGCGGGGCCGGGCTGCCGGCCACGCGACACGCCTCCAGCGACGGTCCGGATCGCTCCAGCCAACCCGCGATACAAAACGCGCCAGCTAGGCAGGACCTCGCAACACTGTCGGAAGAAGCGGAAAGCGTCATGCCCAAGGGACGGAATTTTCAGTAGAGCTGCGGCGCACGGGCTTTCTGCACGTACCTTCGTCATCCACGGGCGGAGCAGGAGCGCAGCGGCGTCGCGGAGACCCGAGGATCCATGCCGCGACAGCGATCAAAGAATGCCACGGTCCAGAATTGCGTCTCTATATCGTGGGAAGAAAAGGCACCTGGTTCTGGCCCGCTTTCGCACGTCACATACGTCGCGGCATGGATCCCAGGGTCTCCGCGACGCCGCTGCGCGGCTGCTCCGCCCTGGGATGACGAAAGGAGGGCGCTCTGACACTCAACCCGGCCCACCCAACCTCGGCGGCGCCAGCACATCCTCCGCCGACAGCGTCCGCGCCTCCGAAGGCAGCATGATCGGGATGCCGTCACGCACCGGATAGGCGAGCTTGGCGACCCGCGAGATCAGCTCGCCCCGCTCCGGATCCCAGGCCAGCGGCCCCTTGGTCAGCGGGCAGGCCAGGAGCTCCAGCAGCTTGGGGTCGACATTGGCTCTCTTTCCGTCCCGTTCGTCCGCCGCCATCGCGCCCTCTTATTGTAAGCTCGAGCCAAAGTCCTCATTCTCGCGCGCCAATGCCATTTCGGTGATGGCGATCAGCGTTTCGGCCCGCGTCTTCAGGTCCGCCGCCTCGAGCAGCGCCTGTTTCTCGGCCGGCCCGTAGGGCGCCATCATCGACAGCGCGTTGACCAGCATGGCATTTTCGGCGCGGCTGACGCTTTCCCAGTCGGCTTCGAGATCATTGGCCTGCAGATAGGCGCGAAATGCCTTCAGCAGCGCCGGCCGATCGATCTCGTTCGCCGCCGGATCGTCATCGAGATCGGCGAGGAAGGGCGCGGGCTTCGCCTGGCGAAACGGCGTCTTGACCGTCAGTTCATGGGCGATGCGGAAGCGAAACACGCCTTGCAGCGAAATCAGGTAACGGCCGTCGCCGGTTTCGGAAAAGGCGATGATGCGGCCGGCGCAGCCGACATTGCACAGCTCCGGCTCGCCATCGTCGCGCAGCCCACCGTCGAGACGGGGCTGGATGACGCCGATCAGCCGCGAGCCGGCCACCGCTTCATCCACCATCTGCAAATAGCGCGGCTCGAAGATGTTGAGCGGCATGCGGCCGCCCGGCAGCAGCAGCGCCCCCTCGAGCGGAAAGATCGGGATCGTCGACGGCAAATCCTTGGCGAGCCGATAATGCGCGTTTCCCGCTTGCACCTCATTCCTCCGATCGACTTCTTCCGCCTCCCGCCACAGGGAACCTCGGCCTGCCGAAGTCAGGTACCTAATCTGGCGCGGCCACCGCCGACGCCAAGCCCATGCGACGATTGAGCCGCCGGCTCAGGAAAACAGCAGCGCCGACAATTTGCGCCGAGCAGCCAGCGTCGCCTCGTCGGTCATGCCCCAGGCCTCGAACAGCTGCAGCAATTGCGCCCTCGCGCCATCCTCGTTCCAGCTGCGGTCGGCCTTGATGATGGCCAGCAGATTGTCTGCTGCCGCCGTGCGCTCGCCCCTGGCGTTCTGGATCATGGCCAGATCGAAACGCGCCTGATGGTCTTTGGGATTTTCCGCCAGGCGGCGCTCGAATTCGGCCGGATTGCCAAGCGCTGCCGCTTGCGCGGCCAGCGCCATCTTGGCGCGCACGGCGGCAAGCGCCGGCGCGTCCTTCTTGGCCTCGGGTGCCGTTGCCAGCAACGCCTCGGCGCCTTCCGTGTCGCCGGCCTCGAACAACAGATCGCCCAGCCCGGCGATCGCCTCGATCGTCTCAGGCGCCTGCGCCAGGACGGCGTCAAAAATGTCGGCGGCGGTCTGCATGTCGCCGGCATCGCGCGCCTCGGTCGCTGCCGCCAGTGCGTCGGCGACGGCAGGCGCGCCATTGCCCTTGCCGCCGACCTTGGTGATGAATTCGTTGATCTGGCTCTCGGGGATCGCCCCCATGAAGCCGTCGACCGGCTGGCCGTCCTTGAAGGCGATGACCGCCGGAATGGACTGGATGCCGAGCTGGCCGGCGATCGAGGGGTGATCGTCGATGTTCATCTTGACCAGCTTGACCTTGCCGCCGGCGGCCTTGACCGCCTTTTCCAGCTGCGGCGTCAGCTGCTTGCAAGGCCCGCACCACGGCGCCCAGAAATCGACCAGCACCGGCTGACGACGCGATTCCTGGATGACGTCGGCGGCAAAGGCGGCGGTCGTCGTGTCCTTGATGACATCGCCGGCGGGGGCGGCAGCCGGCGCACCGCCAAGCGCGACCTTTGCCGGCGCTGGTGCGGTTCCGCCATACTGCACGGTGGTGGCATACTGGCCGCCACTGCTGCCGAATGACCCGCCAAACGGCTTGTTGTCGCTCATCTCGTCACCCTTTCGGTCGCGCCGCCGGTCCGCCGGTCGCCGCCGTGTCATTGGAAGTCGGTTTCGCCATGCATGTGGCGATCATGCCGAGACTTTCAAGATAGCAGCATCATGCCCGGTTGCCTCGACGAATCTGATGAGATCGGCCGCGCCGATCGATGTCGTCGCCTCATTGGTCAGCGGATGCGCGTTGATGACGGCATGTTCCATCAAATCCTTGTCGAGCACCAGCTTCACACGCTTTGCCGTGTCGTTGATGACGCCGAAGACGGTAACGGCGCCCGGCGAAACGCCCAAAAGCTCCATCAGCATCTCCGGCTTGCCGAAGGAAACACGGCTGGCGGCGCCGATCAGCTGGTGGACCTGCTTGAGATCGACGACAGCATCCTCGCCGACCGTGACCAGGAAGAAATTGTCCTTCTTGTCCTTCAGGAACAGGTTCTTGGTGTGCCCGCCGGCGATTTCGCCGCGCAGCGCCTGCGAATCGGCCACCGTATAGAGCGGCGGATGGCGTATCGTCGAAACGGCAATGCCGAGTTCGGCTAGAAAGGCAAAAAGTTCGGCTTCGCTCTTCGGCATCGATCTTCTTCTTCGTCCAATTCCTGCCTTGCCGTTTACGGCCAATGCGGTGGCCGACACAAGACCATCGCGCAACCGCGTGGCAAAATCCGCGCGGCGCGGGCGGTTTGCCGGCGTCGCCCAGGACGTTGCAAAAAGCCTGCGATTTCCCTGTTGCAATCGCCGCGCTCTTCAGCCATATAGGCCCGGCTTGCGGCCAAGACGCCGTGTGAGCGGGTGTAGCTCAGGGGTAGAGCACAACCTTGCCAAGGTTGGGGTCGAGCGTTCGAATCGCTTCACCCGCTCCAGTTTTCCTAGGGAAATCAAGCAATTAAAGCGGCTGCCGAAAGGTGGCCGTTTTGCGTTCTATTCCTGGTGTCCACCGGGTGACCACTGCTGTGTGATCTCAAGGATGTTGATTTCCACTGAGAAGTGACCCGGCATTTCCACCGAGAAGTGACCCGCCTGTCATGTATGTTTCGGTTCGGGGTTTACGGTCAAGGTTCTGGCTTTCTCCTTCGCTTTTTTGGGCTCGTGTGCGGAGCTGTTTTTGAATCGGAAGCTATCGTTTCCGGTTTCCAGGATGTGGCAATGATGGGTCAGCCGGTCGAGTAGCGCGGTTGTCATCTTGGCATCGCCGAAGACGCTGGCCCATTCGCTGAAGCTGAGGTTGGTGGTGATAATGACGCTTGTGCGTTCGTATAGCTTGCTCAGCAGATGGAAGAGCAATGCTCCACCTGATGCACTGAACGGCAGATAGCCAAGTTCGTCCAGGACGACGAGATCAGAATGGACGAGGCGATTGGCGATCTGGCCGGACCTTCCCTGTGCCTTCTCCTGTTCCAGCGCATTGACCAACTCGACAGTCGAGAAGAAGCGAACCCGTTTGTGATGATGCTCGATGGCCTGCACGCCGAGAGCGGTCGCAATATGGGTTTTGCCTGTTCCAGGGCCGCCGACGAGCACGATGTTGTTGGCTTCGTCGACGAACTCGCAACGATGAAGTTGCCGCACCAGTGCCTCGTTTACCTCGCTGCTGGCGAAGTCAAAGCCGTTGAGATCACGATAGGCTGGAAAGCGAGCTATCTTGAGCTGATAGGCTGTCGACCTGACCTCGCGTTCTGCCGTCTCGGCCTTCAGCAGTTGCGACAGGATGGGAATGGCGGCTTCAAACGCCGGCGCTCCCTGTTCGGTGAGTTCGCCTACAGCTTGCGCCATACCGTGCATCTTCAGGCTCCTGAGCATGATGACGATTGCGCCACTGGCAGGATTATGACGCATGGCGCACCTCCAAGGCCTTTCTCAAAGCATCGTAGCGTTCGACATTGGCCTTCGGCTCGTTGGTAAGCGTCAAAGCCTGAGGAGCGTCGATGGTGGGGGGTGTGAGGGATTTGCCATCGACCAGGCGATGAAGCAGATTCAGCACATGGGTCTTGGTGGGAACACCGCCCTGCAATGCCATCTCCACGGCGGAGAGCACCGCCTGCTCGTCGTGCTGAAGGACAAGTGCCAGGATGTCGACCATCTCGCGATCGCCGCCGGGCTTCTTGAGCAAATGCTGCTGCAAAGATCTGAATGCATCGGGAAGTTCGGCAAAAGGTGCTCCGTTGCGAAGGGCGCCTGGTTTGCGCTGAACAACAGCCAGATAGTGCCGCCAGTCATAGACCGTCTGTCCTGGCCGATCATGTGAGCGATCGATGATGCGGCGATGCTCACAGATGATCAAACCTTCCGCGGCAACCACGACACGATCTGGATAGACCCGCAGGCTCACGGGCCGGTTGGCAAAGGACGCCGGCACGCTGTAGCGGTTGCGCTCCAGATGTATAAGGCAGGTCGGAGACACCCGCTTGGTGTATTCGACAAACCCATCGAAGGACCGTGATGTCGGCATCAGAGACTGGACTTCTTCGGTCCAGACGTCATTGATGGTCCCCCTCATTCGCCCATGTGGCGTCTGCTGCCACAACACCCTGCAACGCTGCTCAAGCCAGTCGTTCAGGGCATCCAGCGAGGGAAAGCGTGGAATGGGCTGCCAAAGCCGGTGACGTGCGTCCTGAACATTCTTCTCGACTTGTCCTTTCTCCCAACCCGATGCGGGATTGCAGAACTCGGGTTCGAACAGATAGTGGCTGGCCATTGCCATGAAGCGGACATTGACGTCGCGCTCCTTGCCTCGTCCGACCCTGTCGACCGCCGTCTTCATGTTGTCGTAGATGCCGCGCCGGGGAATGCCGCCAAACACACGGAAAGCGTGATTGTGCGCGTCAAACAGCATCTCGTGCGTCTGCAGCAGGTAAGCCCGAACAATGAAGGCACGGCTGTAGCTCAGCTTCGTATGGGCCACCTGCAGCTTGGTGCGCTCATTGCCGATGATTGCCCAGTCTTCGGACCAATCGAACTGGAACGCTTCGCCGGGCTCAAACACCAAGGGAATGAAGGTCCCACGGCCGGATGTCTGCAACTCCCTTTGCCGATCAGCTCTCCAATCCCGGGCAAAGGCCGCCACCCGATTGTATGAGCCCTCATAGCCAAGGCTGATCAGATCAGCGTGCAGCTGCTTGACGGTTCGCTTCTGCTTGCGAGACCTGTTGGCTTCTGTCTTCAGCCAGGCAGACAATCGGTCGGCAAAGGCATCGAGCTTGCTCGGCCGGACCGGCACCTTGAACTTCGGCTCGACGCCATCAGAACGCAGATATCTGCGAATGGTATTCCGCGACAGGCCGGTCCTGCGGCTGATCTCACGGATCGATAATTGCTCTCGAAAATGCCAGCGTCGGATCACGCTCAATAACGCCATGTCGATCACTCCATAACCCCCGCTGAGACAGCAAGGGGTGGTTCAAACATGGGTCAATTCTCGATGGAAATATCCTCCAATGCCGGGTCACTTCTCAGTGGAAATCAACAAGCCATGCTGACTAAAAGTGGATGGCAAGATATTGCCGAGTTCGGCAACAAGTTCATTGCTCACGCTGCCGACGAGCATTCGCGCGGTACTTTGTTGGACGGTCAGGACGGCTTCTCTCTCGACAAGCTTGCACGCTGCCACGAGGGCATTTGCCGCGCCGCAGCGGCGATATATGGGCCCCTCCTGTGGGAGGGATCGAGCGGGTTGCTCCCCATCCCCCAGTTTAATCATTTCGACAATCTTGAGGCCGCATGGCTCCTGCCTCAGGACATCGAGACGCTTTCCGCATTTTGGGATGCGCATGTCGAAAATGTCGAGTCGTGGACTGAGAGGGATCCGCTCGAAGAAAGGCCAGACTGACAGCCGGCGGTCCTCCTTTGCCGTGCGCAGGAGGAAGCCATAGTGCACATTGGTTAGGGATCCCGTCGCGCCGAGACAATCGCAACGATGTTCACGACTGAGCCCGTCGCTTCCAGGCTGATCGCCGCATCTCGGAAACCAGGGGTTCGCTTGTGCGTGGTTTGATTGGCAACATCAATGGCCGAGCGCGCGTGCTTTATGAGTTCCTCGACCGCGCCGCCTACAAGCTCGACTGCGATTTACGCCTCTATCATCCTCTTGAAGTCTGAAGGGCCAAGGCCTTGCTGTCGAGGATCGGTGTCGTGCGGCCACGAAAACTTCGTTGGCCAATCAAAGAAGGCCCTCACTCCGCCTTAATGCGCAACACGGAGCTACGGCCTAAACGAAGGTTAGCGGCCTGCTTTTCCAGACCGATCATGTCTGCCGCCATCGCTTGATATCGCCTGCAGTCCGTCTGAACGACGGATCGCTCAGGCCGTCCAAGGGGAGGGCTCCCGGCGATTTTTTTCAAGTCGTCAAGGACCGATGCAATGTGCGGCCAGGGAAAGTCTGTTGGATCGTCAATGTCGCGATCTGCGCCGGCGATGATTTCAAGCTTGGCAACAATGCCCAGAAGCGACCGCGCCTGGATGCAAGGAAGATTGTCTTGGAGCTTTAAGGCAGCAGTCGCGGCCTCGACTTCCGCTTGGCAGGCGATCGAATAGCCGACCTTCTCATCCATCGCATCCGGGGCCGCAGCATCGAGAACGCGCCTCTCGAGACGTTGTTGAAGTCGGCAAAGGACGTGCGAAGCATACTCTGCCCGCAGCCATTCTCGCTGCAGTAGGATGGCAGGGTCTGAATCGTCGAAATATCCATACGCGTTTGAGACCTGCCGATCGCGGCGGCTGTGCGTGACGGAAGCCAAAGTCGTGCTATTGTCGGAATCAGTCATGATCCGAGCTCCTCGCAGCTTGGGCGTGGCAAGGCTGCTGAAGGTGGTAATAACACCGTCAGCAGCCGCAGTAAGCGACTCCCATAATCGTATCAGGGTTACGATATCTCAGGTGACGATGCAGATCAACATAAATCGTATCGATGTTACGAAATGAACGTCGTCCAGTGCAAAATGGCGCGTGTCGCCCTCGGTTGGGGGACGAGAGACTTGGCTCGGAATGCTGGAGTTTCACCTGATACCGTCGCCCGGTTTGAACGGGGAGAACAACTAAAGGGCACTACCGTCGCGGCACTTCGGAACACATTTGAGGCTGCCGGGGTCGAATTCATTCCAGAGAACGGCGGCGGCCCTGGTGTTCGTCTGTCTCGCAATCAGACCTGACGCTCTTGTCGCCATGCACCTGGATCGCCGACCCATCGATTGACATCGGATTCCCGCCAGCCCACCCCGTTGATGCTTAACTTGATCTGAGCCGGGAACGTGCCTTCGGCGATCTTGCGATCGATGGTTGAACGGGACAGGCCGGTCCTGGCAAGGACGGTTTTGAGGCGTACAATACGATCCGGCTCGGACATAGCTTGCCTGCTTCTCAGTGGTTGTTGCTGGTATCTACTGGGACAGACAGAGCGAACTGATTCTCGACGCAATCGAAGTTGCCGCTTCGTCTATCTATGGCGTGCAGCCGGCGGCAAATCGGCTTGCCTTAGATCCCAATGCCCCGACCCTTACCTATGCCATGGCTGAATGCGAGTTCCGCGCCCAAGCGACGACCCGAATCCACGTTGATGCCAAGCTCGCGTTTGCGGTTGCTCGAGACGATCAAGTAGCGGTTTCGCCGTTCGATTGGGTGTGGACTGGGTCTACCATCATCGCATGCCTCGACGATTAGCGGAACGCCGCCCTTTTCCTTCGTCATCCACGGGCGGAGCAAGGAGTGCAGCGACGCAGCGCAGACCGAGGATGACGACGCTGGGGAGGCATCACAGCAACCGGCTTGATTGTCTGCACCCACAATGCTCCGTTGCCGCTTCGGACATCCGGAGAAAGACATGACGGGCTTTGTCGACCGCCAGCGCGCCGCGCAACTGATGCAACGCGCCGGCATCGAAGCACTTGTGCTCTCGGCGCCCGAGGCCTTCCACTATGCGACCGGCGCGTGGATCGGCCCGGCCGGCCTGTTCCGGCGCGCCGGCGGCGGCTTCGTCGTCATCCCGGCCAAACCAGACCTGCCGATCGGTGTTGTCGTCGCGGACTTCAACGCGGCGCAGCTGCGGCTCGCCGCGCCCGAAGCGGTTGTGCGTTCGCACCCGATCTGGATCGAGTCCGCACCTGTGGAGACAGGCGCTCACGGTCTTCTGGCCGAGCGCATCGAGGCCGGCCTGGCCTCGCTTGGCCGTGCGCCGGATTTCTCGCGGCCCGCGACCTTCGATCTCGCCGGCTCGGTGCGCCAGTTGCAAACCTTGCTGGACGACTTCGGACTGGCGCGCGCAACGCTCGGCATCGACCTCGACTTTATTCCAGCCGCCGATTTCGCGGCCATCCAAGCACTGCTACCGGGTTGGCCGATGGTCGACGGCTCACCCGTGCTGGACAGGCTACGAGCCATCAAGTCGCAGCGCGAGATCGATCTCCTGCAGCAAGGTATTTTTCTGTCGGAGGCCGGGCTGGAGCGGCTGCAGGTGGACGCGATGGCCGGCATGCGCCAGGCTGATCTCATCGCGCTCTACCGCAAAGGCGTCGCCGACGCCGCCGCCGGGCTGTCACATCCGGTCGTGACAGCCGAATATGTGACGCTGGGCGCCCGGGCCAAAAGTGCCGACGCCAGGGCCATGGCCGGCGATCCCTTGAAATGCGACATGGTCTGCACGGTCGGCTTCTACGCCTCCGACATGTCGCGCAATTTCATCTTCGGGCCGCCTTCCGCCGACCAGGCAGAGCTGCACGCGATCGCCGAGCGCGCCTTCGAGGACGGGCTGGCGGCGCTGATCCCCGGAAACACGCTCGCCCATGTGCACCGCGTCACCGCCGACAGCCTGGCGCGGCGGGGCCTGCGCTCCTACCGCCGCGGCCATTTCGGGCACAGCGTCGGCCAGTCGGTCTTTTCCGAGCAATGGCCGTTCATTGCAGCCGACAGCGAAGTCGTGATCGAGGCCGGCATGGTGCTGGCCTTCGAAATCCCGCTCTACATAGACGGCCTCGCCAGCTTCAACCTCGAGGACCAGTTCCTCATCACGGCGGATGGGCCTGTTGCGATGAACCGGCTGCCGAGGCGGCTGGAGACGATTGGGTAGCGGGGGTTTCACTCCGGAGATTGGCCGAGGCCCTTCCACGACGGGAAAGGTTCTGCCGTTCCCGCCCATTTGGCGTTGTAGCGGTCGATGTCGGTCTCCGACATGTCGTAATAGCCGAACGGGCACGGCAGTTGCGTCGGCGTCGGCGTGATGAAAAGGTCGTAGGCAGTGAGATCGCCGACAATGTCGCGGGCGACCTGGCGGAGCTGCTCGACATCGCAGATGTGTGGCACGATGAAAGGCCGGCGACGCCGGGACGCTGTGAAGCAGCGGGGAAACCCGGCGGGTGGATCGTCCATCGCCCGGCCCTTCGCAGGCTCAGGGCGTTCGAAGCTCGAAAAGCCAGGCAGTTGGCTTTTCGTCCGCTACGCAGACCGCTTCTCACCCCATAAGGCGGCCGCGCCAATGTGAAACGAAAGAGGGAAGACATGCTCGATATCGCACCAACGAAACAGGCCGCCGCATGGCTCGACTCCCTGGCCCAAGCGCTCGCAGCCGGCGATGCGACGGCGGCGAGCAACCTCTTCGTCGACGATTGCTACTGGCGCGATCTTCTGACCTTCACCTGGAACGTCACGACGATGGAGGGGCGCGAGGCCATCGCCGACATGCTCAAGGCAACGCTGGCGACGACCAAGCCAACGGCTTGGCAGCTCACCGGCGAAGCGACCTCGGACGAAGGCACGATCGAAGCCTGGTTCACATTCGAGACCGCGGTGGCCTGGGGACAAGGCATCATGCGGCTGCGCGATGGCCGCTGCCGCACCCTGTTCACGGCGATGACCGACCTCAAGGGGTTCGAAGAGCGCAAGGGT
The DNA here is from genome assembly GCF_013170805.1 of Mesorhizobium sp. NZP2077. Lineage (NCBI taxonomy): Bacteria > Pseudomonadati > Pseudomonadota > Alphaproteobacteria > Hyphomicrobiales > Phyllobacteriaceae > Mesorhizobium > Mesorhizobium sp. NZP2077. The sequence goes on along the minus strand of NZ_CP051293.1, from coordinate 898,341 downwards.
GCGGAACGGCCGCTCGGCGTGCGCCACAAGGCCGACCCCGAACGCGAGACCTGGTCGGAAGCGCGGGCGCGAGAAACGCGCGAACTCGGCGCCTCCGAGCAGCCCTATTGCCTGGTCATCGGCGGCGGCCAGGGCGGCATCATGCTGGGCGCGCGACTGCGGCAGCTCGGCGTGCCGACCATCGTCATCGAGAAGAATGCAAGGCCAGGCGATTCCTGGCGCAACCGCTACCGCACGCTCGTACTGCACGACCCGGTCTGGTACGACCATCTGCCCTACATTCCGTTTCCGGAAAACTGGCCTGTCTTCACGCCGAAGGACAAGATGGGCGACTGGCTGGAAATGTACACGCGCGTCATGGAGCTCAATTACTGGGTCGCCACCAAGTGCCTCAGCGCCTCCTATGACGAGACCGAGAAGGTCTGGACCGTGGTGGTCGACCGGGTCGGCCGCCACATCACGCTGAAGCCGAAACACATCGTCTTCGCCACCGGCGCCTATGGCCCGCCGCGAAAGATCGACCTGGCCGGCGCGGATCAGTTCAAGGGCGAGCTGCTGCATTCCAGCCAGTATTCGAACGGCGACAAATTCCGCGGCAGACGCGTTGCAGTCATCGGCGCGGCAAGCTCCGGTCATGACGTCTGCGTCGATCTCTGGGAAAGCGGCGCCGACGTAACCATGATCCAGCGCTCGCCGACGACCGTGGTCAAGTCGGACACGCTGATGGAGGTCGGCTTCGAGATCTTCTCGGAAAGCGCCTTGGCGCGCGGCATCACGACCGAAAAGGCCGACATGATCGTCGCCTCGACTCCCTTCGCGCTGGTGCCCAAGGGCCAGCGCGCGCTCTACGAGGTGATCAAGGCGCGCGACGCGGCCTTCTACGACCGCTTGCGCACCTCAGGCTTCGCCATCGATTTCGGCGACGACGAAACCGGCCTGCTGATGAAGGCCTGCCGCACCGGCTCCGGTTATTACATCGATGTCGGCGCATCGGACCTGATCATCGACGGCAAGATCGGCATCCGCAGCGGCGTCGCCATCAAGTCGCTGACGCCGAAGGGCATCCTGTTCGAGGACGGCAGCGAAATCGAAGCCGACGCCATCATCGCCTGCACCGGCTACCAATCGATGAACGAGAATGTCGCCGCACTCGTCTCACGCGAGGTCGCCGACAAGGTCGGTCCCTGCTGGGGCCTTGGTTCGGGTGTGAAGGGCGACCCCGGCCCCTGGCAAGGCGAGCTGCGCAACATGTGGAAGCCGACGGCGCAGGAAGCGCTGTGGTTTCACGGCGGCAATTTGGCGCTGTCGCGGTTTTATTCGAAATATGTGGCGCTGCAGATCAAGGCGCGGATGGAAGGCATCGAGACGCCGGTTTATGGAAAGCCGAGCAACGCCTGATCCCGCAACGCAACTAGCGTTGGGCCAGTACTCGAAATTGCTTGCGAACTTTCCATATACGGTGAGTAGTTCTCCCCTGTATTGCCTGGCATTCTGGGAGGGGAGCCGGTGGGACTGCTGAGAGGGCTTCGCATAAAGCTTGGACTGAAGAAGGACCCATTGCCGGCATTGCCTGGTGTCACGATTGGTCGCCATACCTACGGTCTCAACAGAGGCTCGTTCTTCGTCCCGCATAAGAACGTGCCGGTGCGCATCGGGTCGTTCTGTTCGATTGGCCCGGGTGTTCTCTTCATCTGCGCTGCCGAGCACCGCATCGACACCGCGACCACCTTTCCGATCCAGTTCGTGGACGGAAAGATCCGCAATGCGCCCGGCACGGCGGGCAAGGGGCCGATCACGGTCGGTCATGACGTGTGGATCGGTGCCCGCTGTATTATCCTTGGCGGCGTAACCATCGGCAATGGCGCGGTCATTGGTGCCGGCAGCATCGTCACCCGCGACATTGCGCCCTATGCCGTCGCTGTCGGCAATCCGGCCCGCATCATGCGCTATCGTTTCGCGCCCGAAATTATCGAGCGCCTACAGGCGTTGCAATGGTGGAACTGGAGCGACGATCTGATCCGTGAACGCGTCGAGCTGTTGACGACGATGGGCGTCGATCGGTTCCTGAGCGCGGTCGAGCCGGCGTGAACATGCCGGCACCGCATCCTCGCACTCAATCATGCCGATGCCCGAAAATGCCGGGCGGCAACCTCGACATGCGTGTGGCTGGCATGCGCCTCGAAACGCTCCGTCTCGCTGACATCATTGACCGCCTCGTTCGGCCACCAGGTGCCGCCGATGACGATGCCTTCCGACACCAGCCGCTGATCGGCGACCAGCGAAGCCCCGACGGCGTCCACGAAAGTGAAACGACCCGACCGCTGGCGAAGGACAGCGACGTCGCCGACAGTACCGACCGCCAGCGTGCCGAGGTCAGGCCGTGCGATGGCCTGCGCCGGCGCTTGCGTCGCGGCGCGCAAGACCTCGACCAGCGGCATGCCGAGCGCCATCAGCTTCGACATGCAGACAAGAATGTCGAAGGCCGGCCCGTCGACGCAGTAGAGATGCACGTCGCTTGAGATCACGTCCGGCGCCAGCCCCTCGGCGAGCATCGCCCGGGCGACCTCGAAGTCGAACGAGCCCATGCCGTGGCCGAGATCGAAGATGACGCCGCGCTCGCGCGCCAGCCGCATGTCGGGCCGCACCGCGCCCGAGGCGAAGACCGGCGCGTTGGGAAACGGCCGGAAGCAATGGGTGAGGATATCGCCCTTGCGCAGGCGCGGCAGCACTTCGGAGCGGCCGGGCGGCGGCTCGTCAATATGCGCCATCAGCGGCAGGCCGGCTTTGTCGGCGGCCTCCAGCGCCAGATCGACTGGCGCGATGCCGCTGGTGCCGCCGGCATGCTTGCCGGAGCGCACTTTCACGCCGACGACGACATCGGCGTGTTCGCGCGCCGCGGCAACCACCTCGCGCGGTTCGCAGAGCCTGAGATCGCTGCATTCGCCGACCGACACCGTCTGCGAGAAGCCGAAAATGCCGGCAAAGGAAATGTTGACATAGGCCAGGATGCGCACCTTCGAGCGCTCCATGACATGGCGGCGGAAGCCGAGGAAATTGCCGGCGCCAGCACTGCCCGCATCGATGAAGGTGGCGGTGCCGCTCTTTGCCGCCAGCCGGTCGGCATCGACCCCGAGTGAAGTGCCGCCCCAATAGACGTGGCTGTGCAGGTCGACGAGGCCTGGCGCGACGATGCAGCCCGTCGCGTCGACAATTTTGGCGGCGCTGGTCACGGGGATATCGGCGTCGATCGCGGCGATGCGGCCATTGGCGATGGCGACATCACGCGGCGCGTCGATGCCGGACGCCGGATCGATCAGCCGTCCGCCCTTCAGCAGGAGGTCGAATTGCATTTTTTGGGGGAACCTCCGCTTCGTTGTCTGTCTTAGACGGGCCGGTAGGCGACGGCCTCGACCTCGATCTTGATATCGATCATCAGCCGCGATTCGACCGTGGTGCGGGCCGGCGGGTTCTTCGGAAAATGCCTGGCATAAACCGCATTGAAAGGGCCGAAGTCGCGCGCTTCCTCTAGCCACACCGTGGTCTTCACCACATCGTCCAGCGTGCAGCCGGCGAGCGCCAGCGCCGCCTTCACATTGGCAAGCACCTGTTCCGTCTGTTCCGTAATGCCGCCCTTGACCACGATGCCGTCGCTGCCGACCGGAACCTGGCCCGAGACAAAGACAAAGTCGCCGGCCCGCACGGCGGGCGACAGCGGCACATGTGACGTTCCAAAAGTCTGCTTGGGCAAGGCATGCCTCCTCTGATCGTTACGCGACAGGGCCCCGGGGCGGCGCCCGCTTCGGCGCAGATTTACCGCGATCGGGGCGGCCCCGATAGGGCTCTTGTTGGAAAGCAACATTCATTCCTTGAAATTCGTGTTGCTTTATTACAGGAGCGCTTGCATCGTGCACGCCGGCCGCGCGGCTTTCAAGCCGCGATGGACCGATGCCTGCGCGAGACCGGAGAAACCGAGAATGACCTTCGACAAGAACCCGTTTCCGTCAGGCGACGCCGATCGCCACGCGCTGTGGGAGATGCTGGTGCGGCGCGACATCGACGCCTTCATCGGCCAGGACTGGTCGATGGTCGAAAATGATTTCATCGCCGAAAGCTTCTTCGGCATGCATGCGCATTTTCTCGCCAACGCCGACGGCTGGCGGCTGCAATTCCCACGGCTGGAGATCTATCGCGACGAATGGCTGCGCCAGGCCGAGGAGACGGCGGCGACCAAATTCGCCGAGCCGCTGCGCGAGGCGATTTTTCGCGTCACCAATCTGCGCGACATCGATGTCGACGGCGACCGCGCGGTGCTGCACAAGAAGTTCGACGGCACCATTGCCAAGGCGGATGGCAGCGTCGACCGGCTGAAATGGCAGACGCTGTATTTCTGCAGGAAGGTCGAAGGCAGCTGGAAGATAGCCGGCTTTGTTGGGTATATGCCGTATCCGCTGGGAGCCTAGATCCCGGGGTTCGGCCCAACCAGCACCGCCGCCCTGTAGGCCGGATTGCCGTACCAGGCCATCCGGTCGAGCTCTGCCGCCATCACCGGCAGGTCGACAACGTCCATCATCTGTTCGAGCCGGTCCGGCTCGATCCAGGGGTCGTTGAGGAAATAGACCCCGCCGCCATGGCCGTGGACGAGCACCCAGTGCGGGCAGGTGTAGCCCATCATCGGTGCCTGATCGATCAGCACCAGCGCCGAGAAGCCGCGATCGAGCGCCTGGGCGATTTCTTCGACTGCAAAGGCGCGGGGCTCGATCGGCAATGATGCGGCTTCGATCCGGCGCTTGAAGCCGGCCTGCACGAAGCGCATCAGCCCGCGCCTTTCCTCCGAGGCGGCGCGGTCGAGGAAGATCGGCTCGGTGCTACTCATGAACACTTTGGTCCGCAGCCCGCGCCGGTGCGCCGCCAGCGCCAGGCCGTAGGGATCGCAGCCGCCCGGCCCGCTCGGACCGATGATGGTGGTGGCTTCACGCCAGAGCTCGATCTCCAGCGCCCGGTCCGGCCGCAACGCCGGGTCGACGCCGGCCATCACCATGGCCAGCGCCGATGGCCCGCAGGTGAAGCCCGCGGTCTGCGGCAAGGATGGCGGAAGGCGCTCCTGCCGGCGGATCGGCTCGATGCCGATCCAGCGCTGCAGAAAGCCGTCGCGGCGCTCCCATTGGCCGCCGATGCGCAGCACTGTGTCGTCGTCGGCGCGCAAGCAGAGCACATCTTGCGCATGCGCCTCCTTCTCCAACGCCTCCAGCAGGCGCGGGCCGCTGATGAAGCCGGCGGCGGACCAGAACAGGCCGATCCGCATCATCGCCGCCGCCGGCCGGCGCTGGCCGATCACGATCGCCTCGGCGCCGCCGTCGCTGTATTGCGCCACGCCGGTGACGCCGGAGATTTTTGCAGGGCGGCCAGGCGATCGCCGATCTCGGCCGGCACCGCCGCCATCAGGTCCGCCCAGGCGGACGCATCTTCGGCTGTGAAGACTGTCACACTGGCCCTGCCGGTCAGCAGCGAAGCTGGCATGGCGTCATCTCCGTTCAAACCAATACCGGCCGGGCTTCCGGCAACGTCATGATTTAACGGCAGCAGGCCTTAATGATCAGTAGAGCGTGATGAAGGCCGGGAACAGCAGGCCCGTCCCGCGGAAATACTCAATCAGCTCGATGGCCGGGAAGATGGCGAGGAAATAGAGCCCGTCGAAGAAGGTGCGCTTCAGCGCCCGCGTCGAGAACTGCAGCTCGTCATTGTCGCGGTAGAGCAGCGGGTTCGGCCAGAACCTTGGCGTTCTTTTGATGTAGGCAAGATAGGCGGGGCCGAACTTGCCCAGCAGATATTCCGCTTCCTTGCGCGCCGTGACGCGGAAGATGAAGAAGCTGGCGAGGCCGAGCGCCAGGGCGGCGAAAGCCGAGCCGTAGAGCAGACCGATGCCGACCGCCCCGAGCGTCGAAAAGAAATAGAGCGGGTTCTGGCTCATCGAGAACGGCCCCGTCGAAACCAGCTCCTCGTTCTTCTTGCCGCCGACATAGAGGATGCTCCAGAGCCGGCCGGCGACGCAGGCGAGTACCAGGCAGAAGCCGAAGAATTCGAGCGCTTCGTGCCCGTTTGAGCCCTCGGCGAGTGCCGGCTTGGTGAGGAACAGCAGCAGCACCGCCAGCACCGCCGCCGCCCGCACGAAAATCAGCCGCTTGCGCTGCACGAAAGCCTTTGAAACCGGCTTGAGGGAAGCATAGGTCATTCGTGTTTTCCTGGCCGATTGCAGGCTTGGGCACTGGGACACGCCATTGATGGCAGATGCAAGGCGGTGGCTTCTATCTGCGCGCGCGCGCGCTTCGTAAAGGCCTTTTCTGCCGTCTGCGTCTATTCTTACGAATTTGTATGCCGGCAGACAGGCTGGAGTGAAGTCGCTTCCCTATCGTTGAGATGCCGGCCCGCCAATTAGGGGCCCGCTTCAATTATCGCAGCCGGACCGCCTTTATCAGATGGGGCCGCCATCATGCAGGGAATGGTTTCATGACAAGATTTGCACTTGCCGTCGCGGTCGGCATCCTCGCTGTCTCGGCCTCGATTTCCACCGTTTACGCGGCGCCGGCGCCTTGCGAGGAGACGCTGAAGGCACTGCGCGCAGCGGAGGCTACGGCCAAGCTCAACGACGCCGACAAGAACAAGGTCTCGGAACTGGAGACCAAGGGCATCGAACGCTGCAACGCGGATGACGACAAGCGCGCCGACGACTTCTTCGCCCAGGGCATGAAAGTCATGGGCAAGTAGTCCTTCCTGTCCAAAGCACCCTCGTGCTCACCCGAGGGTGTTCAGCGATTGAGACATGACATGCATGAAATAGAGGGCGGATCGCATGAACCCGTCGCAGTCGCTTTCATCGCGCCGTAACCATCAACCTCAGGATCAGCCATGCTCCCGACCAACAAGCAGCCTGCCGAACCGAGCCAGAACAGGGTCCCGGACGTTGCCATCGATTTCTGGCTGATCAAGCTGATGGCGGTCACCATGGGCGAGACGGCGGCCGACTATCTCGCCGTCAACCTCGGGCTCGGGCTGACCGTCACCTCGCTGATCATGACCGGCGTCCTGATCGTCGCCCTCGTCCTGCAGTTCGCGCAGAAACGCTACGTACCCTGGGCCTACTGGCTGGCGGTGGTGCTGATCAGCGTCGTCGGCACACTGATCACCGACAATCTCGTCGACAATTTCGGCGTACGCCTGCAGACGACGACGATCGCCTTTTCGGTCGCACTCGCGGCGACATTCGCGGTCTGGTACGCCAGTGAGCGGACGCTGTCGATCCACACCATCTTCACGACCAGACGCGAAATCTTCTATTGGCTGGCGATCCTGTTCACCTTCTCGCTCGGCACCGCCGCCGGCGATCTCGTCGCCGAGAGCTTCGACATGGGCTATCTCGCGTCCGGCCTCATGTTCGGCGGCGTCATCGCGGGGATCGCGCTCGCCTATTACCTCATCCACCTGGACGCCATCCTGGCCTTCTGGCTTGCCTACATCCTGACGCGGCCGCTCGGCGCCTCCTTCGGCGATTTTCTATCGCAGCCGACCGAATATGGCGGCCTCGGCTTCGGCACCACCTTCACCAGCCTGATCTTCCTCGGCTGCATCGCGGCCCTGGTTCTCTACATGACATTGAAAAGAACCGCCGGCGATGCCGACGAGATCCTGCTGGAGTCGGACTGAACCTGCGGCACGCCCCGGAGGATTGGCTGGCCTTGCGACCATCCTAGGAAAGGGCCCATGCCGGTGATAGCCTGTGCCCGATATCGGCGATCAACCGGGACAGCGATGCGACTTCTTCTTGTCGAGGACGACCACAGGACGGCGGACTATATCGTCAAGGGGCTGACCGAGGCCGGTCATGTCTGCGACCTCTTGCGCAACGGCCATGACGCGCTTTTCGCGGCGACCCGGGACAATTACGACGTGATCATCGCCGACCGCATGCTCCCGGGTCTCGACGGCCTGTCAATGGTCAAGGCGGTCCGAGCCGCGGGTGTGCGCACGCCGGCGATCTTCCTCACCTCCATCGGCGGCATCGACGACCGCGTCGAGGGGCTGGAGGCCGGCGGCGACGACTATCTGGTCAAGCCCTTCGCCTTTTCCGAGCTGCTTGCCCGCATCCATGCGCTCGGCCGCCGGCCGGCGGCGCAGGAGCAGAAGACGGTTCTGCGGGTCGGCGACCTCGAAATGGACCTCATCATGCGGCGCGTCACGCGGGAGGGCCAGCCGATCGACCTGCAGCCACGCGAATTCAGCCTACTCGAGGTGCTGATGCGGGGCGAAGGCCGCGTCATCACCCGCACCATGCTTCTGGAGCGCGTCTGGGACTTTCATTTCGATCCCAAGACCAGTGTCGTCGAGACCCATATCAGCCGGCTGCGGGCCAAGATCGACAAGCCGTTCGAGACCCAGCTCATCCACACCATCCGCAACACCGGCTACAGCCTGCACACTCCGCTCGCACCATGACCGGAACCTGGTCCCGCCTGCTGCGCAGCACGCCGTTCCGGCTCGCGCTGACATTCGGCTTTCTGTTCATGCTGGCCTTCGTGCTGTCGGGCGCCATCGTCTACCAGATGATGAGCGCCGATCTTGCCGAGCGCCTAGACGACACCATCAAGGAAACCTACGCCGTTGTCGCCGCCACCTATACCGATAACGACCTGGAAGACCTTGTCGCCACGATCGAAAGCCACGCCAAGCTCAGCCCGAAGAAAGAACAGCTGTTTTCGCTGACCGGCCCCACCGGAAACCACCTGGCCGGTAACTTCACCGCGGCCGGGCTTCCCGACGGGTTCTCGGCATTCGACGCCATATTGCCCGGCGTCCCTCCGGATACGGAGTATCGCGCCTTTTCCGGTTCGGTCGGCGGCAACAATCTGACCGTCGCCTTCAGCCTGTCCGAGACGGAGGAACTGGAAACGGTGGCGATGATGAGCTTCGGCTGGGCAACGCTGATCATCACCGGGCTGGCTGTCACCGGCGGCGCGCTGCTCGCCTCGCGCGTCCAGCGCCGCCTCGATGGCATCGCCGCCACCATGGTCGATGTGTCACATGGCAGGCTCGATGCCCGCATTCCGCTAACCGGCAAGGGCGACGACATCGACATCGTCTCCAGCCAGGTCAACGCGGCGCTCGACCGCCTGTCGGCTCTGGTCGAAGGCATGAAACAGGTCAGCGCCGACATCGCGCATGATTTGAAGACACCACTCAACCGGCTGCAGATGATCCTGGAGGGTGCGGCCGACAAAGCCGGGCAGCATCAGGACGTTTCCGGCGACCTGGCCGATGCGCGCGCCGAGGGCCATCAGATCAACGAGACCTTTGACGCGCTGCTGCGCATTGCGCAAATCGAGGCCGGCGCGCGCAAGGCGCGCTTCACCGATGTCGATCTGGGCCTGATCCTGCAAACCATCGCCGAGATCTACGCCGACGTGGCCGAGGATGACGGCAAGTCGCTGTCATCGCTGCCGCAGCACGCAACGGCGGACCGGATCCACGGAGATCGCGAACTCTTGACGCAGATGTTCGCCAATCTGGTCGAAAACGCGCTGCGCCATTGCCCACCCGGCGCGACGATCAAACTGTCGCTGGAGCGCCAGGGCGATCGTGTCCTTGCCGGCGTCGCCGACAATGGACCGGGCATTCCAGCCGACGAACGCGAAAAAGTGTTTCAGCGACTCTACCGGCTGGACCACAGCCGCTCGACGCCGGGCAACGGCCTCGGGCTGAGCCTGGTCAGGGCCATCGCCGATCTGCACGGCGCAACCATTGCCCTTGAGGACTCCGGGCCCGGCCTCGCCGTGATGGTGAGCTTTCCCATAGCGACGGAGTAGCCGGCAAAGTGGAGGGCTCTCCGTCCGCTGGTCTTACTCATCCGTAAGGGCACGGCAAGCCGCTCAAGAACTCGGCACGTTATGATCCCTGATCTTCTCTCGATCCCGAGGGAAGCGGGTTGGCGACTGCAGGCGTCGCGGCCATATCGATGCCGGAGCAGTTCGGCACCCCGACCAACATCAGGAGAAAAGACCATGAAGAAACTCGTCATCGTCGCCACAACCGTGCTGGCGACCGCGATGTCGACCGCGGCCTTTGCCAGGACGGTCACCAGCACCATCGTCAGTGTCGATGCCAAGGGCGACGCCATTACGCTGGCCGATGGCAAGACGCTGAAGCTGCCGGAAGGCATCGAGGTCGAGACGCTGAAGGCCGGCCAGAAGGTCGTCGTCACCTATTCGACTAAGTCAGGCAAATCGCTGGTGTCGAGCATCCAGCCCGCCAAATAGACGAACACTACGCAAGATCTGAGGCGCGCCGGTAGCGATGGCAACTACCGGCGGGTCATCCGCGCCGACTTCGTCAAAATATTCGGGTAATCAGGCGATCGAGCCGGGTGTTTTCCCGATACGCAAGGCGCACCAGCGCTGCGGCCAGAAAGCCGGTCATGGCGCCGCCCAGAACATCGCTGACATAGTGGGTCCCGAGATAGACACGCGACAATCCAATCAGCAGCGCGGCCGCAAGGAAGCCAAACCCACGCCGCGAGAGCCCGTGGACGACAAAGGCCGCCGCGATGGCGAAGCTTGCCGTCGCGTGGTCTGAGGGGAACGAGAAGTCGACGGTTCTATCGATGATCAGATGCGTGACATCTGCTTCGTAGGGGCGGGCCCTTTGCACGAACAGCAAGATCAGCTGGTTGATGCCAAGCCCCAGAAGAAACGACGTGCCGGCCGCTATCAAGACATGACGGATGGCCGGATCGGCGCGCGACAGCCACCACTGCGACACCACGGCCAGCACGAGCAGAGGCACGCCTGCCGTCGATATGCCAATCATCACGGTATCGAGCATCGGAGCGTGTCCGGCCCATGTGTTGGTCCAGGCAGTCAGCGCGGCGTCGAGTTTGAGCATGCGTGGTTGGCCTCGGTCAGAGCAAGTCCTGGAAAGTGCGTGATGGTTTTCCGTCCGACTTGTGTGGAACAAAAGAAATAGAGAGGTTATGCGTTTCCGTGAAACGGTGAACCGGTCTATTGGCGGCGCCAGGTGATGGCGGAATTGGTGATGTAGTTCCACGCAGAGCCGACGACAGCGCCGGCAAGGCCGGCGACCCACCAGCGTGAGTGGCTGCTATAGAGAAGCGTCGACACGCCGACACCTGCCACGACGCCAAAGCTGCACAGCGCCGCGAACATCAGCAAGCCGGTCAAGAATCGCCAGCCGCGACGGCGCTGGTCGCGATAGGTGAAGCTGTTGTTCAGCGTGTAGTTGAAGGCCATCGCGGTGAACATGGCGACTGTCTGGGCGACGGCAAAGGACAGTCCGTGCGGCAGCAACGCATGCAGGACCCCGAGATGGACGGCAACGCCGGCGGATCCGACCAGGCCAAAGGCAAGGAAGCGCGTCGAAATCAGGTCTCCCGACATTTTCGCGACCAGCAGACCGGCATATTCAAGCGCGACCAGGGAGTCGAGCTTGCTCTGTCCGTGCAGGCGCGGGCCAAACACGTAGGGAATTTCCTTGATCCTGATGGTGGCTGGCGAAGACGCGACAATGTCGAGCAGGATCTTGAACCCTTGCCGCGACAGTCGCGGGGCCACCGCGTCAACGATTTCCCTGCGCAACATGAAGAACCCGCTCATCGGATCATCGACCGGCGTTCTCAGAAGCAGGCGCGCAAGACGCGTCGCCAGCCGGCTAATGCTCGACCGCAGCCTGCTAAATCCGCCAAGGGCACTGCCATCGCCCTGGTAACGGCTGGCAATCACCAGATCGGCTTCGCCACGCCGCAGGATCGCGAACATGGCGGACAGACAGGTTTCGTCATGCTGCAGGTCTCCGTCCATCACGGCGACGATTGGTGCCGAGCTCGACAGGATGCCCTCGAGGCAGGCACCGGCAAGACCGCGCCTGGCAATACGCCGGATGCCGCGAACGCGATGATCGCCTGCCGCAATGTCACGAACCGCCAGGATCGTGCCATCCTTCGAATCGTCGTCGACAAAGACCACTTCCCAGTCGATGCGTGCCAGCGATTGCCGCAGCCGCGCCACCAGCAGGCCGATATTGGCGCGCTCGTTCAGTGTCGGAACCACGAGCGTCAATTCCGGGCCGCCATGCCGGGCCGCGACGGGAAATGCGCTGTCCGTTGCAAGCGCCACGGCGCCATGCTGGGAGGCCGCGTGGTTCATGGCAGTTTCACGCCTTCAGCCGGCTGGACGTCGGCCTTGGGGAGCGGCGGCCGCGCGGGTTTCACCGGCAGGACCAACATGTCGAAGACCGGAAATCCGGAGAGCCGCTGCGTTATGTGCCGGGCGTCGCCGTCGACGACGAACAGGCCGCCGAGACTGACGCGATAGTCCTGTTCATGAGCAGCCTCGTCGCTGAAACTCAGGGCGGCAATGAAAAAGCCGGTGTTTCGGCCGGCAAGGGGCCCGTTGTCCATGAACTGGAAATGACGCGGGTCGCCGGGAAGCACCTCGATCGGAATGTTCGGGCCAAGCTCGTAGGACAGCTTTGCCGCCTGCATCCAGTTCGAGGCAACGACATATCCGTTGGCGCGCCTGATCTCGTCGGCGACCTTGCTGTCCGTCAGTGCGGACCAGTCGACGAGCTGCCAGTTGACGTCGAACTTCGGCGCACTCTGGAAGAATGGCCTGGTCAATGCGGCGGTTGTCGCCTGCACCGCAAACCCGGTGGCCAGAAGCGGAACGACGACAGCGGCGACGACAATGGACACCACGAGCAGTCTTGGCCTGCGCAATGAGAATGCGCCGCACCATTGACCGACGAGCGGAAAGGCCAACAGGAAGCCACTCATCGACCAGTGCGGCAGCGAGTGGGCGCTGAACAGGGCGATCAGATCGAAGAATATGATGGAAGGCGCCGAAAGCAGCACGAAGAGGCGACCGGCCTCCGTGTCGCCCGAGGCGCCTCGCCACAGGCACGCCATGGCGACCGCCCAGAGCGGCGGCCAAACATACAGCGCCTGGCCGAGCAACGTGACGGCGAGATTGCCGGGATGCAGGAGATAGCCGGCATTGGCCGTACCCCGCCCGGATTGGAACGCCAGCGAGATCCAGTCATGGTCCATGTTCCACAGAACGACCGGCAGCAGGCCAAGTGCAGCGATGGCGCCGGCCATCCATGGCCCGGCAGTCCGCAGCTGGTCCCGGCCAGATTTCGTCAACAGCAGCACTAGCAGGGCGGAAAGGCAAAACAGACCGGCCTGATATTTCGACATCAGTGCCAACCCGAGCGCCACGCCGGCCGCGCACCAGCGCAGGAACGCGAAGCGCGGCTCTGCACCGAAAAGCATCGGCACGGCCAGGCAAGCGGTTGCCAGCAGAAAGAAATCGAGCGGCCCGTCGGGAACGACGAAATGGCCGGCCGATATGAGAAAGAACGGCGCGACGCTGTACCAGGCCACGGCCCAGAATGCGGCAGTGACGCCATAGGTGTATCTCGTCAGCGCAAACAGCAACAGCGCCGACGCAGAGCCGAGCAAGACATAGGGAAGCCTCACCACAAGCCGGCATTCGCAGCCGGACATATCCGCCATGAAGCGGGCAAGCGCGAAGCCGAGCGGCGGATGATCGAAATAGGATAGCGAATGGCTGCGCGACACCACCACCGCATAGGCTTCGTCGATCGACAGTGGGATGACCGACGCAAGCCCTATCCTGAAGATCAGGAACGCTCCGACCAGGAAGAGCATCTGCAAAACCGGAGAGGCGGGTGCAAGGCCTTGCCCGGAGGACCAGCCAAAAAGGCCTTTGGCTATCCCTGTCTCCGCCACGTCCGGCGAACCGGCCGTCGGACCGTAGTTGGCGGCCGACGCCTGGAAAGCCCGCATCCTGTCTACCACATCCACAGCATGTGCCAGCGCTCATCGGCCGCAAACCCATAGCCGGACACAACGGTCGACAATAAAACGAGGGTAAAAGTCACCAGGGAAGTGGCGACCAAGGCCAGTTTGCTCAAACTGGCGGAGTGAATTCTGTACAGCATTTGTGAAAACCGAACCAAGAACAATAATTATGATTCTTTTGGACGGGCTTTCGACTTTCGTCGACTATAGTCATCAACGGCCCGCGCAGCACAATGCGCCCATGAACATACGGGAGATTTGCCGGTTTCTTACAAATTTGTAAGTACCCCCGGCCGGATCGGTATCGATTCGGACCTGCGCAATCCGCCGGGTCCGAAGCCGGTCTCATCTGTCTATGCGCGTCGACAGGATGATCGACGACGCGGTCCGCTCGACTCCATCCATGGCGCCGATCTGGTCGAGCAGCGCGTCGAGGTCGCGGATCGACGGTGCGTCGACGATGACGATCATGTCGAAATTGCCGCTGACGGAGTGCAGCGTCCGCACCGGCGGCAACGCCTGCAAAGCCCGCACCACCTTGTCGGCAAGCTTGGGCGTCACAGTGAGCAGCACATGCGCCTTGACCAGCCCCTGCTCATAGTCCGCGGACAGTTTGACGCCATAGCCTGATATGATGCCGCGCTGTTCCAGCCGCTCGATCCGGCTCTGCACCGTCGTGCGCGATACGCCGAGCTGCCTCGCCAGCTCGGCCGTCGAGGCGCGGGCGTTGGAACGCAGCAGGGAAAGCAGCGCCTGTTCGGCTTCACTGAGCATTTCGACGGAACCTTTCGGCGGATCCGTTAAAGATAGGGTTCATTCTGCCAGATTTCACGCTTCCTTTCGACAGGCAAGCTGCGATGAATCCTGTCAAATCGAAATTTGGCAGGGATATTTGATCATGAACAACATCATTATCGTCGGCGCTGGCAAGATCGGCTCGACCATCGCCGGCATGCTTGCCGTAACGGGCGACTACCGCGTCACCCTCGTCGACCGCTCGGCGGCCCAGCTTGCCGCGGCCGAAGTGCCCGCCGGCGTCGAGACGCTCGAACTCGACATCGCGGCCGTCGGCACCCTTGAGGCAGCATTGGCCGGCAAGTTCGCCGTGCTCAGCGCCGCCCCCTTCCATCTTACCACGCGCATCGCCGAGGCTGCGGCCCGCGCCGGCGTCCACTATCTCGACCTCACCGAGGATGTCGTCTCGACCCGCCGCGTCAAGGAGCTGGCGCGTTCGGGCAAAAGCGCCTTCATCCCGCAATGCGGGCTGGCGCCGGGCTTCATCTCGATCGTCGCCAATGATCTCGCCAGCCGCTTCGACACGCTGGAAAGCGTGCGCATGCGCGTCGGCGCGCTGCCGCAATACCCGTCCAATGCCCTGAACTACAATCTGACCTGGAGCACCGACGGCGTCATCAACGAATATTGCGAGCCCTGCGAAGCGATCGTCGAGGGCGAGCTGATCGAAGTGCCGCCGCTGGAAGAGCGCGAGGAATTCTCGCTCGACGGCGTCACCTATGAGGCGTTCAACACCTCGGGTGGGCTCGGCACTTTGGCCGAGACACTGAAGGGCAAGGTGCGCACGCTGAACTATCGCACCATCCGCTATCCCGGCCACGCCGCGATCATGAAGGCGCTACTCAACGACCTTGGCCTGCGCCACCGCCGCGACGTGCTGAAGGACATTTTTGAAAGCGCCCTGCCGGCGACGCTGCAGGACGTCGTCATCGTCTTCGTCACCGTCTCCGGCCGCCGCAACGGCCGCCTTTTGCAGGAGACCTACGCCAACAAGATCTATTCGCAGCGCATCGGCAACCAGGTCCGCAGCGCCATCCAGATCACCACCGCGTCGGGCATCTGCGCCGTGCTCGACATGCTGGCCGACGGCAGCCTGCCGGCGACCGGCTTCGTCAGGCAGGAAGACATCGCGCTCGATGCTTTCCTCGCCAACCGTTTCGGCCGCGCCTACGCGCAGCACGAGATGGTAAGCCGGCTCGCGAGCTGAGCGCCTAATCTCCCCCCTTGAGGGGGAGATGTCGCCGAAGACGACAGAGGGGGTCGCCGCACGTGAGGCGCCAACTTCCTTCTGTCGCAAGAGGGTCGCGTCCAGTCGAACCGACCCCCTCTGGCCTGCCGGCCATCTCCCCCTCGAGGGGGGAGATCACTCCCTCAAATATGCAGCGCGTGCCCGAGCGCCTTCAGCGCCGCTTCCTGGAACCCCTCGCCCTGCGTCGGATGCGCATGGATGGTGCCGGCGATATCCTCCAGCCGCGCGCCCATTTCCAGCGCCAGCCCGAACGCCGCCGACAGTTCCGACACGCCCTGCCCGACCGCCTGGATGCCGAGCACCAGATGGTTGTCCGCACGCGCCACGACGCGAACGAACCCATCCTCGCCGAGCTTGGTCATCGCCCGCCCATTGGCGGCGAACGGGAACAGGCCGATCTTGATCTCGCCGCCAAGCGCTTTCGCCTCGTCCGGCGACAGCCCTGATGTCACCAGTTCGGGATCGGTAAAACAGACGGCGGGGATCGAGCGCTTGTCCCAGCTGCGCTTGTGGCCGGCGACGATTTCGGCGACCATTTCGCCTTGCGCCATCGCCCGGTGCGCCAGCATCGGCTCGCCGGTGACGTCGCCGATGGCGAATATGCCGCGCATCGAGGTGCGGCACTGCTGATCGATCTTGATGAACTTTCCCGCTCTGTCGAGGTCGATCTGGTCGAGCCCCCAGCCTTCGGTCACCGGCCTGCGCCCGACCGTCACCAGGATCTTGTCGGCGGCTACCTTGACGCTCTTGCCGTCCGCTGTTTCGACCAGCAGCGCGTCGCCTTTTGTCGACAGCCCCTTGGCCTTGGCACCCAGCATCACCTCGATGCCGAGCGCGGCGAGTCGCTTGACGACCGGCCGGGTCAGCTCGGCATCATACTGCGCCAACACACGCGGCAGGGCTTCGACCACGGTCACCTTCGCCCCCATCTTGGCGAAGGCCATGCCGAGTTCCAGCCCGATATAACCGCCACCGACAACGGCAAGCTTCTTGGGCACATCGCTTAAAGCCAGCGCATCGGTGGACGAGATCACTGGCCCGCCAAAGGGCAGGAACGACAATTCGACCGGCGCCGAGCCGGTTGCGATGACGATCGTCTCGGCCCGGATCACCTGGCTTCCCATCTCGGTCTCGACCTCCACGGTCTTGCCGTCACGGAACGTCGCCCAGCCATGCACGGTCTTCACGCCGGCCTTCTTCAACAGGCCGGCGACGCCGCTGTTGAGCCGGCTGACAATACCGTCCTTCCAGGCGACGGTTTTGCCGAGATCGAGCACGGGTGCCGAGACCGAAATGCCGAGCGGGCTCTTGCCGCCGGCCATGCGCGCGACCTTCTCGAATTCTTCCGCCGCGTGGATCAGCGCCTTGGACGGAATGCAGCCGACATTGAGGCAGGTGCCGCCAGGCTTGCCGGCTTCGACGATGACGGTGTCGACGCCGAGCTGGCCGGCGCGGATGGCGCAGATGTAGCCGCCCGGACCGGCGCCGATGACGAGCAGCTTGCAGGAGATTTCTTTCATGTCGACTGCTTCCTTTCGGCGAAGGCCGCGTCGCAGCCCTTCCTTCCCCCCTTGTGGGGGAAGGTGGATCGGCGCGTCAGCGCCGAGACGGATGAGGGGTGTTCCAGCGGAGTGAGAGGTCGGCGTTCCCTGGAACACCCCTCATCCGTCGCCTTCGGCGACACCTTCTCCCACATGGGGAGAAGGGGGAGCACATCCCCCGGCGCCGACAACTTCCGACGAGCCGTCTTGATCAACCGCATCCCCTCAATCCACAAAAATCAGCGCCGGCGTTTCCAGCAGCGCCTTGATCCGCTGCACGAACACCGCCGCGTCCCAGCCGTCGATCACGCGATGGTCGAAGCTCGACGACAGGTTCATCATCTTGCGTGGAATGAACTGGGTGCCGTCCCACACCGGCCGCACCATCATCTTGTTGACGCCGATGATCGCCACTTCCGGATGGTTGATGACCGGCGTCGTCGCGATGCCGCCCATGGCGCCGAGCGAGGTGATGGTGATGGTCGAGCCGGACAGCTCGTCGCGTGTCGCCGTGCCGGACTTGGCCGCTTCCGCCAGCCTGATAACCTCGGCCCCGCAATCCCAGATGTCTCGCGCCTCGGCATGCTTGACCACAGGCACCACCAGCCCCGACGGCGTCTGCGCGGCAATGCCGATATGGATGCCGCCATGCTGGTGGATGATGCCGGCCTCGTCGTCGAACAGCGAATTGAGCTGGGGCTGGTCAGCGATCGCCTTGACCATCGCCCGCATCAAAAACGGCAGCAGCGTCAGC
The DNA here is from genome assembly GCF_013170805.1 of Mesorhizobium sp. NZP2077. Taxonomy (NCBI): domain Bacteria; kingdom Pseudomonadati; phylum Pseudomonadota; class Alphaproteobacteria; order Hyphomicrobiales; family Phyllobacteriaceae; genus Mesorhizobium; species Mesorhizobium sp. NZP2077. The sequence goes on along the minus strand of NZ_CP051293.1, from coordinate 880,117 downwards.
TTCGGCCTGTCCTGACGCTTTTCCTTGTTGAGCGCGGCACGCAAATCCTCGAGCGCGGTGACGTCGATCTCCTCGACATAGGTGATGTGCGGGATGCGTGACTTGGACAGCGTCATCTTCTCGGCGATCTTGCGCCTGAGACCAACAACCTTGATGTCCTCGACCCCGTCGTTGCGGGCGAGACCCGAGGTCTTGGCGACCTGCGGTCCGCGCGCCAGGAACGCCTCGATATCGTCATGGCCGATGCGGCCGGCCGGGCCGCTTCCCGCGACTTGCCTGAGATCGATGCCAGCCTCTTTCGCCCGCAGGCGTACGGCCGGCGACGCCAGCGGTTTTTCACCTTCGGGGCGCGGCGCGCCGGACGTCTGCCCAGCGCTCTTCGAAACGCCAGCGCTTTTCGATGCGGCCGGGGCGGGCTTCATCTCCGCAGCGCTGGCCTTTGCCGGGGTCTTCGCGGCCGGCGCGGCGGTCTCGGGTTTCGGGGTTGGAAGCTTGGCCGGAGGCTCGGTCGCCCCCTCGGCCTTGGCGCCACCCCTCACATTGCCCTCGCCCACCACCTTGAGCCGCACGATCGGCGAGCCGATCGCCACCGTGTCGCCGATCTCGGCGCCCAGCCACAGGATCTCGCCATCGACGGGGGACGGAATCTCGACCGTCGCCTTGTCGGTCATCACGGCGGCAAGCACGGTGTCCTCGCGCACGATGTCGCCGATCTTGACGTGCCACTCGACGAGCTCGGCCTCGGCGACGCCTTCGCCGACATCGGGCAGCTTGATGATGTGTTCGCCCATGTCAGGCCTCCATGGTTTCGACCAGAGCGCGGCCGACGCGGGCGGGACCGGGAAAGTAATCCCATTCCTGTGCATGCGGATAGGGCGTGTCCCAGCCGGCGACCCGCGCCACCGGCGCCTGCAGATGGTAGAAACAATTTTCCTGCACCAGCGCCGACAACTCGGCGCCGAAGCCCGAGGTCAGCGTCGCCTCATGCACGATGACGCAGCGCCCGGTCTTCTTGACCGACGCGACGATCGTGTCTAGGTCGAGCGGCAGCAATGTCCTGAGATCGATGATCTCGGCATCGATGCCGGTCTCCTCGGCCGCGGCCTGCGCGACATAGACCATGGTGCCGTAGGCCAGCACGGTGACCGCGGAGCCCGCCCTGCGGATAGCCGCCTTGCCGAGCGGCACGGTGTAATGGCCGTCGGCGACTTCGCCGAGTTCATGCTTCGACCATGGCGTCACCGGCCGGCCGTGGTGGCCGTCGAACGGGCCGTTGTAGAGCCGCTTCGGCTCGAGGAAGATCACCGGGTCCGGATCCTCGATCGCCGCGATCAGCAGCCCCTTGGCGTCATGCGGGTTGGACGGCACCACCGTCTTCAGCCCCGACACATGGGTGAACAGCGCCTCGGGGCTCTGGCTGTGCGTCTGACCGCCAAAAATGCCCCCGCCGGTCGGCATCCGGACCACGATCGGGCAAGTGAAATCGCCATTCGAGCGGTAGCGCAGCCGTGCTGCTTCCTGGGTCAGCTGGTCGTAGGCCGGATACATGTAGTCGGCAAACTGAATTTCCACACACGGCTTCAGGCCGTATGCCGCCATGCCGATGGCCGAACCGACAATGCCGGATTCGTTGATCGGCGCGTCGAAGCAGCGGCTCTTGCCGTACTTGGCCTGCAGGCCCTGCGTGCAGCGGAACACGCCGCCGAAGAAGCCGACATCCTCACCGAACACGACGACGTTGTCGTCACGCCGCATCGACACATCCATGGCATCACGGATCGCCTCGATCATGGTCCGTCTTGGCATGGCTTAGACTCCCGCCTGCTGGCGCTGGCGCCGCAGGTGCGCAGGCATTTCGGCAAAGACGCCCTCGAACATCTCGCGCGTCGATGGCTTGCCGCCGGCATGCAGCGTGCCGTGGCTTTCCGCTTCCTTCTGCGCCGCGATCACCGTGTCGAGGATTTCCGCCTCGGCCTGCGCGTGGCGCTCGTCCGACCAGACGCCGAGTTGAATGAGATGGTTCTTCAGCCGCATGACCGGGTCGCCGAGCGGCCAGGCGTCGGATTCGGTCTTCGGCCGGTAGGCCGATGGATCGTCCGAGCTGGAGTGGGCGCCGGCACGGTAGGTGACGTATTCAACCAGTGTCGGCCCAAGATTGCTGCGCGCCCGCTCCGCCGCCCATTTGGCCACTGCATGCACGGCGAGATAATCATTGCCGTCGACGCGCAGCGACGGGATGCCGAAGCCGAGGCCCCGCGCGGCAAAGGTGCCGGAGCCGCCACGCGCAATGCCTTGAAAAGTCGAGATCGCCCACTGGTTGTTGACGACATTGAGCACGACCGGCGCCTTGTAGGTGGAGGCGAACACCAGCGCCGAATGGAAATCGGATTCCGCCGTCGAGCCGTCGCCGATCCAGGCCGCCGCGATCTTCGAATCGTTCGAGATCGCCGAGGCCATGGCCCAGCCGACCGCCTGGATATACTGCGTCGCCAGATTGCCGGAGATCGAGAAGAAGCCATGCTCCTTCGAGGAATACATGATCGGCAGCTGCCGGCCCTTCAGCGGGTCGGCCTCGTTGGAATAGATCTGGTTCATCATCGTGACCATCGGATAGCCGTCGGCGATGAGCAGGCCGGCTTGCCGGTAGGTCGGGAAATTCATGTCGCCCGGCTCGAGCGCCTTGCGGAAAGCGCAGCTCACAGCCTCTTCGCCGAGATGCTGCATGTAGAAAGAGGTCTTGCCCTGGCGCTGCGCCATCTGCATGCGCGCATCGAAGGTTCTAAGCGTCATCATGTGGCGCAGGCCCTCCAGCAATTCCTCGCTGGAGAGCAGCCCGGCCCAGGGGCCGACGGCTTCGCCATCGCGGTTCAGCACACGGATGATCGAGAAAGCCATGTCGCGGATGGTGCGCGGATCGACATCGATGTCCGGGCGCGGCACCGAACCTGCCGGCGCAAGGGTCACATTGGAGAAATCAGGCGCCCCGCCCGGCCGCACTTCCGGCTCCGGAACATGGAAACGCAACATCCCAGCATCGGCCATGACCTTTGTCCTCCAATGTTGCCTGGCGCCGATATTTGCACATCCGCGCGTCCAGTGCGAATTCGTCGGGCAAGGCCTCACGCATCGGACCGGCCGCACCGGCCGATCCAGCCTCCCGCCCACAAGATGTAGATATATCCGCGAAATTTCTTGTCGATGTTGGGCGGTGGCGCGCAATTTGGCGCAAGGTTGGGCGGGATTTCGGGCCAGATAAGGTGATTGGTTGGCAAGAGGTCGGTTCCCTGCCCCACTTTACATCTCCGGAGGGAGAGGAAGGGCGCGCCAAGGTTAGCGAACTCGCGCTTTTCATCTGGCCGTCGATGGCTCTCATGGTTGGCGGGGAACCCAGCTTGAAACCATTCACCTCGTCCCCTTGTCATGCTAACCACCCTCCATGGCACAGAAGAAAGCGTTCGAGGTCGATTCGTGGCTCGCGAAGCCTGATCCGCGCATCTCCATCGTCCTGCTTTACGGACCCGATCGCGGCCTCGTTTCGGAGCGCGCGAAGGCCTTTGCCGAAAAGACCGGCCTGCCGCTCGACGATCCGTTCTCCGTGGTTCGGCTCGAGGGCTCGGAGGTCGACCGCGACGAGGGCCGGCTGCTCGACGAGGCTCGCACCGTGCCGATGTTTTCAGACCGGCGCCTGCTGTGGGTGCGCAATGCCACCGGCCAGAAGGCGCTGGCCGACGACGTCAAGGCACTGACAGCGGAGCCGGCGCGGGATGCCATCATCTTGATCGAGGCCGGCGATCTCAAGAAAGGCGTCGGCCTGCGCGCCGTGGTCGAGGCCGCGGACGGTGCCATGGCGCTGCCCTGCTACGCCGATGAAGCCCGCGACATCGACACGGTCATCGACGACGAACTACGCAAAGCCGGCATGTCGATGACCATGGAAGCGAGACAGGCGCTGCGCCGCAATCTCGGCGGCGACCGGCTGGCCTCGCGCGGCGAGATCGAAAAGCTCATTCTCTATGCCCACGGCCAGAAGGACATCGGGCTGGAAGAGGTCCGGGCCATGTCTGGCGACGTCTCCGGCGCCTCCTTCGACGACGCCGTTGATGCGTTGCTCGAGGGCAAGGTCGGCGACTTCGACACCGCCTTCACCCGCCACTGCCAGTCCGGCGGCCCGCCCTTCCTCGTGCTGTCATCGGCGATGCGCCAGCTGCAGCAAATCCAGATTATGCGCGGCCAGATGGATTCGGGCGGCCGCAACGCCGCGTCGGTCGTTGCCGGCGCGCGTCCGCCGGTTTTCTTCTCCAGACGCAAGCTGGTGGAGAAGGCGCTCGATCGCTGGAGCAGCGATGCGCTCAGCCGCGCACTGACCCGGCTGCAGACGGCGGTGCTGCAGACGCGGCGAAGGCCGGACCTTTCGGTGGCGCTGGCACGGCAAGCGCTGCTGGGGATTGCGGTAGAGAGCGCGAGGCTGGGGCAGCGCGGGTAATCTCCCCCCTCGAGGGGGAGATGTCGCCGAAGGCGACAGAGGGGGTCGGCGCGACTGGATGCGACCTCCTTGTGGCAGATGAAGGCTAGCACCCGGTCGGACCGACCCCTTCTGGCCTGCCGGCCATCTCCCCCTCAAGGGGGAGATCAGCGCTTCGCCGATTTCGCTCCATCACCAGCGCCATTAGAGAAGGACCGGCCTAACAGCCAGCCCTTAGAGTCCAAATAATTCGCCGGCTAACTACCGCTCCTGCTTCAGTCGTCGGCACAGCTCATCCAACTGCTCCAGCGACCGGTACGACACCCGGAGCTCGCCGCCCTTGCCCTTGTGGTCGATGGCCACAATCATGCCGAGCGTGTCGGTCATCAGCTTTTCCAGCGCCAACGTGTCGGTGTCCTTTTCCGACGCGGCTTGAGCCTGCTTCGGTTTGGCCGGCGTAGGACCGGCCGGCATTTGAGCCAGCGCTTCGGCCTGGCGCACCGAAAGGCCCTCTTCGACGATGCGCTTGGCAAGGCCGGCCGGATCCTCCGCCGTCACCAGCGTACGGGCATGGCCAGCCGACAGGGCGCCATCGACCAGCATGTCGCGGATCACATCCGGCAGCTTCAACAGCCTGAGCGTGTTGGCGACATGGCTGCGGCTCTTGCCGATGACATTGCCCAGGTCGGCCTGGGTGTAGCCGTGATCGTCGATCAGCTGCTGGTAGCCGAGCGCCTCCTCGACCGCGTTGAGGTCGGTGCGCTGGACGTTCTCGATGATCGCCAGCTCGAGCGCGGTGCGGTCGTTGACATCGCGGATGATGACCGGGATCTCGGTCAGCCCGGCGCGCTGCGCCGCCCGCCAACGCCGCTCGCCGGCGATGATCTCGTAACGACCCGCCTGCGTCGGCGACGGCCGCGCCACCACCGGCTGCACAACACCGTGTTCGCGGATCGATTGAGCGAGGTCCGTCAGCTCGGCATCGCCGAAATGCCTGCGCGGATTTTTCGGATTGGGGCTGAGGAACTCGATCGGCACCTTGCCGTCGGCGCTCATGCCGGGCTTTTCCGGTGCCGCCGGGCGATCAATCTCGCCGATCAGCGCGGCCAGCCCACGGCCCAGTCTTTTTCTCGAAAGGTCTTCGCTCATGTCTATTCCAGGTCTCAAGATCGTTTCGGTATCGAATCGGCTGTTAATTATGCGGCGGACGTAATCAAGCGGCGCGCAATTTGCGCTCGCGGCGGATCACTTCCGAGGCCAGCTGCAGGTAAGCCTGGCTGCCCGAGCACTTCAAATCGTAAAGAATCGCCGGCTTGCCGTAGGACGGCGCCTCGGACACCCGCACATTGCGCGGGATGATGGTCTCGTAGACCTTGTCGCCCATATGCGCCCGTACATCCTGCACCACCTGGTTGGCGAGGTTGTTGCGGCCGTCATACATGGTCAGCACGATGCCCTGGATAATGAGGTCCGGATTGATAGAGCGGCGCACCTGCTCGACGGTTTCCAGCAATTGGCTGAGGCCTTCGAGCGCGAAGAACTCGCATTGCAGCGGCACAAGAACAGAATCCGCAGCGGCCATTGAATTCAAAGTCAAAAGGTTCAGCGAAGGCGGGCAATCGATCAGCACATAATTGAAGGGCGCCCCGCGCGCGCTCGCGGCGCGCAGCGCATTGCGCAGCTTGAGCACGCGGTCGGGCGCCGAGGCGATCTCCATTTCGATGCCGAGCAGATCGAGCGTCGACGGCACGATCGACAGACCGGGCACGGCGGTCGGAATGGCCGCGGCTTCCAGGTCCAGCTCGCCCGTCAGCACATCGTAGGATGAGACCGTGCGGTCCTTGCGATCGATGCCGAGACCGGTGCTGGCGTTGCCTTGCGGGTCGAGATCGACGATCAGCACCTTTTCGCCGATTGCGGCGAGCGCGGTGGCTAGATTGATGGCGGTGGTCGTCTTGCCGACACCGCCCTTCTGGTTGGCTACGGTGATGATTCGCGGGCCGTTTTTCATCATGGATCTATGCCAGAAGTTCATTTTTGGGTCGCCAATTACCCGACAAATCGAAGCTCAGACAGGCCTGATATCGGACAGTTCGAGGATGACGCCATGAGGGTCGGTCACACTGGGATGTTCTACCAGATCGAAGGCCCATCGGTTAATGCTTTCTTGCACTTCGGCGCGATAATCCCGGCCTTTGTGGAACAGCCCGCGCGCGCCGGACGTCAGCCAGGGCGCCGTCAGATCGAGCAAGACCGAAAGCGACGCAAGGGCCCGCGCCGTGACGATTTGTGGCGTCGAAACAAGCGCATGGCTGTCCTCGATGCGGCGCGCCACGACCCGCGCCGGCAGGCTGAACTGGCCGATGACAGTCTGCAGGAACGACGCCTTTTTGCGGTTGCTTTCGACCAGATCAATGCTGGCTCCCGGACGCTCGGCGAGCAGAAAGGCCATGACCAGGCCCGGAAATCCCCCACCCGATCCGATGTCGACCCAACGCGTGGCATTGGGCTCTATGCGCGCAAGCTGCGCGCTGTCCAATATGTGGCGCTGCCAGACATCGGCCGCGGTCGACTGCGCCACGAGGTTGATGCTGCGATTCCATTTCTGGAACATCTCTTCGAACGCCACCAGACGATCAAATGTTTCACGTGAAACCGGGCCGGCTGCGACCTTTAGGCTCTCTAGCGACAAAGAACTCACGCAACGTCTCTTTGCGAACCTTGGGGTCTCTGCGCACTCTCATGGTACCGGACATGCGCGACAATGATCGCCAGCGCTGCCGGAGTCATGCCTTCCATGCGCTGCGCGTCCGCAACCGAACGCGGCCGCCGCGCCTGCATCTTCTGCCTCAATTCATTGGACAGTCCGGGCACGCCGCCGAAATCGACGGTCTCTGGGATCAACCGGCCCTCTTCATGGCGGATCTGCGCCACATCCGTCTTCTGACGATCGAGGTAGACAGAATATTTCGCTTCCGTTTCGAGCCGCTCGGCGGTCTTGGCATCGATTGCAGCAAATTTCGGCTCGACCCTGGCCAGCCAGGCGACGTCGACATCGGGATAGGCCAGCAGCTCATAGCCGGACCGGCGCACGCCATCCCTATTGATCTCCAGCCCATGCCGCGCCGCTTCATTGGGGGTCATCGCCACCGCCTTCGCCAGGTCCCGCGCTGCGTCGAGCCTTTGCATGACATCGCCGTAGCGTTGCATCCGTTTCGCAGAAGCGATCCCGAGCCTCTCCGCCACCGGCGTCAGCCTTTCATCGGCATTGTCGGCGCGCAGCGACAGCCTGAACTCGGCCCGCGAGGTGAACATACGGTAGGGTTCGCTGATGCCGCGACTGGTGAGGTCATCAACCATCACGCCAATATAGGCCTCGGTGCGGCTGAGCACGATCTGTTCGCCGCCCGCCGCGCGCCGCGCCGCGTTGAGGCCAGCGAGCAGGCCCTGGCCGGCGGCTTCCTCATAACCGGTCGTGCCGTTGATCTGCCCGGCGAGGAACAGGCCTCCGACGCGCCTGGTCTCCAGCGTCTGATGCAATTCGCGCGGATCGACGTGATCGTACTCGATGGCATAGCCGGGCTGCAGCATGATCGCGCGCTCCAGCCCCGGGATGGTTTTCAGGATGTCCAACTGCACATCTGCGGGCAGCGAGGTCGAAATCCCGTTGGGATAGACCGTGTCATCGTCGAGCCCTTCCGGCTCGAGAAATATCTGGTGGCCGTCGCGGTCGCCGAACTTGACGATCTTGTCCTCGATCGACGGGCAATAGCGCGGCCCGACGCCTTCGATCGAGCCGGAATACATGGCCGAGCGGCCGAGATTGGCGCGGATCAGCTCATGCGTGGCTGACGTCGTGCGGGTGATGCCGCACTCGATCTGCGGCGTTTCGATGCGGTCCGTCATCAGCGAGAACGGCACCGGATCCTCATCCGCTGCCTGGCTTTCCAGCGACGCCCAGTCGATGGTTTTTCCATCCAGCCGCGGCGGCGTGCCGGTCTTCAGCCGGCCGAGCTTGAAGCCCGCACGGTCCATCGTTGCCGACAGGCCAAGGCTCGCCTGCTCGTTCATGCGTCCAGCGACGATCTTCCTTTCGCCGATATGAATGAGCCCGCGCAGGAAGGTTCCGGTCGTCAAAACCACGGCGCCGCAGCCGAGCCGACGGCCATCCGCCAGCAGGACGGCGGCGATTCGCCCCTCGACGATCTCGAAGTCCAGGACTTCGCCCTCGACCACATCGAGATCGTTCTGGTGCCGAATCGCTTCCTGCATCGCCAGGCGATAGAGCTTCCGGTCGGCCTGGGTGCGCGGTCCGCGCACAGCCGGGCCCTTGCGGCGGTTGAGCAGGCGAAACTGGATGCCGGCGGCATCCGCCACCCGGCCCATCAAACCGTCCATGGCGTCGATCTCGCGGACCAGATGGCCCTTGCCCAGGCCGCCAATCGCCGGATTGCACGACATCACGCCAATCGTGTCGAAGCGCAGCGTCACCAGTGCAGTCCTGGCCCCGGCGCGCGCGGCTGCGCTGGCCGCCTCGCAACCCGCATGGCCGCCACCCACCACAACCACATCATAGTGATCGGTCATTTCAATTTTCCTGGACTCAACGATTGAAGGGACACATGTCCCCGCGCGGCCAAGCTGTCAAGAAACCTTCGCTGCAAGTTTCACGTGAAACAAGACATTACGTTACCCGAAGGGCCACTGCACAGCGGCAGCGGGTGGGCGTCGCGCAGAACCCATCCGGACCTGCGGTCCAACCTCCCCGCAAGGCAGAGGCAGGGCGCAGCGCCGTGTTTCACGTGAATCATGGCCGTTCTACTTGTTTCACGTGAGTCACAGCCCGGAGGCGTCCCAACTTCGGGCGTTCCCGCAAATACTTCACCACCGCAAAAAACCAAGCTCATATTCGACCAAGCCATTGTTTCACGTGAGTCATTTCCCGATGCAGAACTGCCCGAAGATCACGTCCAGCATGTCCTCGACATCGATCGCACCGACGATTCGGCCCAAGCGGTCAGCCGCCTGCCGCAACTCCTCGGCCCGCAACTCCTGGCCGACGGCGTGGCCATCGATGGCCCGAAGCAAATGGCGATTCGCCTCGGCGAGCAATTCCACATGCCGGAGGCGTGACGGCAGCACGTCACCGACGTCGCCCGCCGCATCCGCCGCGCGCCGGCCGATCTCAGCCAACAGCGCTTCCACACCAGTCCCGTCCAGAACTGAAATGACGAGGTCATATCGGCTGGACGCATCCCGGGCGGCCTGTTCATCCAGCATGTCGAGCTTCGTGCCGACGCGCAAAAGAGGCCCTGCCGCTGGGACTGGACCGGTTTCCCGTGGGGAAAGAACGTCTTCCAGCAGCAGCAAAAGATCGGCACGATTGGCCTTGGCCCGCGCCTTTTCGATGCCGATCGCCTCGACCTTACCCGGCGCCTCGCGCAATCCAGCTGTGTCCGTCAGCCTGACGCGCAGCCCGCCGAGATCCAGCGTCACCTCGAGCAGGTCACGAGTCGTGCCCGGTTCATCCGTTACAATAGCTGCATCCCGCCTCGCCAGGGCGTTGAACAGACTCGATTTGCCGGCATTCGGCGCGCCAAGAATGACCACCTCGAACCCATCGCGGATGATTTCGGCCGCGTGAAATCCGGCGATGTGGCGATCGATCTCGCCGATCATCGCCCTCACATCGGACCAAACCGTATCCGAAACGGACCCGGGCACATCGTCCTCGTCAGCAAAGTCGATTTCTGCCTCGATCATCGCCCGCGCATGGATCAGCCGGCGCCGCCAGCTCATATAAAGATCGCTCTGGACGCCTTCGGCATTCCGAATGGCGAAGCGACGTTGTGCCTCGGTCTCCGCGTTGATTAGGTCCGCCAGTGCCTCAGTCTCGACCAGGTCGAATTTGCAATGGAGAAAGGCGCGGCGCGTGAATTCGCCGGATTCTGCGTGCCTGACGCCGTCAAATCCGGCGATCACCTCCAGCATCCTGGCCACCACAGCGCGTCCGCCATGGACATGGAATTCAGCGACATCCTCCCCGGTGAAGCTGGCTGGGCCAGGGAAGAAGATGACAAGACCGCTGTCCAGCATGGTTCCATCCGGCGCCCGCAACTTGCGCAGAACCGCCGCGCGCTCCCTAACCATGCCGCCGGCGATCGTTTCGACCACGAATCGAGTCTGTGGGCCGGAGATACGCAGCACGGCAACGCCCGCCGGAAGCCGGCCGCTCGACAGCGCAACGATCGAATCGCCTGAAATCATTTGCCCGCTCTGTTGAACCGCCCTAGCTTCGCGCCTTCAAACCAACCCGAGTGTGCTCATCGTGACGCTGCCCGCGCAAAATCTGCTTGCCGACGAAGCCAGCCCCTATCTGCAGCAGCACAGCGGCAATCCCGTCCATTGGCGGGCCTGGTCGCCGGCTTCCCTCGACGAAGCAAAGACGCTCGATCGCCCGATCCTGCTCTCTATCGGCTATGCCGCCTGCCACTGGTGCCATGTCATGGCGCATGAAAGCTTCGAGAATGACGGCGTCGCCGCCGTCATGAACCGTCTGTTCGTCAATATCAAGGTCGACCGCGAGGAGCGCCCGGACATCGATCAGATCTACATGGCCGCCCTGTCCTCGATGGGCGAGCAAGGCGGCTGGCCGCTGACCATGTTCCTGAGGCCGGACGGCAAGCCTTTCTGGGGCGGCACCTATTTTCCACGTGAGGCGCGCTACGGCCGCCCGGGCTTCATCCAGGTCATGGAAGCCGTCGACAAGGCGTGGCGGGAAAAGCGCGCCAGCCTGCATCAAAGCGCCGACGGCCTGACCTCGCATGTCGAGGCGCGTCTTTCCGGTACGCATGCCAAGGAAAGCCTTGATCGCGGCAGGCTCTCCGACCTCGCCGGCCGCATCGACGGCATGATCGACCGCGACCTTGGCGGCCTGCGCGGCGCCCCGAAATTCCCCAACGCGCCGTTCATGCTCACGCTCTGGCTGTCCTGGCTGCGCGACGGCAACGCTTCCCACCGCGACGACGTGCTCATCAGCCTCGAACAGATGCTGAGCGGTGGCATCTATGACCATATTGGCGGCGGGCTCAGCCGCTACTCGACCGATGCCGAATGGCTGGTGCCGCATTTCGAGAAGATGCTCTACGACAATGCGGAGCTGATCCGCTTCTGCACCTGGGCCTTCTCGGCGAGCGGTAATGATTTGTTCCGGGTACGAATCGAAGAGACCGTCGACTGGCTGCTGCGTGAAATGCGCGTCGACGGCGGTGCCTTCGCCGCCAGCCTCGACGCCGACAGCGATGGCGAGGAAGGGCTTTTCTACACTTGGAGCAAGGACGAGATCGAGGCCGTCCTCGGTGACGATTCTGCATTATTTTTCAAATACTTCACGCTCTCCAGCCCGCATGGCTGGGAGGGCAAGCCCGTTGTCCACCAGACCCGTTCCCAACAAGCCCAAGGCGTGGCCGATCGCGATCGGCTGATCCCGCTAAAAGCCAGGCTTCTCGCTGCCCGGGAAGGGCGGGTCAGGCCTGGCCTCGATGCCAAGACCCTGACCGACTGGAACGGTCTGATGATTGCAGCACTCGCCGAGGCCGGCCGCTCGCTGGGGCGGCCCGACTGGATCGAGGCCGCGGCCGGGGCATTTGCCCATATCAGCTCCGCCAGCCGCGACCACCGTTTGCCGCATTCCATGCTCGGCCCAAGAAAGCTGTTTCCCGCTCTGTCGATCGACTATGCCGCCATGACCAATGCGGCGATCTCGCTGTTCGAAGCATCGGGCGATTGGAACTATATCGACCAGGCAAAGCAGTTCATTGAACAGCTGGACCATTGGCACGCCGACGCCGCGGGCACGGGCTATTATCTCACGGCTTCGGACAGCACCGATGTCCCGATCCGCATCCGAGGCGATGTCGACGAGGCCATTTCGTCGGCCACCAGCCAGATCATCGCAGCGCTGGTACGGCTCGCTTCCGTCACCGGCGATCTCGACCTCGGGGAAAAAGCCTGGACGGTTGCCGAGCATGCGGCCGGCCGCGCGGCGCACCAGGCCTATGGCCAGGCCGGCATCATCAACGCCTGCGCGCTTGCCATCGAGCCGCTGAAGCTGGTCGTCGTCGACAGTGTGGACGAGCCAAAGCTCGTTCCGGTTACGAATCGATGCCCTGACCCGCGCCGCGTCGACATTGTTCTCGCAATTGGTTCGGAAACGAATCGACCCTTACTGCCTGGGGGGATTCTACCGCCGACCGACAAGGTAGGCGCCTGGCTTTGTACCGGGCAGGTGTGTTTGCCAGTGGTGACGGATGCAGGGGAGTTCGAGCGGTTGCTGCGACGAAGCTAGAAGAGCCGGCGGACTACGCCGGCGGCCCCTTACCTCACATATCAAACGTTAGCGCTGCCCATCACCTGCCTGCCGGCATCCTCTCCCCATAAACGGGGCGAGGGACGCTGTCGTCGCTGCCTTCGCCAACTGTCAGCGCTGCAGAGGAAGGCGCCGGCGCTGCCGCTGGCCTCTTTCTCCCCGTTTACGGGGAGAAATGCCCGGCAGGGCAATGAGGGGCGGCGCCGACCTGGGCGACTTACCGCCATGGCAATGCAGACCTAACCCCTGGCAATGAAAAACCCCATCCCGGTTTCCCGGAACGGGGTTTCAATTCGCAGGTCGGAAAACTCCGGACAGATCCTTACGTGTTCATCGAGTCGAAGAAATCGCCATTGGTCTTGGTCTGCTTCAGCTTGTCGATCAGGAACTCGATCGCGTCGGTGGTTCCCATCGGTGCCAGGATGCGGCGCAGCACGAAGATCTTCTGCAGGTCCGAGCGCGGAACCAGCAGATCTTCCTTGCGGGTGCCGGACTTCAATATGTCCATGGCCGGATAGATGCGCTTGTCGGCAACCTTGCGGTCGAGCACGATTTCCGAGTTACCCGTACCCTTGAACTCTTCGAAGATGACTTCGTCCATGCGGCTGCCGGTGTCGATCAGCGCGGTGGCGATGATGGTCAGCGAGCCGCCTTCCTCGATGTTGCGGGCGGCACCGAAGAAGCGCTTCGGCCGCTGCAGCGCGTTGGCGTCGACACCGCCGGTCAGCACCTTGCCGGATGACGGCACCACGGTGTTGTAGGCGCGGCCGAGGCGGGTGATCGAATCGAGCAGGATGACGACGTCGCGGCCATGTTCGACCAGGCGCTTGGCCTTCTCGATGACCATTTCGGCGACCTGGACGTGGCGCACCGCTGGTTCGTCGAAGGTCGAGGAGACAACCTCGCCCTTCACCGAGCGCTGCATGTCGGTCACTTCTTCCGGCCGCTCGTCGATCAGAAGCACGATCAGATAGCATTCCGGATGGTTGGTGGTGATGGAGTGGGCGATGTTCTGCAGCAGAACGGTTTTACCCGTGCGCGGCTGCGCGACGATCAGCGCGCGTTGGCCCTTGCCGAGCGGCGCCACCAGATCGATGACGCGGGCCGAGATGTCCTTGGAGGCTGGAACCTCCATTTCCATCTTGAGCCGCGAGGTCGGGTAGAGCGGCGTCAGATTGTCGAAGTGGATCTTGTGACGGATCTTTTCGGGATCGTCGAAATTGATCGTGTTGACCTTGAGCAGCGCGAAATAGCGCTCGCCCTCTTTCGGGCTGCGGATCGGTCCTTCGACCGTATCGCCGGTCTTCAGCGAAAAGCGCCGGATCTGCGACGGCGAAATGTAGATGTCGTCGGGACCTGGCAGATAGTTGGCATTGGCCGAGCGGAGGAAGCCAAACCCGTCCTGAAGCACTTCGACCACGCCGTCGCCGATGATCTCGACGTCCTGGGCGGCCAGCTTCTTCAGGATCGCGAACATCAGCTCCTGCTTGCGCATGACGCTGGCATTCTCGACCTCGAGCGATTCGGCATAAGCGATCAGCTCTGGCGGTTTCTTGTTCTTGAACTCGGCGAGTTTCATTTCTTGCATAAACGGACCTTGAATAGATGGAGTCTGGGCAGGCTTTGGGAAGATATCGACGGGATGCGACAAATGCCGGGCGCGGCCGAAAGCAATGAGGGGCGGCGCATGACGGGAAGGAAGACCCGTCTTTTATCGTCGGTCGGGTGAAAGAGCAAGCCGCGTTTTGCGGGACTTTGGAAGCGCTAGAACGGCTTGACAACAACCAGGATCACGATTGCGATCATCAGCAATGTGGGGATCTCGTTGACGATCCGCCAGTGCCTTGCCGGCTTTTCATTGCGGTCCTCGGCAAATTTCCGCACCGCGCCGGCCAAATAGCCATGAACGCCGGACAACAAAAGCACCAGACCGATCTTGGCGTGCAGCCATCCGCCCTGGAATCCGAAAACTTTCCAGGCGAGCCACAGGCCGAATACCCAGGTCACGATCATAGCCGGATTGATGATGCCCCGTAGCAGGCGCCGCTCCATCACCTTGAAGGTCTCGGACTGCACCGAGCCTTTCTCGGCATCGACATGATAGACGAACAGCCGCGGCAGATAGAGCATGCCGGCCATCCACGAAATGACGGCAAGGATATGGATCGCCTTTGCCCAGGGATAGAAACTTTCCGGCCCGAAAAAAAACAGAAGTACCGTCAGCACAATCAGGACACCGATCCCGATAGTCATGCGCATCATCGCCTGGCCCGTGCTGTTCGTGTTGCCAGCGTCTTTCGTATTATCTGACCGAGCCATCAGCGTGTCGCGCTCCGAACCTGTTTCACCATCGCCTCGACATGGGCGATCGGCGTCTCCGGCGTGATGCCATGGCCGAGGTTGAAGATCAGCGGTCCATCACCAAGCGCTTTCAGGATTGTCTCGACGCCATCGGACAGGGCCTTGCCGCCAGCCACGAGGCGCAAGGGATCGAGATTGCCCTGGACGGCACCTGAGCGCTGCAAGTCCTTCGCTGCCGCCAGCGGCACCGTCCAGTCGATCCCCAGCCCCGTCACACCGGTCTTCTGGCGATAGGTCCGGTAGCGGGCGCCGGCGCCCTTGGGAAAGCCGATGATCGGAACATCGGGATAGACGGCGCGAACCTGCCTGACGATCTCGGCCACCGGCCAAACGCAGAACTGGTCGAACGACGCATCGTCGAGCACGCCGGACCAGGAATCGAAGATTTGCACCACATCGGCGCCAGCTTCGATCTGCCGGATCAGATAGGCAGCCGAGTGATCGGCGAGCACTTTCAGCAGATGTTGAAACGCCTCCGGCTCGCGATAGGCGAACAGCCGTGCCGGCGCCTGGTCGGGCGTTCCATGCCCGGCGATCATGTAGGTCGCCACCGTCCATGGTGCGCCGCAGAAGCCGATCAGCGTGGTCTCGTCAGGCAGTTTTGCCCGCAGCCGGCGAACCGTCTCGTAGACCGGTTCGAGATTCACGTGAAACACATCGCTCTCCAGAGCCGCGATCTCGGCCACGGTAATCGGCGTCAAAAGCGGCCCTCTTCCCTCTTCGAAGCGCACGTCACGGCCAAGCGCATGCGGAACGACAAGGATGTCCGAGAACAGGATCGAGGCGTCGAAGCCGAAGCGCTCGATCGGCTGCATTGTCACTTCGACGGCAAGGTTGGGATCGTAGCAAAGGTCGAGGAACGAACCGGCGCGTCTGCGCGTGTCCCGATACTCCGGCAGATAACGCCCGGCCTGGCGCATCATCCAGAGCGGAGGCGGAAAATGAGCCTCGCCCTTGAGGACGTCCAGCATGATCCGGCTTTTGGGCATCGAGCTCGCCTCTCCCAGCCTCTCTATAATCTTAAAGATTCTTATATCTAAGTTTCTTCTGATTCTAAGAGTCTGTTGGTTGTGGTGGTTGTCACCTGTCCCGCTTTGCCCCGAAAAACACCAGCCAGCATATTGTCGCGCGCTTCGCTCTCCCGGATGTAGGGTTCTGGGGATGGTTCGAAATCCGCCACTGGAGTCAAAGCCTTAGCATGCGGCGGGAAAAGCCGGGCCTGTGGACGGCCGAGGCGCAAGAAAACTGGTCCCCAGACTTGTCCCCAGCCGCCCGACGAGACTGACAGCACAGCGAATTGTGGACAAACTGCCATCTGATACAGTCGCCTCCGACCGGCCTCTCTTTCTGTCCCGGTTTATCCACACAAGCCCACAGCCCCAGGTGTACCCTGTGAACAAACCCCAGAGCTTCTTTCACCTGCACCTGATTTCCGACGCGACCGGCGAAACGCTGCTCGCTGCCGGCCGGGCAGCATCCGCGCAATACAAGGATGCGCGCGCCATCGAGCACATCTACCCGCTCATCCGCACCGAAAAGCAGGTGGCCAAGGTGTTCGAGGACATCGAGGAGGAGCCGGGCATCATCCTCTATACCGTCGTCGACCAGAAGCTCGCGCGCGGCATCGACGAGCGCTGCGCCACAATGGGCCTGCCCTGTGTGTCGGTGCTGGAGCCAGTGCTCACCGTCTTCCAGTCCTATCTCGGCACCCCGGCCGGCCGCCGCGTCGGCGCCCAGCATGTTCTCGACGCCGAATATTTCCGCCGCATCGATGCTCTCAACTTCACCATGGAACATGATGACGGCCAGCTGCCGCTCAACATGGACGATGCCGATGTCGTGCTGATCGGCATTTCGCGGACATCGAAGACGCCGACCAGCATCTATCTCGCCAACAGAGGCATCAAGACCGCCAATATCCCGATCGTCCTCGGTGTGCCGGTGCCCGAAAGCCTGGTCACCGCCTCGAAGCCGCTGATTGTCGGCCTGATCGCCACCGCCGAGCGCATCTCGCATGTCCGCCAAAACCGCATCCTCGGCAACAGCAGTTCCTATGAGGCTGGCGACTATGTCGACCGCGCGGCCATCACCGAGGAGCTCGCCTACGCCCGCCAGATCTGCACGCGCCATGGCTGGCCGATGATCGACGTCAGCCGCCGCTCGATCGAGGAAACGGCCGCGGCCATCGTTGCCCTGCGGGGGAAGACGCGCTAGGGCGGAGCGCCAACCCTGGTAAACAACCATGACCGAAAAAATCATCCTCGCCTCAGGCAGTCCGTTCCGCAAGACGATGCTCGTCAATGCTGGCATCGACGTCGAAGCGGTGCCCGCCGATGTCGACGAACGCGCGCTCGAGGCGCCTTTGCAAAACAGCGGCGTTTCCCCCGAGGATGTCGCTTTGGTGCTGGCCGAAGCCAAGGCCACGGAAGTGAGCGAGCGCCGACCCGGCGCACTGGTGCTCGGCTGCGACCAGACGCTGTCGCTCGGCGATGAAGTGTTCCACAAGCCGGCCGACATGGAAGGCGCACGGCGCCATCTGCTGGCGCTGTCGGGCAAGACCCATCAGCTCAACAGTGCCGCGGTCCTTGTCCGCGACGGCCAGGTGCTGTGGCGCCATGTCGGCATAGCCTCGATGACCATGCGCAAGCTGGAGCCCGGCTTTATCGGCCGCCATCTGGCCCGTGTCGGCGCCAAGGTGCTGGCCAGCGTCGGCGCCTACCAGATCGAAGGCGAAGGCATCCAGCTTTTCGAGAAGATCGAAGGCGATCATTTCACCATTGTCGGCCTGCCGCTTTTGCCGCTGCTGGCGGGACTGCGCACGCTGGGAGCGATCGATGGCTGAGGCGTCGAAAAAAGCGTTCGTCACCGGCCACCCGATCAAGCATTCGCGCTCGCCGAAGATCCATGGCTATTGGCTGACCAAACACGGCATCGACGGCAGCTACGAGGCCATCGACGTGGCGCCGCAGGATTTTGCTGAATTCATCGCGACATTGCAGGCGGCCGGCTATCGCGGCGGCAATGTCACCATTCCGCACAAGGAAGCCGCCTTCGCGCTGGCCGAACGCCGCGACCAGGCCGCGGAAGAAATCGGCGCCGTCAACACGCTGTGGTTCGAGGACGGTGTCCTTTGGGGCGGCAACACCGATGGCCATGGCTTTGCCGCCAACCTCGATGATTACGCGCCGGGCTGGGCGAGCACCGGGCCTGCGGTTGTGCTCGGCGCTGGCGGCGCGTCCCGCGCCGTCATCCAGGCGCTGAAGCGCCGCGGTGTCGCAGACATCCGCATCGTCAACCGCACGCTCGCCCGGGCGCAGGAATTGAACGATCGTTTCGGCGCCGGCGTCTCGGCGCACGGCACGGCGGCAACCAATGAGCTGCTGGCTGACGCCGGACTGCTGATCAACACCACCGCACTCGGCATGGTCGGCAATGAGGGCCTTTCCGCCGATCCGGCTTTGCTGCCGAACCACGCCATCGTCACCGACCTTGTCTATGTGCCGCTCGAAACCCCGTTGCTCGCCGCCGCGCGCGCCAAGGGGCTGAAGACGGTCGACGGTCTTGGCATGCTGCTCAACCAGGCCGTGCCCGGCTTCGAACACTGGTTCGGCGTCAGGCCGCAGGTGACGGCTGAGCTCCGCGCGATCATCGTGGCCGATCTGGCGCCCAAATCATGATCGTGCTCGGCCTCACCGGCTCGATCGGCATGGGCAAGTCGACGACGGCAAAAATGTTCGCCGAGGCCGGCGTGCCGGTCCACGATTCTGACGAGACCGTGCATCGCCTCTATTCCGGCGTGGCGGCGCCTTTGGTTGAAGCCGCCTTTCCCGGCACCACTGTTGCGGGCGTGGTCGACCGCGCCAAACTTGGTGCACGCGTGCTCGGCGATGCCGCCGCGCTGAAGCGGCTGGAAGCCATCATTCATCCGCTGGTCCGCGCCGATGCCGATGCCTTTCTGGCCAGGCATCGTAACGCGGCCGAATCGATCGCCGTGCTCGACATTCCACTGCTGTTCGAAACCGGCGGCCGTGGCCGCGTCGACAAGGTCGTCGTCGTCACCGCGCCCGCCGAAGTCCAGCGCCAGCGCGTGCTGGCACGGCCTGGCATGACCGAGGAAAAGCTGGCGGCGATCCTGGCCAAGCAGGTGCCGGATGCCGAGAAGCGCAGGCTGGCGGATTTCGTCATCGACACCGGCCAGGGGCTGGATGCCGCGCGTGCTGCCGTCGCTTCAATCATTGCCGAACTCCGGGGATAAGTCCGGCGAAGCCGGTTACTGACGCCACCGTGTCAGCATTGCCCATTGCCATTTTGTTCCGGTCTCGTGATTCTGCCCCCAGGAGCACCTGATTCGATGCGCGAGATCATCTTCGATACCGAAACCACCGGCCTTGATTCGCGCGACGACCGCGTGATCGAGCTGGGCGGCGTCGAGCTGGTCAATCGTTTCCCGACCGGCAGGACCTTCCACCACTACATCAACCCGCAAGGCCGCGCGATCCACGCCGAGGCGCAGGCGGTGCACGGCATCAGCGCGGCGGATCTCGCGGGCAAGCCGACCTTTGCCGACATCGCGCAGGAGTGGCTGACCTTCACCGACGGCGCCAAGCTGGTCGCGCACAACGCCACCTTCGACATCGGCTTCCTCAATGTCGAATTCGGCCGGCTCGGCCATCCCGTCGTCGATCCCGGCCTTGTCGTCGATACGCTGGCGCTGGCGCGACGCAAGCACCCGATGGGCCCCAATTCGCTCGACGCGCTGTGCCGGCGCTACGGCATCGACAACACGAAGCGCACCAAGCACGGCGCGCTGCTCGATTCCGAACTGCTGGCCGAGGTCTATATCGAGCTGATCGGCGGCAAGCAGGCGGCGCTCATCCTCGACAGCGCCACGGCGCCGGCGCAGGGTGAAAATGTCAGGCACATCGAAATCATCGTCGCCCAACGCCCAAGGCCGTTGCTGCCGCGCCTGACCGAAGCGGAGCGCGCGGCGCATGCCGCCATGGTCGCCACGCTTGGCGAAAAGGCGCTGTGGCTGAAAGCCGGTTCTTCCTCATAGATACGGCCACTCACCCCACCCCAGCGCGGCGACTGCCGCGACGATGTGCGTGAATGCTTCCGCAGCGGCCGGCACCGTCGTGCGAGCGCGCAGAAAACTGTGCACGAGACGGGGCTCCTCATGCCACCACGCCTTGCCGCCGGCCGCAACGATGCGGTCGCGATAGGTCTCGCCGTCCGACGACAACGGGTCACATTCGGCTGTGATGATCACCGTTGGCGGCAGGCCGGAAAAGTCGCTGTCGCGCAGTGGCGAAAATGTCGGATCATCAGGCAATTGCCGCTTGGCCGAGCGGACATCACGGTAGAAGGCGATGTCGCCGACCGACAGCAGCGGCGCATTCGCATGCTCGACATAGGAGCCCGCGCTCTCGTCGCCGCCGAGCCCGGGATAGATCAGCACCTGGCCGATCGCGGCGCGGGCGTTCCTCCGCGTCGCCTGCGCCACTGCCGCTGCGAGATTGCCGCCGGCGCTCTCGCCGCACAGCAGCAGCGGTAGGTCTGACGCCGCTGCCGCCCACTCAAAGGCGGACATCGCATCCTCGAAGGCGGCGGAATGAAGATGCTCCGGCGCCAGCCGGTAGTCGACCGACAGCACATCGAAGCCGGTGCCGGCGCAGAGCTCGGCGCAGATGTCATCATGGCTGTCGAGCCCGCCCAGGATAAAACCGCCGCCATGGAAGTACAGCACCATCGCCCGCGCGGCCTTGCTGGCGCGCTGGTAGTGGCGGATCGGGATGCCGTGGCCCGAGGCGGCGATTAAGCCGTCACTGGCCTTGACCCCTGCCGGGCGACCCCGGTGGAAGGCCCGGCACATCCGGTCATAGACTGCGCGCTGCTTGTCGATCGGCAGGCCGATGATCTCGGGCGGATACCAGGCGTTGACGCTGTCGATATAGGCCCACAGCGCCGGATCGAGCCGTGTTTCATATTTGCCGCGGCCGGTCATGTCAGTCCTGTTGGTAGAGACACGTCAAAGCTCGGCATAAAGCTTGGCGGCATTGTCGAAGCTGAAGCGCAGCGGCACCGAGCCCTCGACCTGCCAGACGGCAACCTTCTCGCCGGCCAGCAGCCGGCAGGCGCCATCCGTGTCGGTGACGGCGCCGCCATAGAGCCGGTTGGCGAGGTTGAGGATGCCGGTCTGGTGCATCGCTGCACTGCCGCTGCCGCAGGCATCCTTGACCAGCAGCACGCGAAAGCCTTTGGCCACCGCGTCTTTCACGGTGGCGTCGATGCAGGCCTCGGTCCATACGCCGGCGACGACAAGCCATTCAACGCCGGAGGCCTTGAGCTGATCAGCCGCCGGTCCGCTGCGAAAAGCGCTCGCCTCGGCCTTGATCAGCAGCGCCTCGCCGTCCGCCGGTGCCACCTCATGGCAGATTTCGGTCAGCGGATCGCCCTTGTCGGAAAAAGCCGACTTGCCGTCGGCATCGAGCGGATGGAAGGGCCGGTCCTGCTTGTCGAGATCAACGATATAGGCCCAGTGCTGGAGCGCCACATGGTTCTGCCTCGCCGCCGCCTGCAGGCGCTGGACGTTGGCCAGGATGTCGCCATAACCCTCGACCAGATAGCGCGGGTCCTGCCGGTGCTCTTCCTGCAGGTCGATGAAGACAGCGGCCACCGTGCCGCGTTTGATGGTGATGGGAGCCTTCACGCCAGAAACTCATCCTCATACGGAAAGCGCGACAGCAGCTCCGTACCCGTCTCGGTGATCAGGATCTCGTCCTCCAGCTTGACGCCCTCGCGGCCGCCCTTCTCGCCGATATAGCTTTCCACGCTCACCACCATGCCTGGCACGATATGACCGTCGCGGCCATAGGTCTCGTAATCCATGGCATGCGCGATGAACGGTGTCTCGCCATGCATGCCGACGCCATGCATGATCGAGGTGTAGCGCTGGTCGACGAAGCGGTCCGGAATCTTCCACGCTTTCTCGCCAATCTCGCGAAACGCCATGCCGGGTTTGACGATCGAAATATTGTGCTGAACCTGGTCATGAGCCATGCGGTAGAGCGACTTCTGATAGGGCGTCGGTCTGCCCGGCCCGCAGCGGAAGGTGCGGGAGAAATCAGAATAATAGCCGTAGCAGCCAATCGTATCGGTATCGAGCGCCAGCAATTCGCCGGGCCGGATCTTGCGGCCGCTGGCCTCGTTGAACCACGGATTGGTGCGCTGGCCTGATGTCAGCAGACGCGTCTCGATGAACTCGCCGCCCTGGCGGATCACCTCGCCATACATGATGGCGAACAAATCGTTTTCGGAGACGCCGGGCTTGATCGCCTCGCGCACCGCGTAGACGGCGGCTTCGGCGCCCGCCATCGACACTTGCAGGCATTTCACCTCCTCGGGCGTCTTCACCGCGCGCACGGCCAGGATCTCGCCCTGGCAATCCCGCACCTCGCAGCCGCGCTTTTCCAAAGCCAGCGCCTGCAGATGGCTGCAGCGGTCGAGCCCGAGCTTCATCGAGCCGCCGCCATGCTTCTTCAAAAGCTCGGTGATCTCGTCGGCGAACGGGCCGGCGGTCTCGTCGTCGCGTCCGGAGACCGACGACCAGACCAGCTTGGACGGCCGAGCCTCGTCGATCGTGTCGAGAACCATCGAGACATGGTAGCTCTGCGGATATTCGAACAGCACGATCGGCCCGTCGGTCGGAATAAAGAAGTAGCGGGTCGAGTTGCGCAGGAAATAACCGAACATGTTGCGCGAGCCGGTGGCGTAGCGCTGGTTGTAGGGATCGAACAAGACGACGCCGCCATAGCCGGCGTCACGCATCCAGGCCCGCAGCTTGGCCAGCCGGCCTTTGCGCAAGGCGTCGGCATCGATGAAGGACGGCTCGGTGTCCGACAGCCACATGCCGCCAGCCGGATCGGCCGCCGCCGGGTGGCGCATGCGGTCCTTGAAGTCGACGTCCTCGGTGCTGTCGGGGTCGAATACGACGATGCTCATGGGTGCCTGGCCTTGGGTGGGTTGCGAGGCCTGACCATGGCGCAGGAGGCGTGGAAGCATTGTGCGGAAAACCGCGTGTGTTGTGCGGGATACCGCCGCACCTAGATCAAACCTCATCATCCCGAACGACCGACTTCGACCCTTGGCGGACGACCGTCACCACGTGTTAGAAAGCAGGTAGCAATCGCGGGCACCCATGATGAACAGCTACCAGAACCGACTTGGCGTGACATATTACCTGCCAGACTTCGGTCCCCCGTTCGTTGGTTCTCGGACGTTCCTTCGTCCGGTGGGACCAACCTGGACCTTCCTGTCGTTTACTACTTTGAATGCGATGCCGAAAATATTGGCTGTCGGGCAATGCACATCTACAACGATGGTCGCGTGATCCTCGCATACCCCGGCGGTCTCGACGGCGATTGCTTGCCAGAAGGGGTACTGCCGCCTGTGGGAGAGACTGACCGGGATGGCTTGCAAAGCCGAGAGATCACCAAAATCGAGTTCGACGCTCTGTGGGCTGCAATGTCTCGCCTGCAAGCTAGCGTGTGAACGGCTACTAGCCGCTCATCCTGTCGCTAGCGGCAACCAGCGGGTTGAGCTTCTGGTCTTAATGCCTCCTTGCCAGTTTCGGCGGATGCCCATGCTCCTCGCGAAAAGCCCGCGCAAAGCTGGACATCGAGGCAGAGCCGCAGGCCAGTGCCACGACGGTGATGCGAGGAGAGGGCATGATTGACGTTTATGAAAGCGCTGTTGATGCTGCGGGCCGATACGCCGCTGCCTTCGAGCGCGACGATGAAACTGCGTATTTTTACCTGCTCGACCTTGCTCGAGACGAAGGTAGCCAAATCGTCGAAGCCTTCAGCGCGCACACCGTCACCACCATGCCTGCTGATGCGCCAGTCTTTGTGCAGTGGAACAGTGGTGGCGAGGCGGTAGGTCTTTTCATTGCCGGTGACTTGATTGCCGTGTTCGAGCTCCGAAGCCATGGCAAAAAGGGCCGCTGGGCGACTGACGACGACAAGAGCCTGTTCGTCCGCCACTAAAGTCCGCTTTCCACGGATCTCAGCCGTCGGGGCAAACAGCTGATCCTAATGCCGCCTCGCCTGCTTCGGCGGGTGCCCATGCTCCTCACGAAAAGCCCGGGCAAAGCTCGACATCGAGGCAAAGCCACAGGCCAGCGCCACGTCGCGCACGGCAAGCGTCGAATGCGCCAGCAGATCGGCGGCGCGCTTCAGCCTGAGCCGCCGGTAGTAGCCATTGGGCGAGATGTCGAGTTCGGAGCGGAAGGAGCGTTCGAGCTTGTCGGAGGAGACGCCAAGGCGCGCAGTCAGCTCGGCCATGCCGAGCCGCTCCTCGACCGCGTCCTCCATGATGGCGATGGCCGACAGCACCAGCTCGTTCTGCACGCCGGTGCGCAGCCTGAGCGGCATCAGCTTGCGGTCGACGCTGGAGCGCAACTGGCTGTGCACGAACCATTCGGCGACGCCGGCGGCAAGCTCGGCGCCATAATCCCGGGTGATGATCTCCAGCATCATGTCGAGGCTGCCGACGCCGCCGGCCGAGGTGAAACGCTTGCGATCGATGACATAGAGGTCACGCCGTAGCTCGATTGCAGGAAAGGCCTCGGTGAAGGCGGCCTGGCTGGTCCAGTGCAAGGTGCAGGCATGGCCGTCGAGCAGGCCGGCCCGCGCCAGGAAAAACGCCGCGTCCGCCACCGCGCCGATATGCGCGCCATTGCGCAGGCTGCGGCGGATCCAGCTTGCCGCATCCTCGGCAACGAGGTGATCGGCATCGCCGCCCGAGCAGACGACGATGCGATCAACCTTGGGCGCATCCTCCGCGTAAAAACCCGGCTGGATGACGACGCCGTTCGAGGCCTCGACCGCCCCTTTCGTGCCACCGACGATGATCCAGCGATAGCACTGCCGCTTCGCCAGGATGTTGGCGGCACGCAACGGCTCGATGACCGAGCTGAACGCCATCATCGGAAAGCCGGGGAAAACCAGCACCGCGAAGGTCAGGGGTTCGATGGGTTTCGGGGGTTCGCGCGTGGCCATGGGCGTTACATTTCGGGCGAATGGCGCGCGAGGTCAACCTGGGCGATGACTGGTCCATCATCATTGACGTCGGCGCCGCCCCTCATTGCCCTGCCGGGCATTTCTCCCCGTAAACGGGGCGAAAAGGCTAACCGTCTGCCGCCGGCGATTGGCGAAGCCGGCGACAACAGCTTCCCTCGCCCCGTCTACGGGGAGAGGATGCCGGCAGGCAGGTGAGGGGCGGCGCTGGCTTGGGAGATTGGCTCGACTCCGCCGCTCAGCCCCCCAACGCCTGCTCCAGATCAGCGATCAAATCATCGCCATCCTCGATGCCCGCCGACAGCCGCACCAGCGAATCCGATATCCCGATCTCCGCCCGCTTCTCGGCGGGAATGGACCCATGCGTCATCAGCGCCGGGTGTTCGATCAGGCTCTCTACGCCGCCGAGGCTTTCGGCCAGCGTGAACAATTGCGTGCGTTCGAGGAAGCGCTTTGTCCCGGCAAGGTCGCGGTCGAGCACGGCTGATATCATGCCGCCGAAAGCATGCATCTGCTGCACGGCGATGGCGTGCTGCGGATGACTGGCGAGGCCGGGATAGATCACCCGGCGCACATCCTTGCGGGCCTCCAGCCACTGCGCGATTTTCAGGCCGTTGTCCGAATGCCGCTCCATCCTGAGCGCCAGCGTCTTCAGGCCGCGCAAGGCGAGAAAACTGTCGAACGGGCCCGATATGGCGCCGATGGCGTTCTGCAGGAATTTCAGCTGAGCGGCGAGCTCCTTGTTGTCGCCGACCACGGCGACGCCGCCGACCATGTCGGAATGGCCGTTGAGATACTTTGTCGTCGAATGGACGACGATGTCGATGCCGAGCTCCAGCGGCCGCTGGATATAGGGGCTGCAGAACGTGTTGTCGGCGACCGACAGGATGCCCTTGCGTTTGGCCAGAGCCGCGACGCCTTCGAGGTCGACGATGCGCAGCAGCGGGTTGGTGGGCGTCTCGACCCAGAGCAGTTTCGTCTCCGGTCGGATCGCGGCCTCGACCGCCGCAAGGTCGGTGAAATCGACGAAGGAGACCTGCAGATTGGCCGAGCGCTTGCGCACCCGCTCCATCAGCCGGAACGAGCCTCCATAGATATCGTCGGTGGCGACGATATGCGCGCCGCTGTCGAGCAGTTCCAGCACCGTCGAAATCGCCGCCAGGCCGGAGGCGAAGGCGAAGGCTGCGGTGCCGCTTTCGAGATCGGCCACGGCACGCTCGAAGGCGAAGCGCGTCGGGTTCTGGCTGCGAGCATATTCAAACCCTTTGTGCACGCCGGGCGACTGCTGGCCATAGGTCGAGGTGGCGTAGATCGGCACCATCACCGCACCGGTCAGCGGGTCGTGGCTCTGGCCGCCATGGATGGTGCGCGTCGAAAAGGCCAGGCGGTTCTTGCCGGCCGGCGGGGTATGTTTGGTCATCGTGCGCGCCTCAGATGGTTGATCAGGTCGATGCGGGTTATCAGGCCGACGAACTCGTCGCCGTCGAAGATGATGGCGACCTCGTTGCGGTCGAACACCGGCAGCAGCGCATCCAGCGTCTGGCTGGCTTGCAGCGTGTGCAGATTGGAGGTCATCGCCGTGCGCACCGGGCCGTTGAAGCGTTCCCAGCGCCCGTCATGCGGACCCTCGACCTTGGCCAGGATGTCGCTTTCGTCGACGATGCCGACCAGCTTGCCATTGTCGAGCACCGGCAGCTGCGACACATCGGAGCGGCGCATGCGGCCATAGGCGTTGAGCAGGCTTTCGTCCGGCCCGACGGAGACCGTGTCACCGGTGCGATGCGAGCGCATCACCAGGTCGCGCAGATCGCCATGATGTTCCTGCTCGGCCAGGCCCTGTTCGGCCAGCCAGAAATCGTCGAACACTTTTGACAGATACTTGTTGCCGCTGTCGCAGACGAAGGTTACGACGCGCTTGGGCACTGTCTGCTCGCGGCAATAGCGCAAGGCGGCCGACAACAGCGTGCCCGACGACGAGCCGGCCAGGATGCCTTCGCGCGACAGCAGGTCACGCACCGCCAGCATGCTTTGCTTGTCGGTGATGGAATAGGCCTTCTTGACCAGCGACAGGTCGGCATTGGGCGGCACGAAATCCTCGCCGATGCCTTCCACCGTCCAGCTGCCGGCCTCTTCCATCTTGCCGGTCTTGATCAGTGGCGCCAGCACCGAGCCGACCGGATCCGCCAGCACCATCTCAGTCTTCGGCGACACTTTCGAAAAATAGCGGCCAAGTCCGGTCAGCGTGCCGCCCGAGCCGACGCCGACCACCACCGCGTCGACATCGCCATCGAGCTGCGAAAAGATCTCCGGGCCGGTGGTCGTTTCATGCGCCAGCGGATTGGCCGGATTGGCGAACTGGTTGGCGTAGAAGGCGCCCGGCACTTCGGCCGCGATCTTCTCGGCCATGTCCTGATAATATTCGGCATGCCCCTTGCCGACATCGGAACGGGTCATGCGCACTTCCGCGCCCAGCGCGCGCAGATGCTGGATCTTTTCACGCGACATCTTGTCGGGCACGACCAGCACGATGCGGTAGCCCTTGGGAATGCCGACCTGGGCAAGGCCAAGGCCGGTATTGCCCGCGGTCGCCTCGACGATCGTGCCGCCGCGCTTGAGCTTGCCCTGCTTTTCGGCGGCGGCGATCATCGACAGCGCGATGCGATCCTTGATGGAGCCGCCGGGGTTCTGGCTTTCGAGCTTGATGAACAGCCGGCATTTGCCGGTGTCGAACTTGGTCAGCTCGACCACCGGCGTCTGGCCGATCAGGTCGAGAACCGAGGCATAAGGTGGCCGCAGGCGGGATAATGGACCATCCGAGGGGGTGCTGCCTGGCGCAGCCTTTCCGTGCTCGCTCATATCGAAGCTCCCTGATCAAGCGACCAGCTCGGGGGCGGAGCGGCAGCGTAGCCTCTTTTCCAGCCGTTTGTCGCGGGAAAGAAGATAGAACGTGCCAATCAGACGGCCAGACGAGGAATGAAATTCCACAGGTGCTTAATCTCCCCCCACGTGGGGGGAGATGGCCGGCAGGCAGAGGGGGTCGGTTCGACCGGGCTCGGCCTATCTGCTGCAGAAGGAGGTTAGCGCTTCACGCGCGGCGACCCCCCTCTGTCGGCTTTGGCGACATCTCCCCCTCAAGAGGGGAGATTATGCCTCAACCGCCGCCTGGCCCTCGATCTCGATCAGGAAATCCGGATTGGCGAGGCCGAGCACGCGGATGCCCGTCACCACCGGCGGCGGCCCGCGATCCGCCCAGAACGCCATCCAGACGCCAAAGGCCGGCCTTGTCCGAACCGGATAGATAGGTAACAGAATCGACCGGTAGCATGGGTGACGGTTTTCTTGCTCGCCGGGTTGTGGCTGTCTTGCGACAGCGCGATTGACGAGCGGCTTCCCCCACTCCGTCGCTGCTTCGCAGCGCTACCTCTCCCCCCTCCGGAGGAAGAGGAAGGGAGCCAGCCGGCATAAGTTCGCGCCTTTCCTCTCCCCCGTCGATCGGGGGAGAGGTGTCGAGCGAAGGTCGACGGAATGGGGGTCGACCTTTTAGCGAAGCCTACCGGTTCGCCCACACCAGCCCGGCCAGGCCGACCAGCATGGCGACGAGGCCGATGTAGAGCCATTGCGACTGGCCGGTCATGAAGCTGCCGCCGACGACGCCGATGCCTTGCAGCGACCACAGCGCGCCGATGGCCAGCACAATCAAGGCCAGCAGATTTTTGGTCAGTCTCATTGACGGATCTCTCTTTTCAAGTCGATCGCCCATGGCGCCGTGAGCGTGATGAAAGAGCCAAAGGAAGAGGCCCAATCTCGCCGGATTCTACTTGGATATTAACCCGATATCTTGTCAAAGCGATCTCGAATATCGACCCGAAGATCATCGAGAATTGATCAGATATCGTGGAAAATCCCTGACAGACTGTTACCCGCTGACTCCAAACGTGTGATCTCGCCACGGAACGGACAGATGCTTGCCGCATTTCCTGCCTTATTCGCCACCTAACGGCTGGGGTCTGTCAAAAACGGAGCCACCCCCTAAAGATGAAGAACCTAAACCAGACCGCGCTTGTCGCGGTAACGATCGCTGCTGGCCTTATGGTCGGCGCTTCTGCTACCTCGGCAACCGCTGCCGCCGGCCAGTGTGGCCGCGCCTCCTGGTACGCGCTGCACTCGAAGACCGCATCGGGCGAGCGCATGAACCCTTCGGCGATGACCGCCGCCCATCGCACTCTGCCGTTCGGCACCAAATTGCGGGTCACCAACCAGCACAATGGCAAAAGCGTCATCGTGCGCATCAATGATCGTGGCCCGTTCATCAGGGGTCGCATGCTCGACCTGTCGAAGGGTGCCGCAGGCCAGCTTGGCTTCATCAGCTCCGGCCAGACCGCCGTCTGCGTCGCGCGCGTCTAGTCCTACTCTTGTGTCCGGCATCAGGGCCGGACACATTTCCTACACATTTCGGCACTGCACATTGAGCCGGCTCGGCCATTCCAGGCGGATTTGCAAGCCTTTGGACGAAAGAACCATTGGTCACGCAACGTGACGTATTGCGTCGCAGCAATTAGTTGTTAACTTCGCCGCGAGACATTTAAGGCTCGGCGCTGCTCGTCGTCCCTTCGGTCGAGGCAGCAGCGGGGTTCTTTATGTTCTACCAGCTCTACGAAATGAACCACGCTGCCTTGCAGCCCGCGCGCCTTTACGCCGACGCGGTGCGGATGTTCTACTCCAACCCGCTCAATCCGTTTTCGCACACGCCCTGGGGCCGTTCGATCGCGGCGGGCGCCGAGCTGTTCGAACGCACCACGCGCCGCTACGGCAAGCCCACCTTCGGCCTCGACAAGACGGTCGTCGACTGGAAGAGCGTCGCGGTCACCGAGAAAACCGTCTGGTCGAAGCCGTTCTGCAATCTCGTCCGCTTCGAGCGCGCGGTGGCTGCTGGCCGCAAGCCGGATCCGAAGCTTCTGATCGTGGCGCCGATGTCGGGCCACTATGCCACGCTGCTGCGCGGCACGGTGGACGCCATGCTGCCCTATGCCGATGTCCACATCACCGACTGGGTCGACGCCCGCATGGTGCCGCTGGCCGACGGCAGCTTCGATCTCGACGACTATATCGACTACATCATCGACATGTTCCACGCGCTCGGACCCGACACCCATGTGATGGCGGTGTGCCAGCCTTCCGTGCCGGTTCTGGCGGCGGTGGCGCTGATGGAGGCCAAGGGCGACCCCTTCGTGCCTTCGACGATGACCCTGATGGGCGGCCCGATCGACACCCGCCGCAACCCGACCGCAGTCAACCTTTTGGCCGAGGAAAAGGGCATCGACTGGTTCCGCGGCAACGTCATCATGCGCGCGCCCTGGCCGGAGCCGGCCTTCGGCCGCGAGGTCTATCCCGGCTTCCTGCAGCTGTCCGGCTTCATGAGCATGAATCTCGACCGCCACATCGCCGCCCACAAGGACTTCTTCATGCACCTTGTGAAGCATGATGGCGACAATGCCGAGAAGCACCGCGACTTCTATGACGAATATCTGGCGGTCATGGACCTGACGGCGGAGTTCTACCTGCAGACCGTCGACACCGTCTTTGTTCGTCAGGCCTTGCCGAAGGGCGAGATGATGCATCGCGGCACCCGCATCGATCCGTCCGTTATTCGCAACGTCGCTCTGTTCACCGTCGAGGGCGAGAACGACGATATATCGGGCCTCGGCCAGACCAAGGCCGCGCAGGACCTCTGCGTCAACATTCCGGCCGAAAAGAAGGCCCACTACATGCAGCCGGCGGTCGGCCATTACGGCGTCTTCAACGGCTCGCGCTTCCGCTCCGAGATCGTGCCGCGCATCGTCGACTTCATCACCAGCTACGGCCGCCAGAACCGCGTCGCGGTGAAGCCGAGGCTGGTCCGCAGCGCCAAGCGATAAGCAATTCCGCGACAAAATCGGCCGTCAGGCCGATCCTGTTGCACATTAGACGCCCTTCCTCCCGCGGGTAACCATGCTGCAAATCAGGCCGTCGTCGTAATTGACACGGACTGTCAGTCGCCCTTAACGTTTCGTTAACAACAGGGTGAGCGGGGACAATGAATTCCTCAACAATGGCGAGAAGGCTGCGCTTGTGCACGGCTGCGGCCGGTCTGGCAGCCACGGCAGGCTGGATGACACCGGCAATGGCAGCCGGAGCGATGGCGACCGGGGGGCTGACCTCGCAGCCGATCGGCCATTATGATTTCTGCCAGCTGCACCCCGGCGAATGCTCGATCCGTCCGAGCAATCTGGCACCGGCCAGGATGACCAATGGGCTGATGAGCAAGCTCGCCGGCGTTACCGCCAGGGTCAACGCCGCCGTCAAGCCGATGAGCGACATGGACATCTACGGCAAGGACGAGGTCTGGGCCTATCCCGACAAGGGCGTCGGCGATTGCGAGGACTACGTGCTGGAAAAGCGCCGCCGGCTGTCCCACATGGGCATCTCGCTAGCCGATCTTCTCATCACCGTAGTGCGCAAGCCCGACGGTGAAGGCCATTCCGTGCTGACGGTGCGCACCGACAGGGGCGACTACGTGCTCGACAATCTGACCGACAAGGTCAAGGCCTGGGACCAGACCGGCTACCGCTTCCTCAAGCGGCAGGCGATCGACAATACCGGCCGCTGGGTCTCGATCCGCGGCGGCCAGCAGGTTCTGGTCGGGTCGGTGGAATAGGGACGCGTTCGCGGTCCCGCCGACGTCCTCTTCAGCAACGGCGGAGGTTGGCGCCGCCCCTCATTGCCCTGCCGGGCATGTCTCCCCGTATAGTGACGGGCGAAAGACGCCGCCATCGTCGCTTTCGCCAATTCATCAACGTCGTAAAACAACGCCAGCGGCGCGGCCACTCCCTTGGAGTGGACACTCGGCCGTCGCAATCCGGCAAAACCAGTTACTTCAGCCGGCCAAGTGCCGCGCGGATCGAGGCGGTGATGCGGCGCAGTTCCGCTTCGTCCAGCTTCTCGATGTTCTCGGCCAGAAGATTGGCGAGTTCGGTGGCGGCGGGGCTGAGGCCCGACGTATCGAGTTTTACGCGTGGATGCGAGGCCTCGGCCAAGCGCGCCAGTTCCTCGGCATCGTCCCAGATGACGTTGAAATAGCCGATGATCTTCTGGATTAG
Organism: Mesorhizobium sp. NZP2077; assembly: GCF_013170805.1. Classification (NCBI taxonomy): domain Bacteria; kingdom Pseudomonadati; phylum Pseudomonadota; class Alphaproteobacteria; order Hyphomicrobiales; family Phyllobacteriaceae; genus Mesorhizobium; species Mesorhizobium sp. NZP2077. The sequence continues at coordinate 847,714 of NZ_CP051293.1, read as the reverse complement.
CGTCCAGGTCGGCGCGCCGCGCCTGCCATGCTCGAGCGCTGAGAGATAGGCGGCGCTGACACCGATCGCCGCCGCCATGTCCTTCTGGCTGACGCCGCGCTCGGCGCGCAGCGCCCGCAGCCTCTCGCCGAACGGCGTCATGCGCCCGGCCTCCCGGCGCCAGCGCTCATGCGCGCACCCGCCGCAGCCTGATATAGAGCGCGCCCGAGCCGCCATGATTGCGGGCGGCATGGTCGTGGCTGGAAACCAGCGGCCGGAACGCCGGCGTCGACAGCCAGGCCGGCACGGCGCGCCGCAAGACGCCGTCGCCGCCGGAGGACGACCCTTTGCCGGTGATGACCAGCACATAGCGGATGCCGCCGGCATGCGCGCGGTGCAAAAAGGAGAACAGCAGCGAATAGGCCTCGTCCTGCGTCATCCCGTGCAGGTCGACGCGGCCCTCGATCGGCAGCCGGCCTTTCGACAATTTGTCCAGCGTCGGATCATCGAGCCGGTGCGTGACATGCTGGACCTTCGGCTTCACCGCGCCCGGCGCATTGGCGGCGGGCTGGGCCGTCTGCGGCGCCGTCCGCTTGGCCTCGATGGCCAGGTCGGGAATATCGACCGAAATCCTGCCCTTGAGCGGCTTGGCCGTGCGCGCCACCAGGTTCCACAGCACCCGGTCGTCTTCGCTCAGCCTGTCCGGGCGCTTGCTCATCTGGCGCCCCCGGCCAGCGCGCGCGGCACCAGCGCGTAAAAATCCGCCGCATTGCGCACCACGCCGGCGATCTCGCCGGCGGCATCGCCCGAGCCGGCGAAGAGATCACCGCGCGCCGGCCCGGTGATGGCCGAGCCGGTGTCCTGCGCGATCATCAGCCGCCGGAATGGGTTTTTGTCGAAAGCGGTCAGCGTCGGCGCGTCGATATGGAAAGGCGTGCCGAATGTGTGCAGCAGCCGGTCGACGGCGACCGAGCGGCCCGGCGTCAGCGGCACCTTGGCGGCGGCGATCGGACCGAGCGCCGCGTCCTCCACTTGAGCTTCGCGGAAGAAGATGTAGGAGCGGTTCTGCCACAGGATCTCGTCGACCCGGTCCGGATGCGCCTTGAACCAGGCGCGGATCGACTGCATCGTCACTTCGGCGAGCGGGATTTCGCCCAGTTCGCTCAGCACCTTGCCCGGCCCGGTAAAACGCTGGCCGGACTTGGCGGCGTAGGTGACGCGGCGAAGCCGGCCGTCTGTCATGGAGAGCCGCGCCGCCCCTTGCACATGGATGAAGAAGGCGTCGACCTTGTCGGCCAGCCAGGCGATCTCCAGCCCTTGGCCTTCAAGCGCGCCGCGCTCGATGGCGCCACGGTCCGGATATTCAGCCAATCCATCCGTAAGCCTGCGTGCGAAGGCAAGATAAGAATCCATCCCCTGCGGCCGGTTGGCGTCGTCGACATCGACGAGATCGGCGGGACGCGACATGAGCGGCACGGCAAACCGGTCCGTGCGCACCGGCGACGCCTCGACCTGCGGCTCGTAGAAGCCGGTGACGAGCCCGGCGCCGGTTTCGGCGCGGACCAGCATGGGCACGAAATGGCGCTCGAAGAAAGCTCGCGCCTCCGCCCGGTTCGTGGGCGGTGCACTGCGCGCCTGCGCATACGCCTCGGCAAAGGCGCCGAAATCGACGCCGAGCGCGCCGCTGCGATAGGGCTTTACCGGCACATGGAAGGCGGAGCGGCGAAAAGCGTCGAAGGCCGGCAGATGGTCGTCGTCGCCCCAGCCGGGGAGATCATCGAAAGACTTTGCCGTAAAGAGAGGCGATAGCGACACCGGAGCCCCGCTCTGTCTGGGCTCAGTCTTCTTCTTCGGTGGCGACGAGCTTCCAGTTCGGATCGCGCGAGCGCGTGTCGCGGGCGAAGGTCCAGACATCCTTGACCTCGGCCACGGTTTCCGGATCGCCGTCGATGACGGCGCCAGCCTTGTCGCGCGTCGCCGAAATCAGCTCGCTGATGATGCGCAGCGTCACATGCGCCTCGCCGCCCTTCATCTCGGCCGAGACGATGTCGGCCTTGTCGATGCCGACGAAGGAGGACTGGATCTTTTCCGCCTTGGCCTCGCGTTCGCCGATCGCTGCGACAAAACCGTCGAAAACCTCGCGCGACAACAGGTTCTTCAGCGTTTTGCGGTCGCCGTCGGCATAGGCCATGACGATCATCTCATAGGCCATCTTGGCGCCGTCGATGAAACCCTTGGGATCGAAGGACGGATCATTGTCCTTGATTGCGCGCAGCCCCTTGTTGAGATCGGTGTCCGGCTTGGCGAAAGCGTCGATCGCCGTATAGGCGTCGGCCGGCGCCGGCTCACCGGGCAGACGCTTGCGCGGCAGCGAAACGACATTCTCGGGCTTCTGCGTGGCGTCCTTGTCGGTGCGCGCCGCCGTGTAGGGATCGAAAGGCGGCCGCTCGCTACCGGTCCGACGGCCCAGCACGTTGCGCAGCTGGAAGAAGATCACCACCGCCGCGATCAGGAAGAAAATCGTGCCGAAGTCGAAGAATCCCATATCTTCCGCCAATCAATCCCTGCCTGGAGGCCGGACCATCCAGCCAACAGGCCGCGGTCGCATAGCGTTCAACATTCAAAGCATATAGAACGCAAGGTGCAATCATTCAAATCAAAGGCAGGCATACCTATCTAACAGCCACAGTGCCAGCGGCGATTGGCCGCCGACGGGCCAAAACAATCGAAACGACCAAAACGACCGAAAAGGTTGCCCAAGGAAAAGGTTGCCAAGACTTGCGTATTTCGCTGCTTCCCTTTTTTCTTCTCGCCCTGCCGCTGCTGGAAATCGCCGGTTTCGTCATCGTCGGCCGTGAGGTCGGCGCGCTGGCGACGGTCGGCCTGGTGCTGGCTTCGAGCATTGCCGGCGTGCTTTTGCTCAGGCACCAGGGTTTCGGCGTCATGGCGCGGGTGCGCGCCGAGATGGACGCCGGCCATGATCCCAGCCGCCATCTTGCCCACGGCGCCATGATCGTGGTCGCCGCGATCCTGCTGATCATCCCCGGCTTCATCACCGACATTATCGGCCTGCTGCTGTTCCTGCCGCCGGTGCGCGACCTCGCCTGGCGCCGGTTCAAGGGCCGCATCGTCGTCGCCACCGATTTCTCGGCCGGCGGTTTTCGCGGCCGCCAGCGCGACAAGGTCATCGACCTCGAAGACGGCGACTATTCGCGCGAGGATGATTTCAAGCGCGGACCCGACCACAACTCGCCCTGGCGGCGTCTGAAGGACGATTGAGACTGTATCGATTTTCAGGTGATGCCGGTCTGCAAATGGCGGCTTCCTGCGCTTCCGGTGCTCACGTACTTCAAGTACGCTCCGCTCCGGTTCTCGGAAACCACCATTTTCGACTCGGCCTGACCTGAATCTCGACACAGTCTGGGTCACCTGCCGTCGCAAGGCGGCAAACCTTGTCTTGTCCTGTTGGCCATGCTAGCCAACGCCCGATTTCAATTCGGTCAGCAACGCTGCCCAGGGGAAAAGGATTTGAGGCTCATGGCCAGCAATGATGACGCGCCAGCCGGCGCGGCCAACGGAAACGGCAACACGGCGGCGCAGCCGTCGCTCAACGTGCTCGCCCAGTATGTGAAGGATCTGTCCTTCGAAAGCCCCGGCGCGCCGAACTCGCTGCGCGGCCGCGACAAGGCCCCCGGCATCGCCATCAACGTCAATGTCAACGCCAACCCTCTCTCCGACAAGCAGTTCGACGTCAATCTGACGCTGAACGCCAAGGCCTCCTTCGACCAGGAAGTGCTGTTCAACGTCGAGCTGGTCTATGGCGGCGTCTTCGCCATTTCGGGCTTCCCGCAGGAGCACATGCTGCCGATCCTGTTCATCGAATGCCCGCGCCTTTTGTTCCCCTTCGCCCGCCAGATCATCGCCGAAGCCACCCGCAATGGCGGCTTCCCGCCGCTAATGCTCGACCCGATCGACTTCGCGCAGATGTTCCAGCAGAAGATCGCCGAAGACCAGGCCGCGTCGCAGGTCAAGGTCAGCTGAGGCTTCTCCTTCGCGTTTCTGAAAAACCCGGCCTCGCGCCGGGTTTTTTGTTAGGGGCCACCCCTCGACTTCGTCATCCTCGGGTCTCGGCGCCGCCGCTGCCGCCCCTTGCTCCGCCCGTCGATGACGACGTTGCGGAACACCGCACAAGCTCTGCGGATTCCAGAACACTTCCCAACGTCACCTCACCCTATCATCGCCGCCTCAGGCAAAGGCGTCCCGGCGGTCGCAGCCGCCCCCGCGTACGCGACCAGTCGGGGCGCCCAACGATAAGGGAACGACGATGAAATTCATGCTGACCGACCGCAAACTGCACCCGCAAGCCAAGCCCGTCGCCGACGATTTCAAGAAGGGCGGCATCAACCGCCGCGAATATTTTGCCCTCATGGCCGGCCTCGGCGTCAGCGCCGCCGGCGCGCTTGCCCTTGGCGGTCTGACCGCGACGCCTGCCCGTGCCGCCGCGCCCAAGAAGGGCGGCACCTTGCGCGTCGCCATGAACGTCAAGGGCTTCAAGGACCCGCGCACCTTCGACGGCGTCGAAATGTCCAACGTCGCCCGCCACTGCAACGAATATCTGGTGCGCTGGAACACCGATTTTTCCTTCGAGCCCTGGCTGTTGGAAAAATGGGAGATGAGCGACGACGCCAAGACGCTCACACTTCACGTGCGCAACGGCATTTCCTGGTCGAATGGCGACGCCTTCAACGCCGACGATGTCGTCCACAACCTCGCCCGCTGGTGCGAGGCCGGCGTCGCCGGCAATTCGGTCGCCGCACGCATGGGCGCGCTGGTCAATGCCGACACCAAGAAGGTGGTCGATGGCGGCATCGAGAAGGTCGACGACTTCACCATCAAGCTCAACCTGCCCAAACCCGACATTTCGCTGATCGCCGGCATGGCCGACTACCCCGCGCTGATCATGCACCGCTCCTACGACGGCGACGGCTCCCCGATGAAGGCGCTCGCCATCACCACCGGCCCCTGCGAATTGGTGAAATGGGACGCCGAGACCGGCGCCGAGGTGAAGCGCAAGGACAAGCCGTGGTGGAAGGGCGAATTCTGGCTCGATGGCATCCAGTGGATCGACTACGGCTCCGACCCCAACGCCATGCTGTCGGCCTTCGAATCCGGCGAGATCGACACCGACCACGAAACCGCCTCCGATGCCGTCTCGCAGACCGACAAGATGGGGCTGAAGAATTCCGAGATCGCCACCGGCTCCACCATCGTCGCCCGCTTCAACATCGGCAACGCGCCTTATGACGACGTCAAGCTGCGCCGCGCCGCCCAGCTCGCCGTCGACAATGCCGCCGTGCTGCAGCTCGGCCTCGATGGCCGCGGCAAACCCGCCGACAACCACCATGTCGGCCCCATGCATCCCGAATATGCCGATATCGGCCCGGCCAAACGCGACATGGACGAGGCGAAGAAACTGCTCACCGCCTCCGGCAAACCGGACCATGAATATGAGCTGATCTCGGTCGACGTCGAATGGCAAAAGAGCACCGCCGACGCCATCTCGGCGCAGATGCGCGAGGCCGGCCTCAAGATCAAGCGCACCGTGCTGCCCGCCGCCACCTTCTGGAACGATTGGAGCAAATATCCTTTCTCCTGCACCGAATGGCTGGGCCGCCCGCTCGGCGTCCAGGTGCTCGCGCTCGCCTACAAATCGGGCGCCGCCTGGAACGAAAGCGCCTACGCCAGCAAGGAGTTCGACGACCTCCTCGACAAGGCGCTGGCCACGCCGGACGCCAAGGCGCGCAAGGAGATCATGGCCGGCATCGAGAAGAATCTGCGCGACAGCGGCATCATCATCCAACCCTACTGGCGCTCGGTGTACCGGACCTATCGCAAGGGCGTGGAAGGCTGCGAGCAGCACCAGGCGCTCGAGCAGCACTTTGAGAAGGTTTGGATTGAGGGGTGAGGCGTCGACGCTTCTGCCTTCTCCCCCTGTGGGGTGAGAGGCGGTCCGCGTCAGCGGACGGAAAGCCAATTGCTTGGCTTTCCGAGCCTCGAACGCCCTGAGCCTGCGAAGGGCCGGGGCGCTGGCGCTGCGTTGGTCTTTCCTTCTCCCCTTGTGGGGCCCGAAGGGCGGGCGAGGCGCGTGACTCGCCCAGGGCGGTGGATTGCCGCGAAGCGGCAAGACGGATGAGGGGTGCTCCAGCTTGACGCCACGTCAATAGTCACGAGACCGAACCAGAAAGCACCAACGCCTCACTCCGCTGGAACACCCCTCATCCGTCTCGGCGCTGTCGCGCCGATCCACCTTCCCCCACAAGGGGGGAAGGCAAGGCCGAGCCAGCGCCCCATCTCCCACACCCCAACATTTCATGTACGACGCAAAGCGTGCGACGCCGGGCGGTGGACCGCCGCCGCCACAGGGCGCATGGTTGCGCTGTCGCCGGCCACTCAATGGGCGCTGGTGCTTGAGAGTGTCAGCGTACTCCCGCCCTTGTCGGGAGCAATGCAATGGAAGACCCCACCGGGCCGCAACTCACTTTCCATGCGTTGCGCAGGGCGTTCCAGACCTCCATTGCCGAACACCTCATCCCCGAGGCGCAATGGGCTGATCATTGCAAGGCCCTGCTGCGCGAACGCACGGGCAGGGCGCATGTCGACAGCGGCCTGGTCAACTGGATTGTTCGCGGCGAGATGGCCGGGCGCATGCAGGGAAGTGGCCGGCGCGCATGCCGGTGAAGACAATTGCCTGAGTCCCGCGCCGGCCACTGGCGACCTGATAAAAGGTCCGCCGCCCGATTTGTGTAGCTGGCGATGGGGGCCCGATCAACCAAGCCGGGATGCTTGGTACGGTTTCGTACAAAACTTGCTGTGGTGCGGGAGAGCGGCTGGCGGCGAACGGCTGGAAGAAGCGGCCGTTAAGCGCCGGGAGGCCCGCCCGGCAGGGCGGGCCTTGAAGCGGAGCCTGTTATTTGCAGGGCTGCGATATCGGGCAGGTTACAGCCGTCACCGCCGAAAGCTTCTCGCGCCTGTTCAGCGTCGGCTTTTCATAGATCTTTTTCATGGACAGTTCCCCTTAGCCCCCAATGGCCGGGGCCCAAAGGCGCTGGTATTGGCGCGATGTCAATGCGGGGGCGCTCTTCGGGGCAGGTGAAGCGCGGTCCTCCCTTCTCCCCTTGTGGGGCCCGAAGGGCGGGCGAGGCCCGTGACTCGCCCAGGGCGGTGGCCTCGCGAAGCGAGGTCGGATGGTTCCAGCTTGGCAATAACGTCAAACAGTTACGAAATCGAACCAGAAAACACCAACGCCTCACTCCGCTGGAGCACCCCTCATCCGTCTCGGCGCTGCGCGCCGATCCACCTTCCCCCCACAAGGGGGGGGAAGGTGGAGGCCCCCTCACCGCCCAGCCCTCACCAGCGTCCAGATCCATCCAACAAAAGTCAGCACCAGGAACGGATAGCCGGCGGCGGGCAGCGGCGCCGAGGTCGGCAGCGAAGGTGGGTCGCTGTGACCTGGAAGAAGTACCTCGCTCGCACCGTCAGCGCCGCGCTGGCGGGGGGCCCGCTGCCTCCGGCAGCTCCCCCGCTTTCGAAGCCTGTCATCGATCCACCGGATCGATGACTTGGCGCGCTGTGCGCGCCAACCGGCTTCTCAATCCCCCATCTTCAGCGCCTGGATAAACGCCTCCTGCGGAATATCGACCTTCCCGAACTGCCGCATCCGCTTCTTGCCTTCTTTCTGCTTGTCCAGCAGCTTGCGTTTGCGCGAGACGTCGCCGCCGTAGCATTTGGCGGTCACGTCCTTGCGCAGCGCCGAGATGGTTTCGCGGGCGATGACCTTGCCGCCGATTGCCGCCTGGACCGGGATCTTGAACAGATGGTTGGGGATCAGCTCCTTCAGCTTCTCGACCATCTGCCGGCCGCGCTTTTCCGCCGCCGTGCGGTGCACCAGCATCGACAGCGCGTCGACCGGCTCCTCATTGACCAGGATCGACATTTTTACGAGGTCGCCCTCGCGATAGTCGGTCAGGTGATAGTCGAACGAGGCGTAGCCCTTGGAGATCGACTTCAGCCGGTCGTAGAAATCGAAGACCACTTCGTTGAGCGGCAGATCGTAGGTCAGCATGGCGCGCTTGCCGACATAGGACAGGTCGGCCTGGATGCCGCGCCGGTCCTGGCAGAGCTTTAGAATACCGCCGAGATAGTCGTCGGGGGTCAGGATGGTGGCGCGGATCCACGGCTCCTCTATCGACGCGATCTTCACCACGTCGGGCATGTCGGCCGGGTTGTGCAGCTCCTTCTCCGTGCCGTCATTGAGCTGCAGCCGGTAGACGACGGATGGCGCGGTGGCGATCAGGTCGAGGTTGAACTCGCGCTCCAGCCGCTCCTGGATGATTTCGAGATGCAGCAGGCCGAGGAAGCCGCAGCGATAGCCGAAGCCGAGCGCGGCACTGGTTTCCATTTCATAAGAGAAGGAAGCGTCGTTGAGGCGCAATTTGCCGACGGCGGCGCGCAGATCCTCGAAATCGGCGGCGTCGACCGGGAACAGGCCGCAGAACACCACCGGCTGCGCCGGCTTGAAGCCGGGCAGGGCTGTTGCCGTCTGGCGCTTGTCCTCGGTGATGGTGTCGCCGACGCGTGTGTCGGCCACTTCCTTGATCGAGCCGGTGAAGAAGCCGAACTCGCCGGGGCCGAGTTCGTCGACATTGATGCGGGCCGGCGTGAACACGCCGGTGCGCTCGACCAGGTGCTTGGCGCCGGTGCCCATCATGCGGATGGTCTGGCCCTTCTTCAAAACGCCGTCGATGATGCGCACCAGGACGATGACGCCGAGATAGGCGTCGTACCAGCTGTCGACCAGCATCGCCTTCAACGGTGCAGTCGCATCGCCTTCGCGCGGCGGCGGCAATTGGTGGACGATGGCTTCGAGCACATCTGGAATGCCAAGCCCGGTCTTGGCCGAGATCAGCACGGCGTTGGAGGCGTCGATGCCGATCACCTCCTCGACCTGCTCGCGGATGCGCTCCGGCTCGGCGGCCGGCAGGTCGACCTTGTTCAGCACCACGACGATCTCGTGATTGTTGTCGATCGCCTGGTAGACATTGGCCAGCGTCTGCGCCTCGACGCCCTGCGAAGCGTCGACGACCAGCAGCGAGCCCTCGCAGGCGGCCAGCGAACGCGACACTTCATAGGCGAAGTCGACATGTCCCGGCGTGTCGATCAGGTTGAGGATATAGTCCTCGCCATTGTTGGCGCGGTATTTCAGCCGCACCGTCTGCGCCTTGATGGTGATGCCGCGCTCGCGCTCGATATCCATCGAGTCCAGCACCTGCTCCTTCATGTCGCGCAGCTCCAGCCCGCCTGTGGACTGGATCAGCCGGTCGGCAAGCGTGGATTTGCCATGGTCGATATGGGCGACAATGGAGAAATTGCGGATGTGATCGAGGGGCGTGCTCATCCGCGCGCTTTAGCAGGGGCGGAAAGCTGCGGCAAGCGGCGGCCTTTGCCGACCATTTCTGCCGCATTGCGGGAAAATCAATAAACTTTAACCAAATGCGTTAGAGCATAATTTTATACCCGTATGTTAGTTCTGCGAAATGTTACGTTGAAAGGGCAGGAAATGCGGGGGATTGCAGTCAGGTTCATGGAGTCGCGCAGCGGCTCGATAATGCCGTTGTTCTTTCTCATGCTGGTGCCGGTTATATCCGCGGTCGGCTTCTCGGTCGACTATACCAGCGCGATCCAGACCCGGTCCAACCAGCAGCAGGCGCTGGATGCCGCGCTGCTGTCGATCACCACCATGGACACCACCTCGACGCTGGCGCAGCGTCAGGCGGCGCTGCAGGATTCTTTCAACGCCAATGGTGGCCAGGGCACTGCGACGCTGAACAGTTTTGTGGCTGGTACCACCACCGCCGCCGCCACCGGCCAGGCCTCGGCAAGTTTCTCCATGCCGACCATTTTCATGAAGATCGCCAGGATCGACACCGTGCCGGTTGCCGTCGTGTCGGCGGTCAGCAAGCCGCCGGCGCTGGTCAATGCGACCTTCAAGATCACCAAGGTGTCGGGCTGGTGGAACAAGACGATGACGCTCTACGGCACGCAATTTGGAGCGACGTCGGCCAAGTCGCTGATGTCTATCGAGTATACCTATAACGGCTTCGGGGATCCGAAGGGGTACGGCACCACGAACGTGTATACGATCACCAACAATGGTGGCGCGGACATCAAGACGCTCGTCCAGTCGCAAGTTTGCACCACCGCCATCGTGAGCACTTTCACCGGTTTGCCCGCCGATGCGATCCTCCAGACCAGTGGTAGCAGAAAATATTCCACAACCTGCGTCAACACCATGTATCCAGCCAACGGCGCCGGCGCGTCGATCGATGTCAGCCAGATGGGTGGCCTCTCTCTGCAGATGTACGTGCCATCGGGCAACCCGCAATACCTTAAATCGGACGATGCGAGCACCTCCAACCGACTCTACAACGGGGTGGACGCGAACGCCCTGACCGAGACCGCGACCGGGACGAAGGTCGACATCTTCTCCATCGTGCCTTGTGGCGTCACCAGCTATCAAGCCTGGGAAGACGGTGGCACAACGGTGCCGACTCCGTCCTCGAATGCCGACTTTTTCTACAACGTCACCGGCAAGTGCGACTTCAACAAGCGGCCCTCGGACACGGCGCTGACGCAGTAAGAACGCTGCCGATCTCCCCCTCGAGGGGAGATGTCGCCGAAGGCGACAGAGGGGGTCGCCGCGCGTAGAGCGCCAGCCTCCAGCCCTGGCGTTAGGGGCGCGGTTTTCCCTTCTCCCCCTTGTGGGAGAAGGTGTCGCCGAAGGCGACGGATGAGGGGGTGCTCCAGGGAACGCCATCGTCTCACTCCGCTGGAACACCCCTCATCCGTCTCGCCGCTGCGCGGCGATCCACCTTCTCCCACAAGGGAAGAAGGAGGAGGCGCCTTGTGGGCCTGGGTCGGCATGGCCTAGCGTGCGGTGCGTCAGCTCCTGGAGAAAACCCGATGTCAGAGCCCGTGCTGCGTGTGTCCATCTTGCGCTGCGATGCCACGAAGTTTGCACTGTTGCGAGAGATGATGCTGGAGGCCGAGGCTGCGCTTCGGCCCGGCATCGAGGCCATGCCAGGGCTGCTCACCTTCTACGCCGGCGCCGACGAGGCGACACTGTCGCTGATCAACACCAGCGTCTGGGACACGCTCGAGCACGCCAGGCAGCTCGATACCTTCCAGCCCATGCTGGATGCAGGAAAGCGATTTGTCGCCGAAGGCGCAATTTTTGAGCGGCCGATCATGCACTACACATCACTGTGGCGTTTTGGGCAGCGCGCATAGGCCTGGCGCCATGGCGCTTCTCCCTTATCCCCCCGGGGACGAAGGAAGAAGGCGCCGTGATCACAAACCGGTGAGCGCTGTAACGAAGCGGCAAACGGCAGCGAAGTGGGGGAATGACCGGCGCATTTGAGCGCCGTCCCACACGGAGCCAGCCGATGCCGAGAGCCAGAAAATTCGCCGCGTTGTCCAGCCTGGGCGCGCTGGCGCTCGCCGCCTCGCTCGGTGCCGCCGCCGCGCAGCCGCTCAGCGTCGTCGAGCTGTTCACCAGCCAGGGCTGCTCGTCCTGCCCGCCGGCCAACGCCAACCTCATCAAGGTCAAGGACCAGCCCGGCGTGCTGGCACTGTCCTTCAACGTCACCTACTGGGATTATCTCGGCTGGAAGGACACGTTCGGCAAACAGGAATTCACCCAGCGCCAGGTGTCCTACGAACCGCCGCTCGGCCATGACGGGCCGTTCACGCCGCAAGTCGTGGTCAACGGCCACGCCGATGTCGTCGGCGCCGCGCCCGGCGAAATCCAGCATCTGATCGCGGCGACGGACAAGACCGGCGGCCCCTCGCTGTCGCTTGGCGGCGGCAAGGTCTCGATCGGCGCCGGCGCTGTGCCGGGCGGCAAGGCCGATGTCTGGCTGGTGCGCTACACCAAGGGCGTCGTGCAGGTGCCGGTGGCGCGTGGCGAAAACACCGGCCGCACACTGCCGCATGCCAATGTCGTGCATGCGCTGACAAAACTCGGCAGCTGGACCGGCGACGCCACCGCCTATCCGCTGCCCGCCGAGTCCGGGGGCTTGAGCACCGCCGTGCTGGTGCAATCACCAGGCGGCGGACCGATCCTGGCCGCTGCCACCAACTGATCATCCCTTTTATCGCGCGGGGCCGTGGAACGCGGCAGCGCATCACCCGGCCCGCTTCCGCGCGCCAAAACCCAAGGAGACTCTCGTGAACAAGTACCTGACCCTGCCGGCGCTCGCCTTCGCCCTTTCGGCCGCCGTTTTCGTCGCCGGCGCCCGCGCCAACGACACGACCGACGCGATGAAGCCCGCCAATGCGATTACCACCGACGCCATAAAGCCGGCGACAGATGCCATGAAGCCGGCGGATGCCATGAAGCCCGCGACCGACGCGATGAAGCCTGCCGACCCGATGGCCACCAATGCCATGAAACCGGCAACCGATGCCATGAAGCCAGCGGCGGATGCGATGAAGCCGGCCGCTGATGCCATGAAACCGGCGACCGATGCGATGAAGCCGGCAATGGATGCCACGGCACCGGCCAATTGAGATTGGCCCTGGCCTTCTGTCCCCGGCGGTCTCTGTCCAGCCGGGGACAGTTTATGGAGCATCGCACGAATGTGAGACTGCGCCGCAACTCGCGCATCGCGTCATCGTAGCTGATCCAGTAGACTGATCCCAAATGGAAGCCATGAGGAGTGCAACCATGACCAATACCAAGAACCGTTCAATCGGCTTTGTCAGAGGCACGCTGGCAGCGATGGCCTTTGCTGCAGCCGGCGCCGCTTTCTGGCTGACTCCCGCCGTCTCGGCGGAAGACGCTGTCGTCATCCCGCCGCCGGCGCTCGACGAAAAGGCAGCCTCGAGCAGCGAGACGGCGATCTTCGCCGGCGGCTGCTTCTGGGGCGTGCAGGGCGTGTTCCAGCACGTCAAGGGCGTCAGCCAGGCCGTCTCCGGCTACACCGGCGGCGCCAAGGATGACGCCGTCTACGAGACCGTCGGCACCGGCCGCACCGGCCATGCCGAATCCGTCGAGATCACCTATGATCCCTCGAAGGTCACCTATGGCCAGCTGCTGCAGGTCTATTTCTCGGTCGCCCACAATCCGACGCAGCTGAACTACCAGGGTCCGGACTCCGGCACCCAGTACCGCTCGACGATCTTCGCCGAAAACGACGCGCAGAAGAAGATCGCGCAGAGCTACATCGACCAGCTCGACAAGGCCAAGCTCTATCCGGCACCAATCGTCACCACGATCGAGACCGGCAAGACGTTCTACCCGGCTGAGAACTACCACCAGGACTTTCTGACGCTGAACCCGACCTATCCCTACATCGTCTACAACGACCTGCCCAAGGTGGCGAACCTGAAGCAGCTGTTCCCGGCGCTGTACAGCGACAAGCCGGTGCTGGTGCTGTCGGCGAGCAATTGAGGCTTGGTTATCTCCCCCTCGAGGGGGAGATGGCCGCGAAGCGGCCAGAGGGGGTCGGTCCGACCGGGCTCGGCCCCTTGCGACAGAAGGAGGCTAGCGCTTCACGCGCGGCGACCCCCTCTGTCGCCTTTGGCGACATCTCCCCCTCGAGGGGGGAGATTCGCGCCCCTGTTACATGGCCTTCATCGCGTCGCACGACACATCGGGATTCATGTCGGCGAAGGTGCCGGTGGGGTTCTTCTTCCAGGCCCAGACATGCAGCTCATAGAAGGCGCCCAGGCCGTAACGGTTGGGCGTGCTGTTGAAGTTGAACAGCTGTCCCTCGAGCGAGGCCGGGCCTTTCGATGTGATGTACTCCACCGCCACCAGCTTCAGCTTGCCGTCCGCCATCGGCTCGTACATCACCGCTTCCGGCTTCGCCAGATCGACGGCATCGTCCTTCAGGTAGGCCGCGTTGACATAGTGGATGCCCATGGCGCCGCCGGTGATGCCGCTGGCACAAGGGATCGGCGCATAGCCATCAGCGGTCGCCATCGCCACATTCTCGAAACGGCTGTTGGCTGCCCGCACTTTCTCATCCAGCGTGCCGGTATCATGGGCATTCGCCGCCGTGGCCGCGATCGACAGGATCGACAGGTTGATGAGGTGTTTCGTCCACAGATGGATGTTCATCTTCTCTCCTCGTTGTTGATGCGCGGGAGCAGCCGCTCCCGCCGCGACGTCGGATGGCTGCGCGTCTCAGTGGTTCCGGGTGAAGTCCCAGTACTGCGGCAGCTCCTCGAGCTCCGGCAGGCCGATGTCGCGTCTCAGATAGTCGTCCTGCGGAGGCAACCGGCGCCGATTCTTGCGCCATGGTGCGAACAGCAGCGAGGCAAGCCACCGGAGAATCCGGCCCAGTAGCGGGCCTCGTCCGACTGGTCTCGCACCCGCCGACACCGCGCTGGGCGCGTTGTCAGGCAAGCCGCCACCGCTGCGAAGGGCAGTTGGATGGTCATTGTCGGGATCAACGGTAAAAGTAAGGGTCAAGGACCCGCACCTCCGTGATCTTGTCGACCGGCAGCGCGTTCTTCTGGGCGGTGCTGCGGATCGCCTCGGGCGACGGCGCATCATAAATGCAGAAGCTCTGCTTCTTGTCGGGCGAGACGAAGGACTGCACCCAGGTCACACCTTTTTCGGCGTTGCGCATGATGACGCCGCCCAGCGCATCGGCGCCGACATCGTTCATCGGTACGCTGAGGCCATTTGGAAATGTGCGTTCAACTACATAGCGAGGCATATTGGATTTCCCTTTTGTGTTGATTCACGCTCGATTTGAGCGCGGCCGGACATTGATCACGCTCGCAAAGGGCGCACATCGGCACCTTTCCCTATATTTTGTGTGGAAGATTCCCTATATTAGCGTCGTTATGTGGAGAATGGCACCGGAATGTGTGGAGGGTCACATTTTCGGGCAAGCGCCTTGGACAGTCGTGGCGGATGTCCGGCGCAGCGGTGAAACCGACCCCATTTGAGCGATGACGATGCTTCTGGAACGGCAGGCGCAGCTGGCGCAACTGGACGAACTTTTGGCGGAGGCCAGCCGCGGACGCGGCCGCGTCGCGGCATTGTCGGGCGAGGCCGGAGCCGGCAAGTCGGCGCTGGTCGAAGCCTTTACCAGCCGCGCCGGGCCGGATGCGCGCATCTTCCGCAGCGCATGCGAGGACCTGTCGATACCCGACCCGCTCGGGCCTCTCTACGATCTTGCGCGCGAGGCGCAATGGGCGATGCCGCAGGCGGTCGACGCCCGGCAAGGCCAACGGCTGCCGCTGTTTTCCGATGCGATGGAGGTGTTCGAGGCAAGGACGGGTGCGACGCTGTTGGTGATAGAGGACCTGCACTGGGCCGATGACGCGACGCTCGACTTCGTCCGCTTTCTCGGCCGCCGCATCGCCAACTCCCATATCCTGCTGCTTCTGACGGCGCGCACCGACCGCAGCGAGGGACAGGCGCGCGTGCGCCGGGCGCTGGGTGAAATCCCGTCGGGCAGCATTGCACGCATCGACGTGCCTCTGCTCAGCGAAGCAGCGGTGCTGTCGCTCGCCGCCGGCGCCGGCCGTGACGGCGATGCCATTTACCGGGCGACCGCCGGCAATGCCTTCTTCGTCACCGAATTGCTGAGCGCCGAAAATGAGACGGCGTTGCCGGCCAGCGTGCGCGATGCGGTATTGGCGCGCGCCGAACGCCTGTCTGAGGGCGCCCGCTCGATGCTCGACGCGGTGTCGGTGTTTCCAAGGCGCGCCGACGCCTGGGCCTTGCAGGGCCTGTGCGGCGTGGCCGCCGCCGGCCAGCTCGCCGAATGCGTCTCGAATGGGCTGCTCGACGATCTGGGCGACGGCTACGCCTTCCGCCACGAGATCGCCCGCCGCGCCATCGAGACGATGCTGACGACAAGCCACAGACGAGCGTTCAACCAGCGCGCCCTTACCGCGCTGCTCGAGAACGCGTCCGTTGCGACGGCGCGCCTGGTCCACCACGCCGTGGAGGCAAACAATCCGCAGGCGGTGCGTGAATTCGCGCCGATCGCAGCGCGGGAGGCCTCCCGTGTCGGCGCCCATCGCGACGCCGCCGGCTACTATGAGGTGGCCTTGCGCCAGGCCGATGCCTTGCCTGAAGAAGAGCGCGCCGGCCTCTACGAGCACTATGCCTTCGAGTGCCATTTGATCGCGCGCATAGACGAGGCCATCAAGGCGCAGGAACAGGCGCGTGCCTTGCGACAGGCGCTTGGCAATACGTTGAAGGAAGGCGACAGCCTCAGATGGCTTTCACGCTTCGCCTATCTCCTGGGCGATCGAGAGGCGGCCGACATGTTCGGCGCCCAGGCGGTCGCGTTGCTGGAGACCGTGCCAGTCAGTGCCGAGCTTGCGATGGCCTATTCGAACCTGTCTCAACTGGCGATGCTGGCCGAAAGGCTGGACGAGACCTTGTCGCTGGGCGCCAGGGCGATCGAGCTCGCCGAACGGTTGAACAGGCCGGAAGTCGTTTGCCATGCGCTCAACAATGTCGGCGCCGCCGAGCAGTGGCTGGATCTGGACTCGAGCCGGCTGCATCTTGGCCGCAGCCTCGAAATCGCGCTTGAAGAGAATTTCCAGGAACATGCGGCCCGCGCGTTCACCAATTGTGCTTGTGGTGAAATGAACCAGCTGGGCTACAGCCGGGCCCGATCCTTCCTTGATCGCGGCATCGACTATTGCGTCGAGAACGATCTGGCGACGTGGCGCGATTACATGCGTGGTGTGAGGGCCCAGTTGTTGCTGCGTCAAGGATGCTGGGATGAGGCGGCCGCCGAGGCACTGGATGTGATTGCCAACGACCGGGCGACCGCCCTGGTGCGCTATCCGGCCCTGGTGGCGCTGTCGCGGCTAAGGGTCCGTCGTGGCGACCCCTCGGCAGAGCCGCTTCTGGCCGAGATGAAGCAATTCCTGGAAAAGGGAGCCGAACTGCAGCGCCTGTCGCCTTATGCGGCGGTGATTGCCGAACAGGCCTGGCTCGGGGAGGCGGACAGGGACGAGGCGCTGCGGCTTATCGGCCTTGCCGAGAGCCTGTCGCCGACGCGGGGGGTCTTCGCCGAACTCGCCGGTTGGCGGCGGATGCTGGCGCCGGATGTCGATCCGGGCGACACCACAGGTATGGCCACGCCCAACCGGATGCTGCTGGCCGGAGACTGGCGGGGCGCCGCCATTGTCTGGGCGGAACTCGATGCCCCTTACGAACGTGCGCTGGCGCTCGCCCAGGGCGACGAGGCCGCACAGCGGGAGGCGTTGGAGATTCTCGAGGCGCTCGGCGCCCGTCCGGTCGCAAACCATGTGCGTGAACTCATGCGGCAGAACGGCGTCATTCGCATTGCCCGGGGGCCGCGCCGCACCACCCGTGCCAACAGCGCCGGCCTGACCCAGCGCCAGATGGAAGTGCTGCAGTTGATCGAGCGCGGCCTGTCCAATAAGCGTATCGCCGACCACCTCGCCATTTCGCCAAAGACGGTCGATCACCACGTCTCGGCGGTGCTGGGCAAGCTGGATGCGGTCTCACGCGGCGAGGCCACAGCCGCCGCGCGCGACTCAGGACTGATCTGAAACCAGCAATTCCAGGAAAAGTGGGACCCGGTTTTCCCGGGAAAAGCGCATTGCGCTTTCCCTTGGGAGTTGCGTCTAAACAAAGAGACAGCCGGCGCCTCAGTCGTAAGTCAGGTCCGTCGCTTTGCCGCCGAACACCCGGTAGGCATAGAAGGAATAGAAGATGATGACCGGCAGCACGACGACCGTGCCGGCCAGGATGATGGCCAGGCTTTCGGTCGCCGACGCTGCCTGCCAGATGGTCAGCTTGTCGGGCACCACGAACGGATAGAACGACCAGGCAAGACCGGCAAAGCCGAGTGCGAAGATGGCGGCCAGCGTCAGGAACGGCGTCAGCGCATGGCGGTCGTCGGGCTTCGGCAGATGGAAGGTCTGCCGCCACAGCCACAGGAACAAAAACGCCGACAGGATCGGCAGCGGCGAGAGATACAGCATTTCCGGCCAGACGAACCATTTGGCGAAAATGCGCGGGCTGGCGAAGGGCGTCGCCAGCGATACCGCCACCATGCCGAGCGCGGTCAGCACCAGTGCGGTGCGCAGCCAGCGCACCGCCTTCTTCTGCAACTCGCCTTCGGTTTTGTAGATCACCCAGGCGGCGCCCATCGCCGCGTAGGCCGCGGCCAGGCAGAACGCCACCAGCGCGCCGAACGCCATGCCGCCGAAGCCGACATCGAGGCCGAGCACATAGACGCCCAGCATATAGCCCTGCGCCAGCGAGGCGATGACCGAACCCAGGAAGAAAATGCGGTTCCAGCGGTGTTTCTTGCCGCTCGGCACCTTGGCGCGGAAGTCGAACGCGACGCCGCGCAGGATTAGCCCGACCAGCAGCACGAAGACCGGAATGTAGAGCGCGGTCAGGATGACGCCATGCGCCAGGGGAAAGGCGACCAGCAGCAGGCCGACGGCCAGCACCAGCCAGGTCTCGTTGGCATCCCAGAACGGACCGATCGCCGCGATCATCGTATCCTGCTCGGCATCGTCCGCCACGGCGAACAGGATGCCGATGCCGAGATCGAAGCCGTCGAGGATGACGTAGATCAGGATGGCGAGGCCCATCAGGCCGGCGAAGATCAGGGGAAGCGCGGTTGGCCAGTCGAAGGTCATTTTCTTACTCCCCCGCCGCCGGCTGCGACATGGCTGCCTTCATAACACCCGGCAGCGGCGAGGCGTCGCCATCCTTGGCCGCCTTCAGCGCCAGATGCACCAGCACGCCGAGATAGGCGATCAGCAACAGCACGTAGAGGATAAGGTAGATGGCGAGCGTCAGCGCGACATGGCTGACCGCCACCGGGCCGACGGCATCGGCGGTTTTTAGCACGCCAGTCACCAGCCAGGGCTGGCGGCCGATCTCGGTCGTGTACCAGCCAGCCAGCGTCGCCAGCCAGCCTGACAGCGCCATCGGCACCATCAGCATGGCGAGCGGCTTCGGCAGGCTATGCCGGCGCTTGAGGAAGAAGGCGGCGGACCAGGAGACGGCGAGCATCAAAAGGCCGGTGCCGACCATGATGCGGAAGCTCCAGAACAGCGGGAAGACCGGCGGATGGTTGCCGGGATAGTCGTTGAGCCCCGGCACCACGCCGCTGGTCGAGTGCCTGAGCACCAGGCTGGCGCCGTCGGGAATGGCGATCTCGAATTTGTTTTCCTTGGTCGCCTCATCGGGCAGCGCGAACAGCACCAGCGGCACGTTGGGGCCGGTGTTCCAGTTAGCCTCCATCGCAGCGATCTTCTGCGGCTGGTGCTCCAGCGTGTTCAGCCCGTGCTGGTCGCCGGCAAGGATCTGGATGGGGATCAGGACCGCGGCGGTGAAGACGCCGGTGCGCAGGGCCTTCCACATCGATTCCGAGCGGTCGCCGTTGAGATAACGTAGCGCCGACAGGCCTGATATCAGGAATGACACCGTGAGACCCGAGGCAAGCAGCATGTGGACCAGCCGGTAGGGCATGGACGGGTTGAAGACAACAGCCCACCAGTCGACGGCGTGCGCGACGCCATCGCGCATCTCGAAGCCGGCCGGCGTCTGCATCCAGGAATTCAGCGCGATGATCCAGAAGGCGGAGACGGTGGTGCCGCCGGCGACCAGCACCGTCGCCAGCGTGTGAACGCGGTTGGAGACGCGGCGGAAGCCGAACAGCATGATGCCGAGGAAGGCCGCTTCGAGGAAGAAGGCGGTCAGGATTTCGTAGGCCAGCAGCGGCCCGGCAATGTTGCCAACCTTTTCCATATAGCCCGGCCAGTTGGTGCCGAACTGGAAGCTCATGGTGACGCCCGAAACCACGCCCATGGCGAAGGACAGCGCGAACACCTTCACCCAGGTGAAATAGGCGCGCATCCAGGCGGAATCATTGGTCGCGTTGTAGCGCAGCTTGAAGAACAGCAGCACCCAGCCAAGGGCAATGGTGATCGTCGGAAACAGAATATGAAACGAGATATTCGCGCCGAACTGGATGCGCGACAGTATGAGCGGGTCCATGGCGGGCTCCGGCTGCTGCAAGTACTAGGCGGAGAGTAGGCCCGAAGCGGGTTCAGGTCAAAGCGGCGTCCCGCCGCGAGGCTGAACGCCACAGGACAATTTTACCGGCTGCACCAGGCACATCCCCAGTCCCTGCCGCACTGGCTGTCCAGAACTGTCAGCAGCACCATTGACTTCCGGTTGCACGCTCCGACATTCGGCCTATATCAGGGGACCTCTTTCAGGCAGCCGTTTTCAGCCATGCCCTCCGTTCTGTCCATTTCCGGGGTCTCCAAGACCTACGCCACCGGTTTCACCGCGCTCAAGGAAGTCAATCTCGACATCCAGCGCGGCGAGATCTTCGCGCTGCTTGGGCCCAACGGCGCCGGCAAGACGACGCTGATCTCGATCGTCTGCGGCATCGTCAACCGCTCGACCGGCACCGTCACCGTCGACGGCCACGACATCAGCAAGGACTATCGCGCCGCGCGCCGCCTGATCGGCCTGGTGCCGCAGGAACTGACCGTCGACGCCTTCGAGAGCGTCTGGGCGACGGTCAATTACAGCCGCGGCCTGTTCGGCAAGCCGGCCAACCCGGCCTTTGTCGAGAAAGTGCTGCGGGACCTGTCGCTGTGGGACAAGAAGGACGCCAAGGCGATCACGCTGTCGGGCGGCATGAAGCGCAGGCTGATGATTGCCAAGGCGCTTTCGCACGAGCCGCGCATCTTGTTCCTCGACGAGCCGACGGCGGGCGTCGATGTCGAGCTGCGCCAGGACATGTGGGAGATGGTGCGCCGGCTGCGCGAGGATGGCGTCACCATCATCCTCACCACCCACTATATCGAGGAGGCCGAGGCGATGGCCGACCGCGTCGGCGTCATCAACCGCGGCGAGATTATCCTGGTCGAGAACAAGGCCGAACTGATGCGCAAGCTCGGCCGCAAGCGGCTGGTGCTGGAATTGCGCAGTCCGCTGACCGCCATTCCGGAAGCCTTCTCGCGCTACGCGCTGGAACTGTCGGCGGATGGCGGGCAGCTGACCTACACCTATGACAACCAGGCCGAGCGGCCGGGCGTCGCCTCACTGATCCGTGACCTCGAGGCCGGCGGTATCCAGTTCCGCGACATCGACACGCAAAACAGCTCGCTCGAGGAGATCTTCGTCAATCTGGTGAGGAAAGACGCATGAACCTGCGCGCGGTCTGGGCTATCTATCGGATGGAAATGGCGCGTGCATTCCGCACCGTGCTGCAGAGCATCGTCTCGCCGGTCATTTCGACATCGCTCTATTTCGTCGTCTTCGGCTCGGCCATCGGCTCGCGCATCACCGAGATCGACGGTATCAGCTACGGTGCCTTCATCGTGCCGGGGCTGATCATGCTGTCGCTGCTGACGCAGTCGATTTCCAACGCCTCCTTCGCCATCTACTTCCCGAAATTCGTCGGCTCGATCTACGAATTGCTGTCGGCGCCGGTCTCCTACCTGGAGATCGTCATCGCCTATGTCGGCGGTGCCGCCACCAAATCGATCATCCTCGGCCTGATCATCCTGGCCACCGCCTCGCTGTTCGTGCCGCTCACCATCCTGCATCCGTTCTGGATGGTCGCCTTCCTGGTGCTGACGGCGATGACCTTCAGCCTGTTCGGCTTCATCATCGGCATCTGGGCGAAAAGCTTCGAGCAGCTGCAACTGGTGCCGCTGCTGATCATCACGCCGCTGACTTTTCTGGGCGGCAGCTTCTATTCGATCAACATGCTGCCCGGCATCTGGAAGACGATCACGTTGTTCAATCCAGTGGTGTACCTGATCAGCGGCTTCCGCTGGAGCTTTTACGGCAAGTCCGACGTATCGGTCGGCATCAGCCTTGGCATGACGCTGGTCTTCCTGGCCGTCTGCATCGCAATCGTCGCCTGGATCTTCAAGACCGGCTACCGGCTGCGGAACTGACAGGGCAAAGGCACGCTGACACGCCGACGATCTAGATCGCCTTGACCAGCCGGAGCAGCCCCAGCATCTCGATATAGGTCCCCTTGCGAAAGGCGATGTAGACCGGCTCTTCCATGCCATGAAAACGGCGCTTGAATGCCGCTTGGCCCTGCAGGTTGAACCGGCGGCGATTGACCCATGGCGAATCGTAGGCGCGCTGAAAAGCATTGCGCCAGAAGTCGCTTTCGGCAAATCCGCTGGGGGCGACGTCGACAAGCGGCGACAGGCCAAGCGTCACCACCTCCATGCCCTCTTCGCGAAACCGGTCGACGGCGAATTTGGTCAGGCCGATCTCGGCGTGCGGCGAGGCATCGATATGCTTGCGCTTGAAGGCGGTGGTGTAGCCGATGACCTTGCCATCGCGAAAAATCGGATCGAAATCGAGCAGGGCGATCAGCTCACCCTCGGGACCATGCAGGACGAAGCGGCGCATGTCGGTGCCGAGCTGGTCGTGGAACCGGCGGTTGAGGAAGCCCATCTCCCAGCGCTTGACGATGCGGTCGCTGCGCCAGTTTTCGGACAGCCGGGCGATTTCGTCGAGGAATACCGTCCGCTTGTCTTCCTCGAACGAAAAGCCTTTCTTCGAGAGCCAGCGCTCGGAATAGCGCACGGTCTCGTTGCGCTTGCCGGAAAAATCATGCTCGGGCAGGACGAGACGGGTGTCGATGCCCAGCCGGTTGACCTTGTAGCCGAGCCCGGCCAGCACACGTGCGGTCTCCTCGCCGATCTGCACGAACCACGGGTCACCGGCGGTCTCGACGAAGCGTCTGATGTAATAGGGTCGCCGGGCCGTTGCCGCCACTGGGTCGCCAAGCGCGAAATGATGTTTCATCTTGGTGCCGAAAGCGATGTAGCCGTCGGCGTCGCCAAAATAGGAAAGCTTGGCTTGCACGGCGGTGGAATAGGCGAGCGAGAAATCGCCATGGCGGCGGACAATCGCCAGCCGTTCGACATGCGTCAGCGCCTGGCGCTCGACCTTGGGCGAGGCGCCCTCGAGGATGTTATCGAAAGAAATCCGCAAGGAGGGCATGGTCGAGATTCCGCGTGCCGTCTGTGGCGCGACGTGCCTTTCGACACGCTGGACGCGCCACGGCGTCCTGATTTTTCGCGGGAAACCAAAATCGCTGCGATTTGGAATTCCTGCGTCGGTAACGAGATCCGCCAGCCCCCGGAGCTCGAATCAATCACATTGCCGCGACCTGATTATCGCCGATGCCGCGGATATGCCATATAGGGCTGCATGGTTTCGGACAGAAGCGGGCATCCCGCTCCATGTCGTTGTTTTGGCCGCATTTCTGCGATGGAAGTTGTTTCCGCTTGGCGGCGCAATGCTCTGGAGCGCAAGCGCGGCCCGGCGCAGGGCCCCGGCAACCGGTACCGATCCGCTGTATGGGTTTGCGCGCGATCAAACGGTTACAGCGTCCTGCGAACCTGTCGGATGCTGCAGCGATTGAATGGGTTTGAGAGTGAATGGCTGATACGACGACCAGATCGATGGTGGAGCAGTTGGTGGCGATCGAGCCGGCGATAGTCATTGGCGCCGGCGCCGCCGGACTGGCTGTCGCGCAGGCTTTGATCAAGGCCGGCGTGCCGACGGCGATCCTGGAAAAGGAGAGCCGGCTGGCCGAACCTTGGCATCGGCGGCACCAGCAACTGCATCTCAACACCCATCGCGATCTCTCGGCACTGCCCGGCCTTACCTATCCCGGGGATACGCCAGCCTTTCCACCCAGGAATGTCGTGATCCGCCATATGAACGATTTCCGCGAGGCGAATCGGCTGCCGGTGGAGTTCGGCGTCGCCGTCGAGACCATCGTGTTCAGGGGCGACCATTGGGCCGTGCGCACCAGTGCCGGCTCGCGCCTGGCGCGTCATGTCGTCGTCGCCACCGGCCGCGACAAGGAACCGTTCACACCGCAGTGGAAGGGCATGCAGGCTTTCGCCGGACGGATCATCCATTCGGCGGATTTTGGCGACGCCAAGTCCTATGCCGGCAAGAAGGTGCTGGTCGTCGGCGCCGGCAATTCGGGCTTCGACGCCCTCAATCATCTGGCTGGCGTGGATATGGCTGCTCTCTGGCTGTCGGCCCGCAATGGCCCCGCCCTGCTGCCCAAGCGGATCGGCAAGATCGCCGTGCACCGGCTCTCGCCGCTCATGGCGCGCCTGCCGCTGCGCGTCGCCGATGCGGCGATCGCCGCGACGCAGCGCCTAGTTTTCGGCGATCTGACCAAATTCGGCATGCCGCCCGCGCCGTCGGGCGGCGCCAGCCGCCTGACCTCCGACTACACCGCGATTGCCGCGGACGACGGCGCCGTCGACGCCATCAAATCGGGCAAGATCACCGTGGTGCCGGCGATACGCGAGTTCAGCCGCGAAGGCGTGATCCTGGCCAATGGCCGCCTGATCGATCCCGATATCGTCATTGCCGCAACCGGCTACCGCACCGGGCTGGAGCGCATGGTCGGCAGTCTCGGCGTGCTCGACAGCAAGGGGGTGCCACTCTTCAACGGCGGCGACGCCGATCCGAAACTGCCCGGCCTGTGGTTCACCGGCATGCGGCCGAGCATTCGCGGCTGCTTTGCCAATGCCGGCATATTGGGCAAGGCGATCGCCAGGCGGATCGCCGGTGCCGAACCTCACCAGCCGCGCGCCTCTCGCTGATCGGTTCAAGCCGGCGGCTTCGGTGGCACGGAAGCGGCTCTCGATCTCAGGCCGATTTCGGCTCCAGCCGGCGGAAACCGACGGCGTCCGTCAGCATTTCCTCGTCGACCATACCGGCATTGTGGAGCGCCAGCAGGGTCAGGGCGATTTCGCGCGCTTCCGGCGAATCTGGGTGGGCTTCGCGCCTGAGGCAAGCTTCGTCAAAGACGCGCTGCAGCCTGGCGATGTCGCCGGGCTTCAGCAGGCCACGATCATAGACGGACTTCGACAAGGCGGTCTCCTGAAGGAGGAGTTAGGGCGCCACCTGTAAATTGGCAATCTTTCCCGGAGCTTGAATGGGCTTCATGCCGAGAAGGAGGGGCATTCGGGAACCGAAACCCCTCCCAAGGCTGCAAACCGGCGCCCGAGATCAGACCGCGATCTTGCCGCCGCCCTGCCTGGTGATGGCGACGATCGAGGGCGTGACATCATACAAGCTCCAATACCCGGGGCGAGGCAACTTGCTCAGGCGCACCTCAGACTTTGGTCCAATCTTGCGCGGGCAAAGGTCCTGGAGGACAACCGCAACGGTCGGAGGTCGCTTCCGGTCACTACATCTTTCGGCGATGTTGCTGGTTGCAACGTTGGGGTGGGCGCGCCGGCTCAAGCGACGGAGATCAGGGATGCACGGATCGATCACGGCCCGTTGTCGCCGGCTGACGCTCGTTTCGGCGGCTGCTCTGGCGTTGACCATCATCCCCTATCGAATTTCCCTGCACGGCTCCGCCCCCGGGATCGACACTGCCACCGCACAGGCCGCCAAGGGCGGCAATGGCGGCGGCAACAGTGGCGGCAACGGCAATAGCGGTAACGGCGGCGGGAATAGCGGTAACGGCGGAAACAGTGGCAACGGTGGTAACAGCGGCGGCGGCAATAGTGGCAACGGCAATGGAAACGGCGGCAGTTCCGGAACAGATGGCGATGGTAGCGGCTCGGGATCCAGCAATGGCCAGAGCGACCAGGGCGCCAGCCACGTCAATGCCACGACCGGTGACAAGGTCGACGTGAGCGGCAACAAGATCACCGTCACGCACCCCGACGGCTTGACCGAGAAGATCGAGAACGGCCGTTTCAGGATGCTGGATGCGCTGGGTCGCACGATCATCGACCGCCGGGCCACGCCCGCCGATGTCCGCCGTCTGAAGGCCATGTGAGGCTGGTCAACAGGCAACGGCCAGCTTCGCACGTCACCTCCGCAGCCCCCGGCGGAGGTGACGTCTCATTGTCTGGCAATCGCGCGGGTCCGCGCTGGCCCTAAGAGAATGGCCCAGAGCAATTCCAGGAAGAGTGTGAAACGGTTTTCCCGGGCAAAGCGCGTAGCGCTTTCCCTTGCGGAATTGCGTCAAAACAAAGAGTTAGAGCAATTCGCCGTTTCCGTGAAACGGTGAATTGCTCTAAGAGCGGTTCCTGTCCTGGTCGCGAAACTCGCGCATCATGAGAGCCGCTTCAGTGCGGTTTCGCACATTGAGCTTCGACAGCACCCCGGTCATGTGATGCTTGACCGTCTTCTCCTGCAACTCTAGGCGCAGGGCGACCTCCTTGTTGCTGAGCCCCTCCGCCACCAGCCGCAGGATTTCCGTCTGTCGTTCGGTCAGTTGCCGCAGCCGGTCCGCTATGCCATTGGCAGGCTGCGGGGTCTGGAGATCCGAAAGCAGCCGCGCCGACAGGGTCGGCGTAAGATAGCTCTCGCCGGAAGCCACGTTGCGCAGGATGTCAGCGAGCGCGCGCGACCCGACACCTTTCAGGATATAGCCCTGCACCCCAGCGTTCAGGGCCCTGGTCACATCGGCATTGGCCTCCGAAACGGTCAACATGACGATCTTCTGGGCGGGATGGTCGGCAAGGATGGTTGCAACCGCGGCCAGGCCGCCGCCCGGCAGGGATATGTCGAGCAGCAATAGGTCGGGCCGCACCGTCGAGGCGATGCGTTCGGCATCCTGCGCCGTCGCACCTTCGCCGACGATCTCGAAGCCTCCGATCTCCGACAGGCTGCGCGTCACGCCTTCGCGAAAGAGCGGATGGTCGTCGACAATAGCGATGCGAATGGCGCCAATCATGCTTGCTCCTCGACCGACAGGCTGATCACCAGCCGTGTGCCTTGCGGTCCAGTCCGGGTTTCGAAATGGCCGCCAATGCTTTCAACCCTATCCCTGAGGCCAGCCAGCCCCAATCCTTCGACCCGTGCCGCTGGATCAAAACCTGGCCCGCCGTCCGATACTTCGACGAAGAGCCTGCCGCCTTTCATTTCGGCATGCACCGCCTGATCCTTGCCCCGCCCGTGGCGATAGGCATTGTTCAGCCCTTCCTGCACGAAACGATAGATGCTGATCTTCTCGGAGGCTCCGGGTTCGGGCAAATGCCTCGGCAGCGTGAGCGTCACCGACGTTCCCGTCCGGCGCTGGTGTTCGTCGACCGCCAGCCGCAATATGTCCATTGCGGCGGCCGTCTCTATCTGCGGCAGCACGAGGCCGGTGCAGATGCCGCGTATTTCGCGCATTGCATCCTCCAGCGTCTTGCGGATCATCGTGACCTCGGTCGAACGGCTTTCGCCCCATTGGCCGTCGCCGGAAAATATCGGGCTGTCCATGCGCAGCGCCGCCAGGGCCACCAGTTGCGCCGGTCCGTCATGAAGGTCGGCGCCGATCCGGCGCAGATATCTTTCGTTGAACGCGGTGGCGCGGCGGGACGCCCGCTGCACACGCTGTCGCAAGGCGCTGTTTTGCGTCACCAGGCCCTGCAGCTCCGACACCTGGCGGCGCAGCGCCCCGCGCTGGTCGTCGATGGTGCGGCTGGCGCGCAGCACGATGCCCGACAAGAGTAGAAAAGCCGTCAAGGTGGTGCCGGCCACGATCAGCCAGCTCGACAAGAGCGCGGAAGCCAGCGTGGCCTTGAAATCGCTGGCGACCTCGAAGAATTCGGTGACCGCCACCACTTCGCCGGACCAGGGTTCGCGCACCGGGTTGTAGATCTCCAGCAGCGGCACACCGCCGGCCCGCTCCTTCTCTTCGTCGTCGTCGAACCTATCGAATTGGGCGGTGACGTTGCCCTGGAAGGCGGACCGCAAATTGTCGGTCAGATCGAAGCGGCGGCCGATCAGCGCCGAGTCTTTCGCGTAGAGCACGGTACCGTCGCGGCGCCAAAGCCTGAACGAGACCAGGCGCTTGCCCAGCGCGCCCTGGCCAAGCGTCTCGTCGAGCGCCTGCTTGACGGACTCGCTGAGCTCCTCGCTCTTGCGCAGGTCAGGCAGCAGCGGCGCAATCACGCTGTCGACATAAAGCGCCGTCGTGGCCGCCGAATTGCGGGTGACGCCGTCCCGGATCTGCGTCGTCACCCAGGAGCCCACCACGAGCATCACAGCCAGAAGCCCAAAGCCGCCGGCAACGAGGAATTGCAGGGCAAGAGAAAGCTCGCTCCAACGCCGCGCCAAGTTCTGCAGAATACGACTCATTAGCCCCCCGCCGCCCTTCCATCGACAGCTGGACGACATCGGTACATTGAGCCTCAGTCTGGCCGTTGCCAAGGCCTTCGTTAGAACGAGGCCGCTTGACGTCTCGGCGAGCTTGCGAAACAAGGTCCGCGGCACACGCGGCGGCAGCCGCTTCGAGAGGAACGGACGTTGAGTTTTTCGGGACTGCTGCAGCTTGGCTTTTCAACGGTGATCTTCCTTCTGGCGGCGACCGCCGCAAAGCAATGGGGACTGGCGCCGAGCCTGGGCAAGATCCTTTTGACGCTCGCGCTCTATTCGCTGGGCAATCTGATCATGCTGCGGCTGATCCGCGAATTCGGCATGTCGGTGTCGTTCAGCCTCTCGGCGGTCATCCAGCTGGTCTCGGTCAACGTCGTGGCGCTGGTTT
Organism: Mesorhizobium sp. NZP2077; assembly: GCF_013170805.1. NCBI lineage: Bacteria > Pseudomonadati > Pseudomonadota > Alphaproteobacteria > Hyphomicrobiales > Phyllobacteriaceae > Mesorhizobium > Mesorhizobium sp. NZP2077. The sequence goes on along the minus strand of NZ_CP051293.1, from coordinate 819,128 downwards.
TCTTCGGCGAGCGCGTCAACGCGTTGCAGGCCAGCGGCATCGTACTGGCGATCGCCGCGGTGGCGCTGATCACGCTCGGGCCCTATCTGCAGGGGCGTTGATTGAGATGAAGGCTCCGTACACGCTCCGATGAAAGACACCGCAAGCACCCTGCTCAACCGCATAGAATTCCCGGTCCTGCTGGCCGGCCTGATCATCGCTGGCGGGCTATGGGGTTTTGAGGAACTGATGGAGGTGGCGCGTGCCACCTCCCCGCACGCCTTCGACACCGAAATCCTGCTTGCCTTCCGCCAGGCCGGGCAACCAGGCGTTCCGATCGGCCCATCATGGCTGGAAGGGGCGATGCGCGACATCACCAGTCTCGGCAGCTCAGCCGTGCTTGTGCTGATCACGACGGCGACGATTATCTATCTTCTGCTGATCCGCAGGCCCGGCACCGCGCTTCTCATCTTTGTCGCCGTGGCCGGCGGCCAGGTGCTGTCGAGCCTGCTGAAGGTCGGCGTCGACCGCCCGCGGCCCGAACTCGTGTCGCATCTTGTCAACGAGACGTCGCTCTCGTTCCCGAGCGGCCACGCCATGCTGTCGGCGGTGACCTATCTCACGCTCGGTTCGCTCGCGGCGCGCTTCCTGCATGGCCGGGCGACGAAGGTTTACGTCTTGTCGCTGGCCGTGCTGACGACGGTGCTGGTTGGCGTCAGCCGTATCTATCTCGGCGTCCACTGGCCGTCGGACGTGCTGGCGGGCTGGTGCGCAGGCTTCGCCTGGGCGATGCTATGCTGGTTGGTGGCGCGGGTGCTGCAGCGGCGCAAGCTGGTCAGCGACGACGCCTGACCAACCAGCAAGCAAGCGCGGTGTCAGATCATCCTGTTGATGACGTGCCCGCAACCCGCCAATAGCAGGATCATCGGCAGCACGCATGCCGGCGTCATCAAAGCCTTCAAGATTTTCAACGGCTTATCCCCTCAATACTGTCGATGAAAAACGGGATCGGAGTCGATTTCCCGCGAACGGCGACAACGCGGTAGGCTAGCATGAATTCCGTAGTCATCACGACGTCGCTGATAACGAGCAATAACCATGTTTCATATATGCATATTGATGGTTGAAACATCAAAATGATTGTACTATACGTTGGCATTGCAGACTCAGACGGGAGTTTCGACCGATGATCACTGCCGCGCAGATGCGCGCCGCGAGGGCGCTGGCCGGCATCGATCAGAAGACGCTCGCCGAACGCGCCGGCGTTTCGCTGCCGACCGTCCAGCGCATGGAGGCGAGCGACGGTGTGGTCAGGGGCGTGGTCGATACGCTGATGAAGGTCATCCAGGCACTCGACGAGTCCGGGGTGGAACTGATCGGCGAGAACCACGCCAGCGAGCGCGGCGGCCGGGGCGTACGCCTCAAGCAGCCCGCGTCGCGCTAGGCGCTCCCGCCCTCTTGAGTCGGCACACTTAAGTCGCGACGCGACCGCCGACGATCCTGCCGACGATCCCGCCGCCTTCACGGAGCGGAAGGCACATTCATGGACCAGAGCCATCAGGCAAGCCGCCAGCCGGCCCAGAAGTCGGCCCAAAAGTCGGCAAAGCCGACATTCGCCGAACTGTTCACGCCCAAGCTGGTGACGGTCTGGCGCGAGGGTTACCACTTGCCGCAGTTCAAGGCCGACTTCATGGCCGGGCTGACGGTCGCCATCGTCGCGCTGCCGCTGTCGATGGCGATTGCGATTGCCTCCGGCGTGACGCCGGAGCGGGGCCTGTTCACCGCCATCGTCGGCGGCTTCATCATCTCGGCGCTCGGCGGCAGCCGCTTCCAGATCGGCGGCCCGGCCGGCGCCTTCATCGTGCTGGTGGCGGCAACCGTCCAGCGCGAAGGCGTTGACGGGCTGCTCCTGGCAACGATGATGTCCGGCGTCTTCCTGCTCGCCATCGGCTATCTCAGGCTTGGAACCTACATCAAATTCATTCCCTATCCGGTGACGGTCGGCTTCACCGCCGGCATCGCGATCATCATCTTCTCCGGCCAGATCGTCGAACTGTTCGGACTGAAGCTGGCGGGCAAGGAGCCCGGGCCATTGCTGCCGAAACTCATGGCGATCGGGCAGGCGGCCGGCACGGTGAACATCTCGGCGACATTGGTGGCGGTGCTGACCATCGGCACCATTGTCGCGGTCAAGCACTGGCGGCCGGGCTGGCCGGGCATGCTGATCGCCGTTGGGCTGGCCTCGCTGGTGGTGGCGCTGCTGGCACTGCCGGCGGAAACCATCGGCACGCGCTATGGCGGCATTCCGCGCAGCCTGCCGTTTCCTGCGCTGCCGGCGCTCAGCCTGGGCAAGGTGGTCGCGGTGCTGCCGGACGCCATTGCCTTTGCCTTGCTCGGCGCCATCGAATCCTTGCTGTCTGCCGTCGTCGCCGACGGCATGACCGGACGCCGGCATCGCTCCAATTGCGAACTGGTGGCGCAAGGCTTTGCCAACATCGCCTCGGCGCTGTTCGGCGGCATCTGCACCACCGGCACCATCGCCCGCACCGCCACCAATGTGCGGGCCGGAGCGCATGGGCCGGTCTCGGGCATGCTGCACTCGCTGTTCCTGTTGGTCTTCATGCTGGTGGCGGCGCCGCTGGCCAGCTACATCCCGCTTGCCGCCCTTGCCGGCGTGCTGGCGGTGGTCTGCTGGAACATGTTCGAGAAACAGGCCTTTGCCACCCTGCTGCGCGCTTCGCGCGGCGACGCGCTGGTGCTGTTGGCGACCTTCCTGATCGTCGTCTTGCGCGACCTGACCGAAGGCATCGTCGTCGGCTTTGCACTCGGCTCGATCCTGTTCATCGACCGAATGGCCAAGTCGATCGCGGTCGAGGCTGACGTGCCGCTGGTGCAGGACGATGTCGCCGACAGCAGCGGCCGCGCCTATGATGCCAGCGAGGCAAGCGACACCGAGACCGTCGTCTACCGCATCTCCGGCGCCTTCTTCTTCGGCGCCGCCTCCACCGTCGGCAGCGTGCTCGACCGCATCGCCGACCAGCGCAAGAATTTCATCCTCGACTGTTCCGCCGTGCCGCTCTTCGATTCAACGGCCGCCAACGTTATCGAAAGCGCGGCCCACAAGGCCAGCCGCGCCGGCGTGCGCTTCATCATAGCGGGCGCCTCGCCGCAGATACGGCGCACCCTGATCAACCACGGCGTCAAACGCCCGCTGGTGACCTACGCCGCCTCGATCAAGGACGCGAGGGCGCAGCTGGCGGGGAACCTGGAGGCGTAGTCCCTTCGTACCCAGCGACCCTTTCCAGGGAGGCGGCTGGCCCTGTCATTGGTTGAACGATCTCGGACCGCTGACGAACGGACTGCCCCTGACAAAAAATCGCAGCGGCCGGTCGGCATCCCTGGTAATGCCGATCCTGATGCCTTGCCAGATCTCGCCGGGCTCAAAGTCATCGCTTGCGAGCCATAGCGGCCCTTTCCGGCAGAGGTCGAGCCCGTCGAGCGAACGATCGATCCGCAACGCCGCCGCCAGCCGTCCCGGCCCGCGCGCCAGGTCGCGCAGGCGCTCGACGCCGCGGTTCTGGCGCATGATGGCGATGCCTTCGAGCGGCTCGAGCGCCCGGATCAAGACGCCGGTGCCGATGCCTTCCATCTCACTGGAGACATTCAGCATCATGGAGATGCCATAGGCGACATAGACATAGGCGTGGCCACGCTCGAGGAACAGCGAACGGTTGCGGGGGGTCATCCCCCTGAAACCATGCCCGGCGGCGTCGCCGATGACATAGGCCTCGGTCTCGACGATGCGGCCGCTGACGAGGCCTTCGGGCAAGTCGCGCATCACCAGCTTGCCGATGAGGTAACGAGCGAGAGCGGCCGTATCACCCGGCAGCTCCGAACGGGCGATCGGCGGATGGTCGTCCCTGTGGCTCACGGTATCCGCTCGACCCATTGCGCGCGCGACGGTCCCGGCTCGAACGGATCGCTGAAATACTGGGTCTCGCGGGCCACCTTGCCGTCGAGGAATTCCATGATGCTGACCGTGTAGGAGGGCCGCCCGTCATAGGTCAGGACGTATTCGGTGACCCAGAGATCATCCGCGCCAGTGATCCGCCGCACGCTGAAGTGCTTGCGGTTCGGCTGCGCGGCGCGCGACGACTGGATGTTGCGCCGTCCCCGGATGCGCTCGCCCGATTGCGGATAGTCGAGCACCGCATCCTCCTTGTAGATCTCGTGCTCCGTCTCGAAGTCACCGGCATCGGAGGCAGCCCAGTGCCGATCCAGAGCCGCGGGGATGTCGTTCATGGCAACCTCCTTGACCATCACCGTGGGATGGACCGTCGTAGCACGGTCCATCCCACGGCTGTTAGCAGGGGGCGGGCGGATCGGCCTCAAGCGGCCGACTCAATCGAGCTTCAGCGCCGCCACCTCGCCCTCGTTCATCAGTGGCACGTAGAGGATCGACTTGCCGTCGGTGCCGATGTCGGCGCTGCCGGGCTTGAAATGCGCCACCGCTTCCGGCGCACCGCCAGCCTTGTAGCGATAGAGCGTGCCGGTCATGTAGGCGGTGGCATAGATGCTGTCGCCAATGGCGATGACGCCGTCGAGGTCGGCGAATTTCTGCGCCCCGGGCAGCGGCGAAACCACCTTGCTGGCGAGGTCGACGGCCAGCAGCCCACCCGGCTCCGCCGTGCTGAAGTCGGGCTTGATGCCCTTGCCCCAGGAGGCGACGATCAGCCGGTTGCCATCGGCGAAGACGCCGTTGGGCGAGGCCAGCAACGCATCCCTGGCGAACAGCTCCGGTCTGTCGCCGTCGACGCGGTAGATCGTGTCCGCCAGCATGTCGGTCACGTAGACCTTGCCAGACACGTCGGCGGTCATGTCGTTGAGGAAGACGGCATTCGGCACCACGATGCTGGCGATCAGTTTGCCGCTGGCCAGATCGACGACGCGGACCTTGGTGATGTCGGCGACATAGAGCTTGCCACCCGAGATCGCCATGCCCTTGGGCGCGTCCATGCCGTCGGTCCAGTGCCGGGTGACAATCTTGCCGTCCAGGGACAGCACACTGAGATAACCGTTGCCGTCCACATCGCCGGCATTACCGACGATATTGGACACGATGATGCGGTTGTTGGCGGCGTCGAACAGCGCCGATTCCGGCTGTTCGAGGCCCGTGGCGCGCCAGAGTTCCCCGGCCTGGGCGGCTGGTGCCGCCGCGATACTGATGCTGGCGGCAAAGGCTGAGATGATGAGGCGTTTCATAGCTGTTCTCCTGTGATGACAGGCGGAGAGCTAGGATTTTCGATACTTTTCTGGAAGCTCGATTACCACTAGTATCGAGTATCGATACGAAATCGCTGGCAAGAGGTGCATGCCATGAACGGTCTGATCTTCGAGGCGCTGAAGCGGACGCTGAAGGCCAGGGGCGTCACCTATCGCGAACTTGCCGAACGCATGGGCGTTTCCGAGCCGACGGTGAAGCGCATCTTCCACGAGAAGAACTGCAAGCTCGACCGGCTGATGGAGATCTGCACCGCCGCCGGCGTCGAGCTGGAAAACGTGCTCGGCTCGATGAACCGCGGGCCGGGACCGGTCAACCACATCGCGCCCGAGATCGAGCGCCGGCTCGCCGGCCGTCCGGCGCTGCTGTTCATCTTCGTCATGCTGTCGGAAAAATTCACGCCCGAAGGCATCATGCGTTCGCAAGGCCTGAGCGAAGCCTCGATGTTCCTTTACCTGCGTGACCTCGAGGAACTCGGCCTGATCGCGCTCGGCCGGGGTCTTTCGGCAAGATTGCTGGTCGAGACGCCGATCCAGTGGAATTTCGAGGGGCCGCTCAGGCCGCTGTTCGAGATGACCAACAAGAATTTCATCGGCTGGGCCATCACCCATATCGAGAAGGAGGCGACCTTCGTCAGCTTCTCCAGGCGGATGCGGCCGGAGACGGCGGAGATGGTGCGCCGCGAGGCCGAAGAGCTGGCCGAACGCGCCAAACTGCTCGCCCATCACGATCAGCACACGACGCCCGAGGACGCGCTGACCGGCTACAAATTCACGTTTGCCTTTGGGGCGACGCCGTTCCCCGCGATCATGCCGATCGGCCCGCACCCGCGCGATGCGGGTGCCCAGCCCGCCGTTCCTGCAAAGGGGCGCCGTCCCTTGCCGGCCTGATCCGGCACCAATATTCATGATAGAATTCGCACACGGATTTGCCAGACTGTAGAGGGCGGGTTTGCCGAATGCGTGACACGTCCCCGTCAAATCGAAGTGATCCTATGCCGACCGCACCAACGCTTGAACTTCGCCGCTATTCGCGCCTGAAAAATTTGCGGGAACGCGCAGAACGCCAGGGTGCTGCATTGCAGTTCTGGGCGCGTACGGCATCGCTCGCTGTGATCTCCTGCTTCTTTTCATTGATCAGCCGCTGGGATGCCTCACTGCTCTTCGTGCTGGCGGGCCTCGTGCTGTTCCAGCTCGTCGGCCTGATCCAGTTTCTCTTTGCGCGCCGTCGCGCGGCGCCATGGTGGATCGGTTACCTCGTCGGTACGCTGGACATCATTCTGTTGACCATTCTGCTGGTGACGCCCAACCCGTTTTCCCTGGAGGTCGCGCCGGCCGCGATGCAACTGCGCGAGGGCAGCTTCAAATTCCTGCTGATTTTCGTATGCCTTGGCGCGCAGACCCTTTCGACACGATTGGCGCTCTATCTCGGCGCGCTCGCGGCCGTGACGTGGGCGATCGGGGTGGGATGGGTGGTATTTCATCCGGGAACCGTCATTCCGGCGACGAACCTCTATTCGATGCCGATGACGGAGCGACTGAACCTCTATCTCAACCCCAATTTCGTCGATACGTTCGCGCAGGCGACCAACGTCTTGGTTGTGCTGATTATCGGCGCGATCATGGCGCTGGTCGTCTCTCGTTCCCGACATCTGTCGGAAGACTATGTCAAGGCAGAGCGCGCCCGCGCCAATCTCGCCAGGCATTTTTCGCCCAACGTCGTCGATCAGCTCGCCACGGATGACGAGCCCTTCGGTCCGGTCCGCCGGCAGGATATCGCGGTTCTGTTCGCCGACATCGTCGGCTTCACACACTATTCCGAGGATCATCCGGCCGAAGCTGTGTTCGAACTTCTGCGTCAGTTCCACCGTCGCATGGAGCAGGTCGTTTTCGACCACAATGGCACCGTCGATAACTATATCGGCGATTGCATCATGGCGACATTCGGGGTTCCGCAAGCCAGCCATGACGACGCGACTCGCGCCATCCAGTGCGCTGAAGCGATGATCGCCACTCTCGAAGACTGGAATGTGCAGCGGGTTTCCAGGGGATATCCGCCGCTGGACGTTCGAATCGGTGCACAATATGGCGCAGTCGTCATCGGCGCGGTCGGCAGCGAGCGCAATCTGTCCTTCGCGGTGGTGGGCGACACCGTCAACGTCGCCAGCCGTTTGCAGTCGCTCTGCCGTGAGCTTCAGGCGAATATCTGCTTTGGGTCACGACTGATCGAGGCCGCGAAGGCGGAATCGCCCACGACACAGTTGAATGCGCGCGATCATGGGCCGGTGAGCATCCGCGGCCGGGACGAACCGGTCCATGTCTGGGTCGAACAGAGAGCCGAAAACCAGGGCGCCGTTGCGGTTTCGGCATGATGTAGGCCGCCATGTGAGACGCCTGCACCTCGGCCGGATAGGCCGCGCTATAGGGGCATGTCCTGACCCAGGCCGAAGCCATCACGTGTCTGAGGCAATTGCTCCAGCCTTTGCGGCTTCGGCGTCTGTGCTTGCCTGGTCGTCCCAGACCATCTGCCGGTAGTCGAAACCATATTCCAGCGTCGGCTTGACGATGCGGAAAAACGGAGACAGGTCGAAGTCGCGCGGCGTGTAGAGCGAGTGATGGCGAATGTGCAGGATTTCCTTGCGCATATAAGTCGACTGTGCCGAAGCGCGGCCGGGGACGCGGGTGATTTCGGGCAGGATCGGGTAGTGGATCTGGCCATAGGCCTCGGCGATGAGCGAGGAGCAGATGGCCCGCGTCGGGTCGCCGGAGCCGAAGGCCAGCATACGGCGGCGCCAGCGCACCGGCACTGGTGGCGTAGGCAGGAAATAGCGCAACATGTCGAAAATGTTCTTGAGGTCGTATTTCAGGCCAAGCTTGCCGATCATGAAGGCGACGACCTTGTCGCGGTCGTCCGGTGTCAGCCCGCTCGCCCGGCAGATGCGGGTGTTGTAGGTGCGATAGCGCGACAATGGCACCGCCACGCAGCCTTCGCCGAGCGTGACCTCGATCAGCCGCCGTCGCTCGGAGCCGTCTTCCGGCTCGGGCAAGGCATCACCGACATAAAAGGCCGCATGCGACCAGGTCGACTGGGTGAGGTACTTGATCGCCGCCGAGATCTTCTGGTTGCCCTCGATCAGCAGGATGTCGCCGGGTTCCAGCGTGCGGCGCAGCGTTTCAGGGTCGGACGGCGTGTACGGCTCATAGCCGGAGGATTCTTCCTGCAGCCGGCCGGCGAGCCAGCGGCCAAGTCGATCCAGAAGCGTGTTGCTGGGCTCGGTCATGGTAGAGCGTGACTAGCACGGCTCGGCGGAGAAGTGCCAGCGCGTCGGCGCCTTGTCAGCCCGCGGCAGCGCTCGTCTCGTCGTGCGGCGCCGGGCTGGCAAGGTCATCGCGCACCTTGCGGGCCAGCTTCTTCGTCGAGTGCTTGGGGTTGTCGCCAAACAGCTCGGCGGCCTCGGCAAGGCAGGATTTCCGCAGGCTCTTTTCCGAGCGCTTCAAGAGCTTGCCGAGAAGCTTTGTGTCCTCGTGCGGCCCAAGCGGCTCGTCGTCCGCCTCGAGCAGCGCGCGCATGACGAACAAATCATGCAGTTCGCCGAGCCGTTCGCCCAGCGCATCGACCGCCTTGCGCCGCGCCTTGATCGGCGTCGGCCAGAGCCTGCCGAGCAGCGACAGGTGCATGCCATGCGTCTTGGCCGCCTTGCGCAAATCGTGGAAATCATTGGCCTCGCCGCGCGCGCCGGCCCTGTCGAGCGCCTTCCTGGCACGGCGCAAGGTGACGCGGGCGCCTTCGGCAAGCACATCGGCCGCCTGTTCCGGCTGGTCCGGCAAGGCCAGGCTTTCGATCCGCTTGATGCCGTCTTCGCAAGCCGCGGTCGCCGCGCCGATCGCTGCTTCGAGGCCAGCGCCTTCATGCAGATCGTGCTGACGGGCGACGAGCCTGTCGCGCACGGCATCGAGCCCGCCATCGGCGCTGTCCTTGGGAAAAGCTGCCGCCAACCGGTCGACGGTCTCGATCAGCGCCGTCGCCTCGCGCGGGCCGGCAAGCAGAGCCGCCACGTTGCGATAGCACTGGTTCTCCGTCGTGCAGAATGTTTCGTCTCCGGAATGAACCAGCCGCAGCAAGGCACGCGCGCTCTTCAGCCGCTTGCGGCATTTGTGCAGCCCCTGTTCCGGCCGGCTGCGCGCCGCATCCAGATGCTGGACTGCCTTGCCGATTTCCTCGGCAAGGATGCGCCTGACCTCGCCGGTCAGCGGCAGGCGCGGGTCGATGCGAAAGCTCATGCGGCGATCTCCGGTATCCCCCCGAGGGCGAGCGACGCGTTGTAGAATTTCTGCTCGCCGGTCACTTCACGGCCGAGCCAGTTAGGCAGCATTTCGTCCGGCACGTCTTCCGGCGTCTCGAGTTCGGCCACCACAAGTCCCGCGAGTGCACCGCCAAAGACGTCGACTTCATAGAGATGGCCGCGATGCCTAACATGATGACGTGTCTTCTCGATGACACGCCCGAGGGCGAAATCCAGCATCTCCACCGCCTCCGCCAGCGGGATCGGATATTCGAATTCGTCACGCTCGCGCGCCTTGCTGCCGAATTTGAGCGTCAGCTTGGCGGAAGCGCCATCGCTGATGCGGATGCGGATGGTTCGCCCAGGTGCGGTGGCGAGATAGAACTGGAGAATGCGGATCTCCGCCTCGGCCAGATCCCGCCACGCGGCGCTGGAGACCAGGAACTTGCGTTCGACTTCCTTGCCCATGGCCGCGCACTAAAGCGGTTGCCGCGCAGGATGGCAATACAGCCACGCACAAGTTGACTTTAATCAATCGATTGATTAAAGTTCAATGATGATCAAATTGCCTGACCCCAAAAGTCCCCGTCGCGACCCCTCTCCGGCCGATCTGACCCGCGACGCGCTCGTCCAGGCGGGGCTCAAACTGTTCGGGCGGCAAGGCTTCGACGGCACCTCGACCCGCGAGATCGCGGCGGAGGCGCAGGCCAATATCGGCTCGATCGCTTATCATTTCGGCGGCAAGGAAGGCCTTCGCATTGCCGCCGCCGACTACATCGTCGAAACCATCCAGACAATCGCTGGCCAGGCACTGGGTGCCGGCCAGGCGCCGGGCAATGGCCAGACCGCGACGGCAAGCGACCCGGAGGCGGCACGTCTGCTGCTGTTCGCGGCGCTGGAGCGGATGGGCGGCTTCATCCTGGCGCAACCGCAGGCCGGCGAGATCGTGCAATTCGTGCTGCGCGAGCTGTCGCATCCGACGGCCGCGCTCGACCGCATATACAACGGCGTGTTCGAGCCGACACACCGCCGGCTGTGCCAGCTCTGGGAGCAGGCGACCGGCGAGCCGGCGGAAAGCGAGCGGACTCGGCTCACCGTGTTCACGCTGATCGGCCAGGTCATCTATTTCCGCATCGGCCGCGAGGCGGTGATGCGCCGCATGGGCTGGCACGACATCGGCGCCGCCGAGGCGGCCAAAGTGGTGTCTGCCGTATCAGACAATCTCAGCGCCATACTGGCCGCCCGAATGGGATCAAAACCCCCAATGGGATCGAAACCCAAGATGGGATCAAAAAAATGAGTTTCCTCTGTTCCTTGCCGCTTGCCGCTCAGCTCTTCGGTGCCTGTGCGCCCGCCTCGCCGCTCGCTGTCGGCTATGTCGAAGGCGACTATGTGCTGCTGGCGCCCATCGAGGTGGCACAGGTCGATACAGTTACCGTGAAGCGCGGCGATCGCGTCACGCCGGGCACGCCCGTGGTGACACTGGAAAGCGCCGACGCCAGGATCGCGGTGGCACAGGCCGAAGCCGGCCTTGCGCAGGCGCAGGCGCAGCTCGCCGACCTGCAGGTCGGCAAGCGGCCGGAAGAGATCGCCGTGCTGAAGGCCGAGGTCGACATGGCGAAAGCCCAGGCGGCCGACGCCAAGCGCAAATACGACCGCGCCGCCGACCTGTTCAAGCGTGGCGCCGGCACGCAGGCCGACTACGACACCGCCTCGGCGACGCTGGAGACGGCAGAAGCCCAGGTCGGCCAGGCCGAAGCCAATCTCGCCGTCGGCGGCCTGCCGGCGCGCCCCGAGACGATCAAGGCCGCCGACAACCAGGTCAAGCAGGCGCAGTCGACGCTGGAGCAAGCGCAATGGCGATTGTCGAAACGGGTGCTGGCGGCACCCTCGCCCGGCCGCGTCAACGACGTCATCCGCAATCCCGGCGACACCGCCGGCCCGACCGCGCCGGTCATCTCGATGCTGCCTGACGGCGCGGTGAAGCTCAGCGTCTACATACCGGAGGCCGCCTTCTCCTCGGTCAAGATCGGCAGCCTGCTCAGCGTTCATTGCGACGGTTGCGGCCCTGACGTGAAGGCGCGCGTCAGCTATGTCTCGCCCGATCCCGAATTCACCCCGCCGGTGATCTATTCGCTCGAGAACCGGCAGAAGCTGGTCTATCTGGTCGAGGCACGGCCGGAGGGCGATGCCGGCCTGCTGCAGCCAGGCCAGATCGTCGACGTCGATCTTGCGGAAACGGCAAAATGAACGCCATCGACGTTCATGGCCTGGTCAAGCGCTTCGGCGACAAGACCGTCGTCGACCATGTGACGATGTCGGTCGCCGAAGGCGAGATCGTCGGCTTCCTCGGCCCCAACGGTTCGGGCAAGACGACAACCATCCGCATCATGTGCGGCCTGCTGACGCCGGACGAAGGCGAAGGCACGGTGCTGGGCTTCAACATCCGCACCGACTCGCTCAGCATCAAGCGCGAAGTCGGCTACATGACGCAGAAATTCTCGTTCTACGAAGATCTGACCATCGGCGAGAACCTCGAATTCGTGGCGCGGCTCTACCAGTTGAAGCCGGTCGGCGAGTACGTTGCGAGGACGCTGGAAGAACTCGGCCTGACCTCGCGCCGCAACCAGTTGGCCGGCACGCTGTCCGGCGGCTGGAAGCAGCGCCTGGCGCTCGCCGCCTGCATCATGCACAAGCCGAAGCTGCTGCTGCTCGACGAGCCGACGGCCGGTGTCGATCCGAAGGCGCGGCGCGAGTTCTGGGATGAGATCCATCGCCTCGCCAGCGGCGGGCTGACCGTGCTGGTCTCCACCCACTACATGGACGAAGCCGAGCGCTGCCATCGCATCAGCTACATCTCCTACGGCAAGATGTTGGCCACCGGCACGGTTGCCGAAGTGGTGAAGAATGCCGGCCTGACCACCTTCGTGCTGCAGGGTCCGCAACTCGCCAAGGTGGCCGAAGAGCTGCACGGCCGCCCCGGCGTCGACCAGGTGGCGCCGTTCGGCGCCACGCTGCATGTCGTCGGTTCCGACAAGAAGAAGCTCGAAGCAGCGCTTGCCGATGTCGAGAAGCAGCACAAGGGCGTGACGGTGGCGCCGGGCGAAACCAGCCTGGAGGACGTCTTCATCCAGTTCATGTCGGGGTCGAAGGACAACATGGCATGAACAGCGTCTTCTCCTTCGCCAGGCTCGGCGCGCTGCTGATCAAGGAGTTCATCCAGATGCGGCGCGACCGCATCACCTTTGCCATGATGCTTGGCGTGCCGCTGCTGCAGCTGGTGCTGTTCGGCTTTGCCATCAACAATGACCCGAAGGGCTTGCCGACGGCTCTGGTGGCGATGAGCGACGACCAGTATACGCGCGCCATGGTCTCGGCACTGCAGGTGACGGGTTACTATCGTTTCGACCATGTGACCGCGAGCGCCGAAGAGGCGGAATTCCTGATGGCACGCGGCGACGTCTCCTTCGTCGTCACCATCCCGGCCGACTTCGCCAGCCGAGTCGAGCGCGGCGACAATCCGCAGATCCTGATCGAGGCGGACGCGACCGATCCCTCGGCTGCGAGCGGCGCCATTTCCACGCTGAGCACGGTGGCGAGCCAGGCGCTGCTGCGCGCCCAGGGCATGCAGGCCGCCGCCGCCGAGAATGCCAGGCAGCAGCTGCAGGTGGTGGTGCACCAGCGCTACAATCCCGAAGGCATTTCGCAATACAACATCGTGCCCGGCCTGCTCGGCGTCATCCTGCAGATGACCATGGTGATGATGACGGCCATGGCGCTGACCCGCGAAACCGAGCGCGGCACGATGGAAAACCTGCTCGCCATGCCGTCCAGCCCGGCCGAGATCATGCTGGGCAAGGTGCTGCCCTTCCTTGTCGTCGGCGCGGTGCAGGTCGCGGTGGTTCTGGTGGCGGCGAAGTTGCTGTTCGACATCCCGTTCGTCGGTAGCCTGACGCTGCTGTTGTCGTCGGTTCTTGTCTTCGTGCTGTCGCTGGTGCTGCTCGGCTACACCATCTCGACCATGGCCCGCTCGCAAATGCAGGCGATGCAGCTCACCTTCTTTTTCTTCCTGCCGTCGCTGCTCCTGTCCGGCTTCATGTTCCCCTATCGCGGCATGCCAGGCTGGGCCCAGGCGCTGGGCGAAATCTTCCCGCTGACGCATTTCCTGCGCATCACCCGCGCGGTGATGCTGAAGGGCGCCGATTTCCATGCCATCGCCGCCGAGATCGGCTGGCTGGTGGTGTTCGTGCTGGTGTTCGCGGGCACCGCGCTGCTGCGGTTCAGGCGCACGCTGGACTAGAGCCAATTCCAGGAAAAGTGCGAACGGTTTCCGTCCGGAATTGCGATCAGGCGGCCGCTATGATCTCCGCGTATGTGCCGAAATCGACATTGCCGCCGGACAGCACCACGGCGATACTTTTGCCGGACAGCTCGATCTCGCCCGATGACAGCGCCGCCAGCGCGACGCAGCCGCCGGGTTCGACCACCAGCTTGAGATAGGCCATGGCGTCGCGCATCGCCTGTGCCGTCGCCTTGTCGGAAACGGCAATGGCGCCGGCGAGGTTTTTGCGGTTGATCGCGAAGGTGATCGCGCCCGGCTCGGCGGTCAGGATCGCGTCGCAGATAGAGCTGTAACCCGGTTCGTTCGAAACCCGGGCGCCGGCGGCGAGCGAGCGGCGCGTATCGTCGAAATGCTCGGGCTCGACCGCCCAGACCGCTGTGCTTGGCGAGGCATCCTTGACCGCGACCGAAATGCCGCTCGATAGGCCGCCGCCACCGCAGGGAATGACGACGGCATCGAGGCTGACACCGAGCGCCCTGGCCTGTCTCATCAGCTCGAGACCGATCGTGCCTTGCCCGGCAATGATGGCCGGATCGTCGAAGGGCGGCACCAGCACCATGCCCCTTTCGACGTAGGGGCGAACCACGCTCATCCGGTCGTCGCGAAAACGGTCGAAGGGCACCACTTCGGCGCCCATCTTGCGAACATTGCCGATCTTCATTGCCGGCGCGTCGGCGGGCATGGCGATGACCGCCTTGACGCCGAACATGGCGGCCGAAGCGGCGACGCCTTGCGCATGATTGCCCGAGGAGAAGGCAACGACGCCCCGGCTGCGTTCCGCCTCGCTAAGCGACGACAGCTTGTTGTAGGCGCCGCGGAACTTGAACGAGCCGGTGCGCTGCAGCGTCTCCGGCTTGAACAGGATACGCCCGCCGAAGCGCTCGTTGAGTTCCTGCGATTCGATCAGGGGTGTTTCGAGGATCAGACCAGCAAGCCGCGCGGCGGCGGCGTGGATGTCGGCGATGCCGGGAGGGGTAGTGGCGGTCATGCGAGGTCCAGCAAAAAGAGGTAGCGTCCTCTCATGATGCCCGCAAAGGCATGGTGCGCACCATTGAAAAAATGTGACCGTTACAAAGTTGGCGAGTCATGGCAGATGGGCAGCGCCGAAATTTACAGATTCGCCGCTTCCTGCCCGCCGGGCGGTTTTGACCCTGCCTAGCCAAGCAAAGTCCGCTGCCTCTTGGTCCCACCCAGCTTGCGCCAATTGTTGAAGCGGTGGCTGGCGGCGGCGAAGGAGATCTTCATCTGCTGGGCGACCGAATAGCGCGACTTGCCCTCGTCGAACATGCGGTAGCAGCACTCGACGCCTTCCTCGGTCAGCTTGCCGTCCGGCGCCTTGTTGTGCGGGTTGGCAGGATCGAATTTTTCCACTTGCTGCTCGACCAGGCCTTTCAGCCTCTGCAAATCGGCCTCGATGCTGGCGATGAGATCGAGAACGGGTTTTGGGTCATAGCCTTGCGGGGGCTGGTTTGCCGTCATCTACGGATTCCTTTCTCTCGAGGTTGGTCCATATATAGGTGAACATTTGCTGATAATGAAGGGCGGAACTTCCGCGCGGCTTCAACAATTCTTGACACCGCGACCTCTGCGCGATTGACCCGGGGCACGCCAAACCCTACTTTAGAACTATTCTAAACTAGGGTGATTTCCTCATGCTTTCTCGTGTTTTCGGCTTCGGCCGCCGCCCCTTCGAATCGCTCTCCGAACAGGAAATCCTGGCGCTGGCCATTTCATCCGAGGAAGATGATGGCCGCATCTATCGGGCCTATGCCGATGGGCTGGCGGAAAGTTTTCCGCAATCGGCAAAAGTGTTCGAGGAGATGGCCGAGGAAGAGGACGGTCATCGCGACGTGCTGATCGAGCTCTTCCGCAAGCGTTTCGGCGAGCGCATCCCGCTGATCCGGCGCGAACATGTGAAGGGCTATTATGAACGCAAGCCCGACTGGCTGGTGAGACCGCTCGGCATCGAGCATGTGCGCCGCCAGGCCGAAGCGATGGAGCGGCAGGCTTACCTGTTCTACCTCGAAGCCGCAAAGCGCACCACCGATGCCTCGACACGAAAACTGCTCGACGATCTGGCGATAGCCGAACAGGGCCACGAGACGCTGGCGCAGCGTCTCGAGCAGAAGCACGTGCCCGGCGACGTGAAGGATGAAGAAGCTGCCGCCGAGCAGCGCCAGTTCATCCTGACTTATGTGCAGCCGGGACTGGCCGGCCTTATGGACGGTTCGGTGTCGACGCTGGCGCCGATCTTCGCTGCTGCCTTTGCCACGCATGACACTTGGCAGACATTCCTGGTCGGGCTTGCCGCGTCGATCGGCGCCGGCATCTCCATGGGCTTTACCGAAGTCGCTTCCGACGACGGCAAGCTCTCGGGCCGCGGCTCGCCGATAAAACGCGGCATCACCACCGGCGTCATGACATCGGCCGGCGGTCTCGGCCACGCATTGCCCTATCTCATCCCGCATTTCTGGACGGCGACGGCGGTTGCCGCCGTGGTGGTGTTCTTCGAACTGTGGGCCATCGCCTTCGTCCAGAACCGCTACATGCAGACCCCGTTCCTGCGCGCCGCCTTCCAGGTGGTGCTGGGCGGCGCGCTGGTGTTTGCGGCCGGTGTGCTGATCGGCAATGCTTGAGCTTTCTTCCTTCCCCCTTGTGGGGCTACGGTATGCACACATTTCCACGCAGCGAGTCTTCGGCGAAAGCATGCATGGCAGCTTGGTTCATGCATTGTCTCATGCTGCGCTGGTCGACCCCCACTCCGTCTCGGCTTCGCCGAGCCACCTCTCCCCCGATCGACGGGGTAGAGGAAAGGCACCAAGCTCTTGCCGTAACGCTTTTCCAACGAGGCTCCCTTCCTTTCCCTCCGGAGGGGGAAAGGTGGCGCTGCGAAGCAGCGACGGATTGGGGGAACCACATGGCAATCAAGCCGCGGGCCGGTCAGTTACGCCAATCACAGAAGAGTGTGCATAGGGTGGCCTTTGTGGGGGAAGGAAAGGCACTCACCCATTCACCGCCCGGCTGTCCGCCGGCGCCTCATCCCTCTCGGTCAGCCCATAATCCCTCACCACATGGGCGATGCGCAGTCGGTAGCCGGCAAAGATGCCACCGCGACCAGCCTGCTGCGCCTGCCTGTGTTCCTCCGTGTTGCGCCAGGCTTTCACCGCTTCCTCGTCGCGCCAGAATGACAGCGACAGGATGCGGTTGGGATCGGCCAGGCTCTGAAAACGTTCGATCGAGATGAAGCCGTCAATGCTGTCGAGCAAGGGACGCAGTTTGGCGGCGATGCCGAGATAGGCATCGCGTTTGCCCTCCGCCGGCTGGACCTCGAAGATGACGGCGATCATGTCTTCACCAACCGTGCGTGCGGCCCGGAGACGTGTTTCAGGAACATGCGGTCCTCCTTGAGGATGAATCGTCCACGCTTGGCGAACTCGTAATTTGCCTTGCCGGCGGGATCGGCGGCAAGCCGCGCCCGATAGGCTTCATAGGCGGCCAGGCTTTCGATGTTGTAGGCCGCGTATGCCGTCGTCGCCGAGCCCTCATGCGGCGCGTAATAGCCGATCAGATCGGCGCCGCAGCGCGGAATGGCTTGGCCCCAGTTGCGGGCATATTCCTCGAAGGCAGGCTTGCCGAACGGGTCGATCTCGTAGCGGATGAAGCAGGTGATGGTCATGGTCGTCTCCTTGGGTTTTGGCATCAACGGTTAGAGCGTGGTCGAAACGTCATGCGCATCGATGTGCTAGGTGGTTTCGTGTCAGGCCCCGTTATTGCTTGCCTCGTCGTCTCCTTGATCGGATCGGAGAATAGTGGTTATCTGACGAGAATGCTTCGATGAGGAACGAACTATGCGTGAAGGACCTGACATTGCCCGCATCGCCAGCCTGGTCGGCGACCCGGCACGGGCCAACATGCTGAACGCGCTGATGGGCGGCACGGCGCTGACCGCGAGTGAACTGGCGCTGGAAGCCGGCGTGTCGCTGCCCACCGCCTCCTCGCATCTGTCGAAACTGATGGAGGGCGGGTTGCTGACCTTGGCCAGCCAGGGAAGGCACCGCTACTATGGCCTCGCCGGGCCGCAAGTGGCAGGCATGATCGAGGCCATCACTGGTGTTGCGGAAGCTGTTGGCCCCAAGCGCGTGCGGCCGGGCCCGCGCGACGGTGCCATGCGCGTGGCGCGTGTCTGCTACGATCACCTCGCCGGTGAGCAGGCGGTGGCGATGCTCGACCGCCTTGTCGAGAAAGACATCCTGCTGCGTGACGACAAGGAGATCAGGCTCGGCCCGTCGGCGGCATCGCATTTTTCCGCGATTGGCATCGATGTCTACACCAAACCGCGCCGCCCGGTTTGCCGCGCCTGCCTCGACTGGAGCGTGCGCCGCTCGCACCTCGCCGGCACGCTGGGCGCGGCCATCCTCGACAAGATTCTTGCGGAGAAGTGGGCAAGGCGGGAAAAGGACAGTCGCGCGGTGGTGTTTTCGCCACCAGGCAAACAGGCCTTCGAGAGGGTGTTTTTGAGCTGAGGTGTCGGGGCTCACCCACACCTTCGTCGAGTAGGCTCACCCCCGCTTCAACGTCTTGCCCTGCTTAAAGAAATCCGCCCACGGATCGGCTCCCGCCAACTTCGCCAGCGTCGTCTTGTCGCCGATCGGGAACGCATTCGGCGCCAGGCCGGCATCGATCTCGGCCCAAGTCACCGGCATTGATACCGTTGCGCCCTTCTTGGCCCGCGACGAATACGGCGCGACTGTCGTCGAGCCCCTGCCATTGCGCAGATAGTCGACGAAGATTTTGCCGGTGCGCGCCTTTTTCGACAGCGTCGCCGTGTAGCGGTCTGGAGCACCTTGCTCTAGGGCCTTGGCGAAATCATGCGCGAAGGTTTTCACCGCGTCCCAATCGGCCGATGGCTTCAGCGGCACCAGCACATGATAACCCTTGCCGCCCGAGGTCTTGACGAAGTTCGGCAGCGACAGTTCGTCGAGCTTGCTCCTGATATCGAGCGCCGCCTCGCGCACTGCTTTGACGTCGACGCCTTCATCGGGGTCGAGATCGAAGATGATCTGGTCGGGCTGTTCCAGCATGTCGATCGTACAGCCCCAGATGTGGATTTCGACCACGCCGTACTGGACCAGTGCCGCGATGCCATCGAAATCCCGTATGAACAGGATTTCCTCGCCATCTGTTGGATCCTTCATACGCGCGATCTTGTCGCTCATGCCGGCCGAGGCATGCTTCTGGAAGAAGCGTGGACCGCCGACACCGTCCGGCGCTCGCACCAGGCTGAGCGGCCGCTTGACGACGAACTGCTCCATGCGCGGCCAGACCTGCGCGTAATGGTCGAGCAGGCCCTGCTTGGTGATCTTTTCCTCGGGCCACAGCAGCTTGTCGGGATGGGAGAGTTTGACCATCGTGGTCATCGCCCCGGTGGATTTACCGGCGCTGCTTGATGCCGGTTCCGCCTTGGCCGCGCTCCTTGCTGTCGATGCCTTGGGCTTTTCCTGCACCACATCCTCCGCCGGCTTGTCCTCGCGCAGCCCCTGGAACGAGGCATGGCGTATTATACGGTCCGAGGTCCAGCTGCGAAACTCCACTTCGCCGACAAGCTCCGGCTTGACCCAGACCAGGCCCTTGCCTTTTGGCACGGCCTTGTCGAAAGGCGAGTCCGTCGCCTTCAGCGCGTCGAGCTTTTTCTTGAGCTCGGTGGCGCCTTTCGCGGAGAAACCGGTGCCGACGCGCCCGGCATAATGCAGTTTGCCGGCCTCGTAATAGCCGACCAGCAGCGAGCGCAGCCCGCGCCCGGTCTTGTCCGACGGCAGGTAGCCGCCGATGACGAATTCCTGCCGCGCCGTGCATTTCGACTTCACCCAGGACGGGCCGCGCCCGCTGCGATAGGGCGCATCGGCACGCTTGGAAACGACGCCTTCCAGCCCCATGCGGCAGGCATGCTCCAGCATGATCCTGCCGGGCTCGGAAAAGTGGTCGGAGAAACGCACCGCCGTATTTTCCGGCTGCTTGCCGAGCAGCTCCTGCAAGGCCTGCTTGCGCTCGACCAGTGGCTCTGCGCGTAAATCCTTGCCGTCGAGCCGCATCAGGTCAAAGACGTAGTAGATGAAGCGATTTGTCCGCTTCGCCGACAGATCCTGCTGCAGCAGCGCGAAGGACGAGACGCCGCTGTCGGCCAGCACGACGATCTCGCCGTCGATGATGGCGTCGCTGCATTTCAGCGCTGCCAGTTCCGCAGCGATTTCGCTGCCGAATTTCTCCGTCCAGTCGAGGCCGGTGCGGGTCAGCAGCCGCACATCGGTGCCGGCGATCTGCGCCTGCATGCGATAGCCGTCGAATTTGACTTCGTGCAGCCAGTCCTTGCCACCGGGTGCATCCCGCTCGAGCGTCGCCAGTTGCGGTTCGATGAAGTCGAGTTTCCGGGCTTCGGCCTTCGGCTTGCCGGCGGCCGGCTTGTTGGAATGCCAGACTTTCGGCTTCTCACCCTTGGCCGCCTTGCCCTCGCCGACCTCTTCGATCGTCAGGCCCGACTTCACCGATTCCGGTGCATCCTTCAGAATATCCTCGCCTGGACGAGCCGCTGCATCGTCCGACTTGATCAGCAGCCAGTTGTCACGTTTTTCCCCCGCCCGTGGCTTCAGCCGCACCAGGTGCCACAGCCCATGCAGCTTGTGGCCCTTGAGCTCGAAGCTGATATGGCCCTTCTTCATCGCCTTGGCCGGATCGATCTCGGGCACCCATGTGCCCTCGTCCCACACAATGACCGAACCACCGCCATATTCGCCCTTGGGGATCGTGCCCTCGAAGGAGGCATAGTCGATCGGATGATCTTCGACATGCACCGCGAGCCGCTTTTCGTGCGGATCGAGGCTCGGGCCGCGCGTCACCGCCCAGCTCCACAGCACGCCGTCATGCTCGAGGCGAAAATCGTAGTGCAGTTTCGTCGCGGCATGTTTCTGGATGACGAAAATGCCGCCGGCTTTCGTGCCGCGAACAACCTTGCCGGCCGGCTCCGATGTCTTCTTGAAATCGCGCTTGGCTTTATATGGCTCAAGGCTTGCCATGGCTTGGTGTCCTCAGGCCGATTTGCGCTTGGGCGCGGCGGCTTTCGCCTTGGCGCGCTTGGCCGTCGGTTTGGCTTTCGCCGGCGAAGATGTTTTCGATGACCCGGAGTCCGACAGGCTCTTCTTCAGCGCGTCGAACAGGTCGACGACGTTGGAGGGTTTGGGTGCGGCTTTCGCCTTCGGCGCCTCGTGCCCGGCCTTCTTGGCGCGGATCAGTTCGAGCAGCGCATCCTCATATTTGTCGTCGAATTTCGACGGATCGAATTTTGCTTTCTTCTTGTCGATGATGAGTTCGGCCAGCTCGGTCATTTCCTGGTCGGTCTGCACCGCCTTGATCTCGCCGAACACGCTGTCCGGCTGACGCACCGTATTGTCATAGCGCAACGTCGTGAGCACCATGCCCTTGCCGAGCGGCTCGATCACCACGGGCCGCTCCCGGCTGTAAAGCACGATGCGGGCCAGCCCGGCCATCTTCTTGCCGGCCATGGCGTCGCGGATGACGGCAAACGCCTCCTCCGAGACCTTGTCGGCCGGCGCGACATAATAGGGCGTGTCGAGATAGATATGCTGGATCGAGGCTTTGTCGACGAAGCCGTCAAGCGCCATCGTGTGCAAGGACTCGATCTGCACCGCCTCGATCTCGTCCTCATCGACATGGACGAAATCGCCATCGTCCAACTCATAGCCCTTGATCTCGTCGCCATCGCCGAGCGGCTTGCCGGTTTGCGCATCGACATAGATGCGCTTCACCGTATTGCCGGTCTTGCGGTTCAGCACCCGGAACGAGACCTTTTCGGTATGGGTGACGACGTTGGTCAACTCGACCGCGCAGGTGACCAGCGACAGCTTCAAATAACCCTTCCAGGCTGGGCGTGGCGCCATGGCAATTTTCCTTCAGCAATCAGATGAAGGTGAGAACGGCCAGCGCCCGCTACAGTTCCGCCGGCGCGTGACATCAGCCATGCCGAAGCGCACCTGAGCCATTGTGGTCGCCAGAACGAAAATTTCACGAGCGCTGGAGAAATTGAAACAGAACCGCGCGCAGGCGACATTCAAACGAAACACATGTGATGCAAAAGTCACACTGGGCGGAATGGCGACAAGGAGCACTGAAAGACCCCGAATCAGCCGCATTCCGGCCACGAAGCAACGGGTTTTCGACCAGATATTAACATCGTGTTCACCGACTATTCACGCCTCGGCGCTATGATGTCCGTCAATCGGAAGGGACATCCGAAAATCGGTACAGGGACAGGGTAAATGAACTTCCTTACGCACCTCATCGGCTATGCCGCCGCCATCCGCGAATTCGTCGCGCCGACCTATCGGCCCGAGCGCTATTATATGCGCGGCCCCGGTCCGGCTTGCGCCCGTCGCGGCACGTCGCTGGGTGCGCATTGATCATGACCTTCGAGAGCCGCCACAACAGCCGTATCTGCAGGCCGGGTGCCGATACCCGCGCCACCACCTATCGTTCCGAGCGCCCGGCTCTGAGCGACAGGCGTCGTGCGACATCGCCACGTCTTTGATCCCGCCTCCGGCTGGCCTAGTGTCCCAGGACACGAGCAGCCGAGGCCCGCGTGACCGACCTTCCCCAGTCAAGTCTGTCTCAGTCCAATCTGGCCAAGTCCAGTCCTCCCGCTGAGCCAGCCATCCGCTGATCGTCTTCGACGGCATCTGCGTGCTGTGCTCCGGCGTCGTGCGCATGGTGGTCAGGCTCGACCGCAAAAACCGCTTTTGCTTCACTACCGCGCAATCGCCCCTTGGGGAGGCGCTGTTCCGGCAACATGGGCTGCGGACGGACAGTTACGAAACCAATCTCGTCCTTGTCGATGGCGCCGCCTTCACCCACCTCGACAGTTTCGTCGCCGTCATGTCGGAACTCGGCTGGCCGTGGCGCGCGGCGAAAGCGCTGTTGCTGCTGCCGCGCCCGTTGCGCGACGGGCTTTACGAGCGCATCGCCAAAAATCGCTACGCCCTGTTCGGCCGAAAAGACAGTTGTGACATTCCGTCGGCCGAGCTGCGTGGACGCTTGATTGGCTGAAGTCTCGTCGCGACGACGCTTCGCGGCTGCTCCGCCTCGGTACAACGAAGGTGCGAAGGCTTGCGCCGTGCCCGATCAGGGCCGAAAGTTTTTTCCTGCGCCCTGTCGAAATCGGTGGTCACCGCGCGACATACGTCTGGCCCCGCAAGGACGCGGCCTTCGAAACCACGGGAGAAGACCCATGCGATACATGATTTTGATCAACGGCGACGAAGCCGCTCTGGCGAACACGCCGATCGAAAAGGCCCAGCAGATGAGCGCGGCCTATGGCGCTTATACCGAAGCGTTGAAGAAATCCGGCGCATGGCTCGCCGGCGAACGGCTGCGCCCCAGCCAGGCGACCACCTCGGTGCGGATAACCGATGGCAAGACCAACGTGATTGACGGCCCCTATGCCGACACCAAGGAGCAGCTTGCCGGCTTCTACATGATCGAGGCGGCCGACATCGACACCGCCATCGAATGGGCGGCACGCTGCCCGGCGGCCAGCACCGGCACGGTTGAGTTGCGGCCGATCTGGGAAATGGCCGACTACATGCCCAAGAAATGAGGACGTGCCCAGAAATGACGATGTGCCCAGAAATAACAATGTGATGATGGACAGTCGCCCGGAGATCGCCCGGGCGGCCGCGGAGGCCGCCGCCCGGCAGAGCTATGGCAAGCTGGTCGCATGGCTCGCCGCGCGCACGCGCGATGTGGCTGCCGCCGAGGACGCGCTGGCCGATGCCTTTGCCGCCGCGCTCGAACGCTGGCCGAAGTCAGGCGTGCCCGAAAAGCCGGAAGCCTGGCTGCTGGCCGTGGCACGGCGCCGCCGCGTCGATGCGGTGCGGCGGCGGCTCACCCGGGAGGCTGCCCGCGAGCATCTCCAGCTGGTCGCCGAAGAGATGGAGGCGCGCATGACCGACGAAGACCTGCCCGACGAGCGGCTGCGGCTGATGTTTGCCTGCGCGCATCCGGCGATCGAGCCGGGTGTGCGGGCGCCGCTGATCCTGCAGACCATCCTTGGCTTCGATGCCGCGACGATCGCTTCCGCCTTCCTGGTATCGCCGGCAACGATGAGCCAGCGCCTGGTGCGCGCCAAGACGCGGCTCCGCGAAACCGGCATTCCGTTCCGTGTGCCGGAGCGGGCCGAACTCGGCGAACGGCTCGATGCCGTGCTGGAGGCGATCTACGCCGCATTCGCCGAAGGCTGGTCGGATCCGGCCGGCACGGAGACTAGGGCGCGCAACCTTGCGACCGAAGGCATCTGGCTTGGCCGCCTGGTGGCGACGCTGATGCCTGAAGAGCCGGAAGCGCTTGGCCTGCTGGCGCTGATGCTGTTTGCCGAGGCGCGTCGCGCCGCCCGGCGCAGTGCCGAAGGCGACTTCGTGCCGCTGGCCGAACAGGATTGCGATCTATGGGATCGCGCTCTCATCGATGAGGCGGAGGCGCTGCTTTCCCATGCCGCGGTGAGCGGCGTCGTCGGCCGCTACCAGCTCGAGGCGGCCGTCCAGTCGGCGCATGCGGCGCGGCGGCTGACCGGCCACACCGACTGGCCGGCGATCCGCGCGCTCTACGACGCGCTGTTTTCGATCGTTGGATCGCCGGTGGTGGCGATCAACCGCGCGGTCGCACTCGCCGAGACGGAGGGCGCCATGGCGGGGCTGGCAGCGCTTTACGTGCTGGGCGACGACAAGCGGCTCAATGAGTATCAGCCCTATTGGGCGGCGCGGGCCGGTCTCCTGGCCAGGCTTGGTCAGGTGCCGCAGGCAAGCGAGGCCTATGACCGCGCGATCGGCCTCGAGCGCGATCCGGCGGTGCGCCGGTTCCTGCAGGGTAAAAGGGCCGCGCTGCTAAATTGACCTTCAGCCCGGCCACATCTCGTGCGAAATGTTGAGCGTCTTCAGCAGCGGATGCTCGCGCAGCCTGGCCCAGAGCCGTTCAATGTTCGGCCATGTCGTCCGCGCGGTTTCGATGTCGGGATGCCAGGCCACGAGCATGACGAGATAGATGTCGGCCAGCGACATGGTCTCGCCGACCAGCCAGTCACGGCCTTGCAGAGCGGTATCGAGAACGGCGAAGCCGCGGTCCATTTCGACGATCGCCGCCTGCTTGACGGCTTTCGTACCGTCGGCGTCGGCCGTGTAGCGATGGGCGTAGTAGAGCCGCAGCATCGCCGGATAGAGCACCGACGACATGAAGGCCATCCAGCGCAGGAAATCGGCGCGGGCGGGCGCGTCGACCGCCGGTGCCAGGCCGGCCTCGGGATGGCGTTCGGCAAGCAGGATGCAGATCGCCGCCGATTCGGTCATCGAACTTCCGTCCGGCAAGGTCAGCACCGGCACCTGGTTCAGCGGGCTGATCTCGAGGAAGGCCGGGTCGGGCTGGTCGGACTTCGGCACGTCGATCTGCTCGAATGGTGCGTTGGCCAAGGCGAGTGCCGCCTCGACGACGAAGCCGCCGCTACCCGGGCGGGTGTAGAGCTTGTACATGAAATCCTCCCCGGCCCACGCAAAGCGGGCCGGTTGCGATATGAACCGGAAGCAAGGTGCTACTCAAGCCGCCGGTGGTCGCCACCAGCGGTTTTTCAGCGGGCCAGCAAATGCCGCAGTCCGTCGAGGCTGTGGAACTACGCCCCCAACCCTTCGAACAGGATCGTCGACAGATAGCGCTCGGCGAAGGATGGGATGATCACCACCAGGGTCTTGCCCTTGTTCTCCGGCCGCGAGCCGACGACGATCGCCGCCTGCAGGGCGGCACCCGACGAAATGCCGACCGGCACGCCTTCGAGGCGGGCGACAAGGCGGGCGTTGGCGACCGAATCCTCGTTCGAGACCTTGACGATCTCGTCATAGACCGTGGTGTCGAGGATCTTTGGAGCGAAGCCGGCGCCGATGCCCTGAATCTTGTGCGGGCCAGGCTGGCCGCCCGACAGCACCGGCGAAGCCTCGGGCTCGACGGCGACGATCTGCACCGAGGGCTTGCGCTTCTTCAGCACCTGGCCGACGCCGGTGATGGTGCCGCCGGTGCCGATGCCGGCGACGAAGATGTCGACCTCGCCCTGCGTGTCATTCCAGATCTCCTCGGCTGTCGTCGTGCGGTGGATTTCCGGATTGGCGGGGTTTTCGAATTGCTGCGGGATGATGGCGTTGGGGATCGTCGCGGCCAGTTCGTCGGCTTTGGCGATGGCGCCCTTCATGCCTTTCGGGCCTTCGGTCAGCACCAGTTCGGCGCCGAGCAGCGCCAGCATTTTTCTGCGCTCGACCGACATCGTCTCCGGCATGGTCAAGATCAGCTTGTAGCCCTTGGCGGCGGCGGCGAAGGCGAGCGCGATGCCGGTATTGCCGGAGGTCGGTTCGACCAGCGTCGTCTTGCCGGGCGAAATCTTGCCGGCCGCCTCCAGCGCCTCGATCATCGCCACGCCGATGCGGTCCTTGACCGAGGCGATCGGGTTGAAGAATTCGAGCTTGGCAACGAGATTGGCGACGATGCCCTTCTCCTTGGCGAACTTGTCGAGCCGTACCAGGGGCGTGTCGCCGATCGTGTCGGTGATGGAACTGTAGATGCGGCCGCGGCCGGGGATGCGGGCGGAGGTGACGGGCTTGTTCATTGGTTTCGCTCCCAGAATTTCAGGCAAGTGGAGAATTTCAGGCAAGTAGCGTTGCAACCGGCAAGATAAGGCTTTCAGCCGCGCAACATAAGCTGTCGGCCGGAAATATCCGAGTGGGGCCTGTGTCTAAAACGCCCCTGTCCCGGAAAAGCATTTCGCGGGGAGGCCTGCCCCCGGAATGTTTTGGCGGAAAGGGTGCTACTGGCGGGCCGCGATCGCTGCCGCTGCTCCTACCATGAAGCCGGCGGCGGTGCGGTTCAGCACTTTCAGCGCACGCGGCGATTTCAGGAACCAGCGCGCCTTGGCCGCCAGCGCCAGATAGGGAACCAGCACGACGAACAGGACGACGATCGTCAGTGCGACGAGAATGCCGTAGTCGGCCAGCGTGATCGTCTTCAGGTCGACGATGGTCGGCGTTATCGCCAGATAGAAGATCATCGTCTTCGGATTGCCGAGCGTGACGGTGAGGCCGGCGATGAAGCTCGAAACCAGTCCGCCTTTGCCTTTTTTCGCTTCGACGGTTTCGGGCGTGATGCCCGCAGTCCAGAAGCGCCAGCCCAGAAATGCGAGATAGGCGACACCCAGCCATTTGATGGCGAGGAACACCATGCCGAAGGTCTGCGCGACGAAGGCGAGGCCGAGCACGACGGCGGTCAGATAGGTGAGGTCGCCCAGCATCAGGCCAAAGGACATGGCCAGCGACGAACGAAAGCCGGAGCCGAGCGCCCGCGCGACAAGCGCGGTGACGCCGGGGCCCGGAATGGCGGCTGCGATGCCGAGGGCGGCACTGTAGGCGAGGAAGCCGGTGAGGGTCATGGCGAATGGTCCTGGGTCAGGCGGCCTTTTCGCATGGAACGGGCCAGGATTGAATTCCCTGGCGGGCGGAATCCATTGCACCAGCTATCTCGGCCTTCGCCTTACGAGGCCCCCTCATCCGGCCGCTACGCGGCCACCTTCTCCCCGAGGGGGAGAAGAGAGAAGGCGCCAGCGCCGGCAGGCTCCTCTCCCCGCCGGGGAGAGGTCGGATTGCCCCCAATTGCCCTTTGCAATTCGGTTTTGGCAATCCGGGTGAGGGGGCCTGCGCCGTCCCTACCTAGGATTCCTCAGGACCGCCCGCCACCATAAGTCACGCGCCAGATGGTGCCGTTGCCGTCCTCGGTCATGATCAGCGCGCCATCGGCCGCCACCGCCACGCCCACCGGCCGGCCCCACACCTCGCCGTTGGAGACGACGAAGCCGGTCATGAAATCCTCGTATTCGCCGGTCGGCTTGCCATCCCTGAACAGCAGGCGGACGACCTTGTAGCCGGTCCTGTTGCCGCGATTCCACGAACCGTGTAGGGCGACAAAGGCGTCGCCCCTGTATTCCCTGGGAAAACCGGCGTCGGCGGGTAAGTCCTTGCGGTCGTAGAAGGCGATGTTGAGCGGCGCCGAATGCGCCTGCATCAGCACGTCGGGAATGGTTGCCTTGCCGGCGAGATCGGGTCGCGCGCCCGTGTGGCGCGGATCCTCGTGGTTGCCGATATAGTACCAGGGCCAGCCATAGAAGGCGCCGTCCTTGACCGAGGTGGCGTATTCGGTGGGCACATTGTCGCCGAGCGCGTCGCGCTCGTTGACGACGCACCACAGCGCGCCGGTCGCCGGTTGGATGGTCATGCCCGAACAGTTGCGCAGGCCGGTGGCGACGATGCGGCCGTTCTTGCCGTCGGAATCGAAGGCCAGCACATCGGCGCGGCCGTCCTCGGAGCCCCAGGTGGCGCCCAGCGGCTTCGACTTCACCCACGCGTCGATGCCGCCATCCGGCGCCTTGCCCATATCCTCGGCGACATTCGAACCCGAGCCGACCGACAGATAGAGCGTCTTGCCGTCAGGCGAAAAAACGATGTCGCGCGTCCAGTGATGGTTCGAGGGAATGTTGTCGACGATGGTTTCCGGCTCGCCCGATGCCTTCAGGTCGCCCTTGCGGTAGGCAAAGCGCACGATACTGTCGCTGTTGGCGACATAGACCCATTGCGGGTCGTCACCCGGCGGGTAGAAGGCAATGCCATAGGGCTGGTTGAGATTGCCGGCGAAAATGCCGTCTTCGGCGGGTTTGGCGCTGCCCTTCGCCAGACGATAGACGCGGATCTGGTTGGCCTCGCTGTCGGCGACGAACAGGTCGCCATTGGGTGCCACGCGCACGACACGCGGATTGTCGATGCCCGAGGCGATCAGCTCGGCCGAGAAGCCCGGCGGCAATTGCGGTTTTGCGCCTGTCGGCATGTCGGCAAGGCCGGCGCTGTTCGACGCCGATTTGGTGACATAGGGCTTTGGCAGGTCTTCCGGCTTGATCAGGCGGCGCACGCCGGGCTTATCGGCGCGCCAGTCGCCAAAGGCCGCCGCACCCTTCAGCACCGGCTGGTCCGCCTGCTCTGCGAATGCCGCGCCTGTGAGCAAGAGGGCGGGAAGCACCAGTCCGGCCAATCGGATCATTTTGTCCTCCATCGGATCGCGAAGGAAACCAACGGCCGGTTTGTCCCCGGGTTCCGCCTCGGATGCGCTGGGGGCGAAAGTCCGGGCTCCGGTCTACGTCCCGGCGGCGTAAAAATCGTCGTCGAGGCGTTTTTCCAGCGCGACCAGATCCGCCGGCAACGGCAGGCCCATGGCGCGCATTTCCTGCAGCTTTTCGCGCAGCTGTTCCTGGATCTCGTGCTGGTCTTCCGGCTGGTTGACCATCTCTTCGAGCAGCAGGCTGATCCGGGCCTTGAGTTCTTCGAGCGCCATTCTTGTTCTCCTCGGTTCTCAGCTCAACGGAGCATGCGCGATATCAACTGCGCGGTGTAGTCGACCATCGGCACGATGCGGGCATAGTTGAGCCGGGTCGGGCCGATGACGCCGAGCGCGCCGACGACGCGGGCATCCTTGTCGCGATAGGGCGCAACCACCAGCGACGAACCCGACAGCGAAAACAGCTTGTTTTCCGAACCGATGAAGATGCGCACGCCCGATCCCTGCTCTGCCAGATCAAGCAGCTGGATCAGTCCGTCCTGCGTCTCCATGTCCTCGAACAAATGCCTGAGCAGTTCGATATCGGCCTGGGCGGTGACGTTTTCGAGCAGGTTGGCGCGGCCGCGCACGATGAGCCGCGCTGGCAGGCCGCTGTCGGCGCCAGCCCACACCGCCAGGCCCTTCTCGACGAGGTCCTGCGACAGCGTATCAAGCGCCGCCCGTGTCTCTTCCTTGATGCGCGCGATCTCGACCCGCGCTTCGGCCAGCGTACGGCCACGAATATGCGCATTGAGGAAATTCGACGCCTCGTGCAATTGCGAAACAGTGATGCCGGCCGGCAATTCGACGACGCGGTTCTCGACGTCGCCATTCTGCGACACCAGCACGGCCAGCGCCTTGGTCGGCTCCAGCTGGATGAATTCGATATGCTTCAGCGCCACCTCGTTCTTGGCGGCCAGCACCAGGCCGGCGCCGCGCGACATGCCCGACAGCATCTGGCTGGCCTCGGTCAGCATGTGTTCCAGCGTCGCGCCCGAGCCGGAGGCCCGCACCTGTGCCTCGATGGTACGGCGCTCCTCGTCGGAGAGGTCGCCAAGTTCCATGAAGGCGTCGACGAAGAAACGCAGGCCGGCTTGGGTCGGCAGCCGACCGGCCGAAATGTGAGGCGCGTAGATCAGGCCAAGATGTTCGAGGTCGCTCATCACGTTGCGGATGGTGGCCGGCGACAGCGAGGAGGGCAGGATGCGCGAGAGGCTACGCGAGCCCACGGGTTCACCATCCCTGAGATAGGAATCGACGATGCGCCGGAAGATGTCACGCGAGCGCATATCCAGCGATTGCAGAGCGGGCGACAGCAAACTTGGTTCGGCGACTGCTTTGGTCATGTGGCCAAAAACCTCCGGCCCAAGGATATAGACTTACACTGGGCCGGCGCAACCCAGTGTCTGTGTCAGACACCCGGTGTCTGTGTCGGATCACCCGGTGCCGCGTTTGCGTTCATCAAGCCATTTTCCTTTGCGCCATGGGCCCCATGCGGCTACAAGCCGGCCAAGATTTCAAAAAGTGACAAGAAAGTAGCCTGAATGCGCCCCTCCAAACGCCAATTCGACGAAATGCGCGCCATCTCCTTCGAGCGCGGCGTCTCCAAGCATGCCGAAGGTTCATGCCTGGTGAAGTTCGGCGACACCCATGTCCTGTGCACCGCAAGCCTCGAGGAGAAGGTGCCCGGCTGGATGCGCAATTCCGGCAAGGGCTGGGTCACCGCCGAATATGGCATGCTGCCGCGTTCGACCGGCGAGCGCATGCGCCGCGAGGCTTCCGCCGGCAAGCAGGGCGGCCGGACGCTGGAAATCCAGCGCCTGATCGGCCGTTCGCTGCGTGCCGTGGTCGATTTGCAGGCGCTGGGCGAACAGCAGATCACCGTCGACTGCGACGTCATCCAGGCCGATGGCGGCACCCGCACCGCCTCGATCACCGGCGGCTGGGTGGCGTTGTATGACTGCCTGCGCTGGATGGAAGCGCGGCATATGGCCAGTGTCGCCAAGGTGCTGAAGGACCATGTCGCGGCGATCTCCTGCGGCATCCATGATGGCCAGCCGGTCATCGACCTCGATTATCTCGAGGATTCTTCGGCCGGCACCGACGCCAATTTCGTCATGACAGGCAAGGGCGGCATTGTCGAGATCCAGGGCACCGCCGAGGGCGAGCCGTTTTCCGAGGATCAGTTCGGGGAATTGATGGGCCTGGCGAAGAAGGGCATCCAGCGCCTGGTCAGCTTGCAGCAGATGGCGGTGGCTTAGGCCATTGGTTTTCTGGTGACACCCTCCGCCATCCTGGAATCAGCCCTGTACGTCACCGATCTGGCGGCGGCGGAAGAATACTATGTCGGCATCCTCGGCCTCACCCTCCTCGGCAAGGTCGACGGCCGCCACCTCTTCTTCCGTTGCGGACCCGGCGTGTTGCTCGTCTTCAACGCCGAGGTAACCAGGATCCCGCCGGCCCCCGACGCCCGACTGCCGGTGCCGCCGCATGGCACGGCCGGCGAAGGCCATCTCTGCTTTGCGGCCAGCGCCGACGAGCTCGCCGGCTGGAAAGCGAATCTGGCGGCAAAAAGAATCGCCATCGAAAGCGAATTCGAATGGCCGCAAGGTGGCCGTTCGATCTATATACGCGACCCCTCGGGCAATTCGATCGAGTTCGCCGAGCCGAGAATCTGGGACCTTTGATGCATACTCTTGATGGCAAGAAGATCGTCGTTGCCAGCCACAATGCCGGCAAGCTGCGCGAATTCGCCGATTTGATGGGGCCGTTCGGGTTCGAGGCGAAGTCCGCGAAGGACTATGGCCTCCCGGAGCCCGACGAGACCGGCACCACTTTCGAGGAAAACGCCTACATCAAGGCGCTGGCCGCCGCACAGGCTACCGGCCTGCCGGCACTGTCGGACGATTCCGGCCTCTGCGTCGACGCGCTCGATGGCGCGCCCGGCGTCTACACCGCCAACTGGGCCGAAACGCCGGATGGCAGCAGAGATTTCGCCATGGCCATGCAGCGCACTGAAGTGGCGCTGCAGGAAGTCGGCGCAGCCTTGGCCGAACAGCGCAAGGGCCGCTTTGTTGCCGTCATCTGTCTCGCTTTCCCTGATGGCGAGGCCGAGTACTATCGCGGCGAGGCCGAAGGCACGCTGGTCTGGCCGCCGCGCGGCGAGCTTGGCTTCGGTTATGATCCGGTGTTTTTGCCGGATGGGTTCGAAAAAACCTTCGGCGAGATGAGCGCCGAGGAGAAGCATGGCTGGAAGCCTGGTCAGGCGACCGCTCTGTCGCACCGCGCCCGCGCCTTCCAGAAATTCGCCAAAGCGAGATTGGGCTCGGCATGACTGGATCCGGCATCACCATGCCGCTGGATCGCAGCCCCGGCTTCGGCGTCTACATCCACTGGCCGTTCTGCGCGGCCAAGTGCCCCTATTGCGACTTCAACAGCCATGTCCGCCACCAGCCGGTCGACCAGGAGCGCTTTGCCGCCGCCTTCGAGGCGGAACTCGCGACCATGCGCCAGCGCACCGGGCCGCGCGAGGTGACCAGCATTTTCCTCGGCGGCGGCACGCCGTCGCTGATGAAGCCGGAAACCGTGGCCAGGGTGCTGGACGCCGTGGCCAAGAACTGGACGGTGCCTGACGGTATCGAGGTGACGCTGGAGGCCAACCCATCCTCGGTCGAGGCCGAACGGTTTCGCGGTTACCGCGCGGCCGGCGTCAACCGCGTCTCGCTCGGCGTGCAGGCGCTCAACGATAAGGATTTGCGTTTCCTCGGCCGCCTGCACAATGTCGACGAGGCACTGCACGCCATCGGGCTGGCACGAGAGATATTTCCGCGCCTGTCCTTCGACCTGATCTATGCCCGGCCCGGCCAGACGCCGGAAGATTGGCAGGCCGAACTCGAACAGGCGATCGGCCACGCCGCCGACCATCTGTCGCTCTACCAGCTGACCATCGAGGAAGGCACGCCGTTCCACGCCCTGCATGCGGCGAAGAAATTCATCATCCCCGACAACGACCACGCCGCCGACCTCTATGCGTTGACGCAGGAGATCACCACAGCGCACGGCCTGCCGGCCTATGAGATTTCCAACCACGCCAGGCCTGGCGCCGAAAGCCGGCACAATCTGACTTACTGGCGCTATGGCGAATATGTCGGCGTTGGCCCCGGCGCGCATGGCCGCTTCGTCGAGCATGGCCGCCGCACGGTGACGATCGCCGAAAGAATGCCGGAAACCTGGGCCAACCTCGTCGAGGCCAAGGGCCATGGCGTCGCCGGCGGCGAGATCCTGACGCGCTCGGAGGAGGCCGACGAGTTCCTGCTGATGGGGTTGCGTCTGGCCGAAGGCATTGACCTCTCGCGCTACGAGGCGTTTTCCGGCCGCGGCCTGTCGAGCGCCCGGCTGTCGACGCTGCAGGGCGAGGGGCTGGTGGCGCCGATCGGCAATGCGCGGCTGCGCGCCACGCCGGCCGGCATGATCGTGCTCGACGCCGTGGTCGCGGATCTGGCGCGCTGACCCTTGAAAAACGTCCTCTTCGTCTGCAGCCAGAACCGTTTGCGCAGCCCGACCGCCGAGCAGGTTTTCTCCAAGCGCCAAGATATCGAAGTCGCGTCGGCGGGAACAAATCATGACGCCGACACGCCGCTGACGCATGATTTGGTCGCCTGGGCCGACATCATCTTCGTCATGGAAAAGGTGCATCGCACCAAACTGCAGAAGAAATTCAAGACCAGTTTGAAAAAGGCCCGCGTTATCTGCCTCGATATGCCGGACGACTACGAATTCATGGACCTGGAGCTGATTGACCTTCTGAAGGCCCGCGTTTCACGGTATCTGGGCTGAGACAGGCCTTCGTCACCCTCGGCTCTACGCCGCGTCGCTTCGCCCAGGATGACGAAGCGAGGGCAATCCTGAGATCGCAATGGTCAAGCGTCGTGCTTGAAACGGCGCTTGCCGCGATCCTTCTCGGCATGCGCCGTTCCGTTCCGGGCCGGTTTGGCGTCGGCCTTTTCACGGCGAACGCTGTGCTGGTCGTTCATCGGATGTGGGGGCACGCCTTCTCTGGCGCTTTTTGTTTCAAGACGGGTGATGAATATATCGAAGCGATTGGGCATCGTCCGGTCAGTGCTCCGTCGCGCTTTGTGGTTCGTTGTCGGAAAGCCTGACATTGGTAGGCAAGGCGGTTGTCGCCTGCTTGGTCAGGCTGGTGTCGGTCTTGGCTGGCAGGCGCTTGTCCCTGGCGGCGGCAACGCGCTTGCGGCCGGCATAGTAGGGCTCGAAAGCGTCCTGTATCTTAAGGCTGTCCATCCTGTCCTCCCGGGGAATCAGGGGCTAAATCTGCCAATGCCGGTTTCGTTCCCTACTGTGGCAAAGGAATGGCGCTAGCCTTACATCGACATGAGCTTTTGCAAGGCCGCGCCAGCCATGCCAAACAAGATTTGGCAGGCCAAACAAGATTTGGCAGGCCAAACAAGATTTGGCAGGCCAAACAAGATTTGGCAGGCCAAACAAGATTGGCAGGCCGAACAGGGCTGAACGGAGACGGCATCAGTGACCGATGAGACGGGCAAGCGCAGCTATGTGGTCGGGCAGACCGAGATCGCGGCCCGCCCGCTCGAGCCGGCGCTCTATCTGGTGGCGACGCCGATCGGCAATCTCGCCGACATCACGCTGCGTGCGCTGGAGACGCTGGCCGCCGCCGACATCGTCGCTTGCGAGGACACCAGGGTATCGCGCGTGCTGCTCGACCGTTACGGCATCCGCCGCCGCACCACGGCCTATCACGAGCACAATGCCGGCGAGGCCGGGCCGAAGCTGATATCGGCCCTTCAGGCCGGCCAGAGCGTGGCACTGATTTCCGATGCCGGCACGCCTCTCGTGTCCGATCCCGGCTATCGGCTGGTCGGCGAGGCGATCGACCATGGCATTCGCGTCGTGCCGATCCCAGGTCCGTCGGCACCGCTGGCCGCGCTGACGGCATCCGGTCTGCCATCCGATGCCTTCCTGTTCGCCGGATTTTTGCCGGTCAAATCAGGCCAGCGGCTGACGCGGCTGGAAGCCCTGAAAGCTGTACCGGCAACACTGATCTTCTTTGAATCGCCGCGCCGGCTGGCCGAGTCGCTCGGCGCCATGGCCGAGGCCCTCGGCGGCGAGCGCAAAGCCGCCATTGGCAGGGAATTGACCAAGACCTTTGAGGAAATGCGCATCGGCACGTTGCGGGCGCTCGCCGACCATTATGCGGCGGCCGATACGCCGAAGGGCGAGATCGTCGTCTGCGTCGGCCCCGCCGAGGCCAAGCCGGACGAGCCGGCCGATATCGACCGGCTGCTGTTGTCACTCGCCGCTGAAATGCCGGCCTCCAAGGCGGCGGCTGAGGCCGCCAAGATGACCGGCGGTCAGAAGCAGGCGCTCTATCGGCGGCTGTTGGAGCTCAGGGAAGGCGACGGTGGCTGAGCGGCCGAGCGCCAGCCGCCAAAAGGCCTATCGGCGCGGCCATCGCGGCGAATGGCTGGCGGCTGCGGCATTGATGCTGAAGGGCTACCGTATCCTCGCCCGCCGCCACCGCACCCGCTTCGGCGAGATCGACCTGATCGCGCGGCGGGGCGACCTGATCCTGTTCGTCGAGGTCAAGGCGCGTCGCACGCTGATGGAAGCCATGGAGGCAATCGGCCACGAATCGGAGCGCCGCATCGAAGCGGCGGCCGACATCTGGCTGTCGCGCCAGCCGGACTATGGAAAACTGTCGATGCGCTTCGACATGGTCGCGGTGCTGCCGTGGCGCTGGCCGGTGCATGTCGAGAATGCGTTTTATGGGCGGAATTAGAGGCCACTCACGGGCGCTGCTCGCCCTTCGCTGGCTCCCTGCCCTTCGGGCGTTCAGTCTTCTTCAAAAGGGCCACTGGACCTTCTGATCCGCCCGAAGGCGGACCAGCCCCCACCGTTCGTCGTTCGGAAAGCCAAGCAATTGGCTTTCCGTCCGCTACGCGGACCACTCCTCACCCCCAGATCATCAACGCCACCAGCCCGACAATCCCCACCACCAGCCGCCACCAGCCGAACAGCGAGTAGCCGTTGCGCGAGACGTAGTCGAGCAGGTAGCGCACGACCACCAAGGCCGTGATGAAGGCGGCGACGAAGCCGATGGCGATGATGGGCAGGTCGGCGCTGCTCAGCACATTGCGGTTCTTGAACAGGTCGAAGGCAAAGGCGCCGACCATGGTCGGGATGGCGAGGAAGAAGGAAAATTCCGCCGCCGCCCGCTTGTCGACGCCCAGAAGCAGCGCGCCGACGATGGTCGAGCCGGAGCGCGAGGTGCCGGGGATCAGCGACAGGCACTGAAAAAGCCCGATCTGCAGATAAAGCCGAGTCGGAAAGCGCTCGACGTCGCGATAGACCGGCTTCAGGTTCATACGGTCGACCGCCAGCAGGATGACGCCGCCGATGATCAGCATGATGCAGATCAGCCGTGGCGATTCGAACAGCACCGTCTTGATGAAATCATGCGCAAGCGCGCCGATGATCGCCGCCGGCAGGAAGGCAATGAGGATGCCGATGACGAAATGCCGCGTCAGCCGGTCATGCGGCAGGTCGAGCAGCATCTGCCACAGGCGGCGGAAATAGACGCTCAAAATAGCCAGGATGGCGCCAAGCTGGATCAGGATCTCGAAGGCCTTGCCGGTCGAATGGAAGCCGAGGAAATGGCCGGCGAGCAGGATATGGCCGGTCGAGGACACCGGTATGAACTCGGTCAGCCCCTCCAGCAGGCCGAGCAGCAGGGCTTCGACGATGGTCTGGCTTTCCATGGCTACCTCGGCTTTGCGCGACGGCTAACAGAACGGCTTGCTTGTCATGGCGTTGAAGTCCCCCTATAGGTCGCAACACCCTGACGGCCCGCTAACCGGGCGGCCAAGACTTACCGGTGCGCCTGGCGATTCGCCAGTGCGCTTTATCATCGCGGAACCATGCTGACGCTTTTCCATCACCCCATGTTCGCCACCTGCCGCTTCGTCCGCCTCGCCTTTGGCGAGTATGGCGAGGAGCTGGCGCTGATCGAGGAAAAGCCGTGGACGCGGCGCAAGGAGTTCTTGGCGCTGAACCCGGCCGGCACGCTGCCGATCCTGCTCGCTGAAGGCGATGTGCCGATCGTCGGCGCAACCGTCATCGCCGAATATCTCGACGAGACGCGCGGCGTCCTGAAGCGCGACAAACGGCTGTTCGCCGAAGACCCGATGCAGCGCGCCGAAATCCGCCGGCTGACCGACTGGTACCTCAACAAGGCCGAGAGCGAAGTCACCCGCCACCTGGTGCGCGAACGCGTGCTGAAACCGGTCATGCCGGAAACGGCGGGCGGCGGCTCGCCCGATTCGGGCGCCATCCGTGCAGCACGCGCCAACATCCGGCAGCATATGAAATACACCAATTGGCTGGCCGGCACCCGCCATTGGCTGGCTGGCGGCAGGGTCACCTATGCCGACCTCGCAGCCGCGGCGACGCTGTCGGTGCTCGATTATCTCGGCGAGATCGACTGGCGCGAACATGCCGCGGCGCGCGAATGGTACACGCGGGTGAAGTCGCGGCCCTCGTTTAGGCCGCTCCTGACCGACCGCGTGCGCGGCCTGTCGCCGGTGTCGCATTATGCGGACCTCGACTTCTGACGCCGCAAAGCTGCGCGCGCTGATCGACGCGGAGGCGCATCGCGCCGGCTTCGATGCCATAGCCGTCACCTCTCCCGATGCGATCCCGCTGGCGCCGGCCCGTCTTGCCGAATTCGTCGCCGACGGTTTTCACGGTTCGATGGACTGGATCGCCGAGACGATCGCGCGCCGGGGTGAACCGACGGCGCTTTGGCCTGAAGTGCGCTCGATCATCGTGCTGGCGATGAATTACGGCCCGGACCATGATCCGCGCGACCTGCTGGCCAAGCGCGACCGGGGCGCCATCTCGGTCTACGCGCAAAACCGCGACTATCACGAGGTGATGAAAGGCCGGCTGAAAGAAATCGCCGGCAAGATCGTCGCACGCGCCGGCGGCGACGTGAAGGTGTTCGTCGACACCGCACCGGTCATGGAAAAGCCGCTGGCCGAGGCCGCCGGCCTCGGCTGGCAGGGCAAGCACACCAATCTGGTCAGCCGCGAACATGGTTCCTGGCTGTTCCTCGGCACCATCTTCACCACGGCCGAACTCGCGCCCGACCGCGCCGAGATCGATCATTGCGGCTCCTGCCGCGCCTGCCTCGACGCCTGCCCGACCGATGCCTTCCCGGCGCCCTACCGGCTCGACGCGCGGCGCTGTATTTCGTATCTCACGATCGAGAACAAGGGACCGATCCCGCATGAATTCCGGGAAAAAATCGGCAACCGCATCTATGGCTGCGACGATTGTCTGGCCGCCTGCCCGTGGAACAAGTTCGCCAAGACGGCTTCGGAGGCAAAGCTCGCTGCGCGCGACGATCTGCGCGAGCCGGCGCTCGCCGACCTGTTGCAGCTGGACGAAGCGGCCTTCCGTGTCCTCTTCTCGGGTTCACCGATAAAGCGCATCGGCCGCGATCGCTTCATCCGCAATGTGCTGATCGCCGCCGGCAATTCCGGCGATGCCGCCCTTGCAGGCAGTGTCCGGGATCTGCTTGGAGACGCCTCGCCGCTGGTGCGCGGCGCGGCAATATGGGCGCTGGCGCGGCTGGTGCCGGACGCCGAATATTCTGAGCGGGCCGAGACCGGCTTGAACACCGAGATTGATGGGCCCCTACGCGAGGAATGGCGTATGGCGCGGCCAAGCAGGACACATGCATGAGCGAAAGACAGGTCTTCATCTTCGGCTCCGGCTATTCCGGCAAGGCCTTTGCCCGCGCCAAAACTGGTGCCACTGCGGTTCTTGGCACGACTCGTTCCGAGGAAAAATTCGCGGCGCTGCAGCAGGCCGGCATCGCACCGCTGCTGTTCGACGGCGCTCTGACTGGTGAAATCGCCGAAGCGCTGAACAAAACGACGCATCTGGTGATTTCAATCGCCCCGGAAGAGGCGGGCGATCCCGTATTGAATCCTGCCCGCGCCGCGATCGCCAAAATGCCGGCGCTGGAATGGATCGGCTATCTCTCGACTGTCGGCGTCTATGGCGACTATGGCGGCGCCTGGGTCAACGAAAAGACGACGTGCCGGCCGGTGTCGAAACGCTCCGTCATGCGGGTTGCGGCCGAGCGGGAGTGGCTGAAGCTCGGCGAGGAAATCGGCCGGCCGGTGGCGATCCTGCGCCTTTCCGGCATTTACGGGCCGGGCCGCAATGCGCTGGTCAATCTGGAAAACGGCACCGCAAGGCGGCTGGTCAAGCCCGACCAGGTGTTCAACCGCATCCATTGCGACGATATTGCCGGCGCGTTATGGCAGCTCATCGAGGGCAACAAAGGCGGCATCTTCAACGTCACCGACGATGAGCCGGCGCCGCCGCAGGACGTCGTCACTTATGCCGCGTCGCTGATGGGCATCGAGCCGCCGCCCGAAATTCCCTTCGACACCGCCCAACTTTCGCCCATGGCGCGGTCTTTCTATGGCGAGAACAAGCGTGTCGCCAATGCGGCGATCAAGGTTGCGGGCTATCGCTTTCGTTTTCCGGATTACCGCGCCGCCTTCGACCATATGTGGGCAAGCGGCGACTGGCGCGACGGCGAGGCGCGCAGCCCGATGAAGCGCTGACGATCGAAGCGTCATGCGTTGCGTGCTATGATTCGGGCTGAGATTGCGGTGGGGATCCGGTTTCATGAAGGCAACGAAACGGCCCGGTACGGGTAAGAAATTTCGGTTGGCGGCTGCCCTTGGCTTGCTAGCCCTGACTGGTGTCGCCGCTCAGCCGGCGGCGGCCGAGGAACGGGCAAAGGACCTGTTCGGCGCCGAGAAACTGCCGACCGCGAGCGCGGCGCAGTCGATCGGCTTCTACTCCAAGGGCTGTTTTGCCGGTGGTGTCGCCATTCCCATGGATGGCCCGACCTGGGAAGTGATGCGGCCGTCCCGCAACCGGCGCTGGGGTCATCCGGCGATGATCGCGCTGATCGAGAAGCTGTCGCGCGACGCGGCCGCCGATGGCTGGCCGGGCCTGCTGATCGGCGACATCGCGCAGCCGCGCGGCGGCCCGATGCTGACCGGCCACGCCTCACACCAGATCGGGCTTGATGCCGACATCTGGCTGACGCCGATGCCAAGCCGTCCGCTGTCGATGGCACAGCGCGAGTCGATGAGCGCCACCTTGATGGTCGACGAGAAAACCCATCTGGTGAAGGACGCGTTGTGGACGCCGCAGCATACGGCGTTGCTGAAACAAGCGGCGAGCTACGCGGAGGTCGAGCGCATCCTGGTCAATCCGGGCATCAAGAAAAAGCTCTGCGACACGGTCAAGGGCGACCGCTCCTGGCTGCGCAAGATCAGACCGTTCTGGGGCCACGACTACCATTTCCATATGCGCATCGGCTGCCAGCCTGGCTCGCCCAATTGCAAGGCGCAGGAAGCAACGCCGGATGATGAGGGCTGCGGCAAGCCGCTGGCCTGGTGGTTCACCGAGGAGCCCTGGCGACCCAACAAGAACCCTGATGCGCCGAAGGCGCGCGACTTGATGACCATGGCCAACCTGCCCAAGGAATGCCGCGCCGTGCTTGAAGCGCCGGGGCCGGCCTCGGCCGAGGCGGCGACCTACCACGGTGGCGCCATGCCGGTCGTGGTCGCCGCGCCCGAACCGGAAGCGCCGCCGCAGCCCGCCGCCACGGCCAGCGGGGGCGGCGATTTGCCAGGCGCGGCAAATGCTTTCGCGGCGACACCCAGAATGGGCGCGCCCGTTCCTCGGCCACGGCCGCCCGTGAACTGATCACCGCTGCGCCATCGGCGGGCTCAATCGGTTTAGCGGCCTGTTTTTTGGCTAAACAGTGGCCGTTTGGCCGCAGAACCTCACTGCGCGCGCTGCGGGGTTCGAAAACCGTTTCCCTTTTCAAACTCATGCGCTAGTCAACGGAAGAACGGCGATACGCCGTCAGGGGCGCCGAGGACGGACGAGAGCATGCCAAGCGTAAGCGATACCGACACGTCGTTGCGGTTTCCGGTCCTGATCGGCGACATTGGCGGCACCAATGCGCGCTTTTCGATCGTGCTCGACGCCAATTCCGAACCGACCGAGCCGCAAATCTTCCAGACCGCCAATTTCAACACCATCGACGAGGCAATCCAGGCGGCGGTGCTCGACCGCTCGTCGGTCCGGCCCAATTCGGCGGTGCTGGCGGTGGCCGGTCCGGTCGACGGCGACGAGATCGAACTCACCAACTGCCCGTGGGTCGTCAAGCCGAAGCAGATGTTCGCCAGCCTCGGCCTGAGCGACATTGTCGTGCTCAACGATTTCGAGGCGCAGGCGCTGGCCGTCGTCGCCCTCGGCGAGGAGCATATGGAAAAGATCGGCGGCGGCACGCTGGAGCCCAATGCCGGCCGCGTCGTGCTCGGGCCGGGTACCGGTCTCGGCGTCGCCGGGCTGGTCTATGCGCTGCGCCACTGGATTCCGGTGCCCGGCGAGGGCGGTCATATGGATATCGGCCCGCGCTCACCGCGCGATTTCGAGGTTTTCCCCCATATTGAGAAGCTCGAGGGCCGCATTTCCGGCGAGCAGATCCTGTGTGGCCGCGGCCTCGTCAACGTCTACAGGGCGGTGGCCAAGGCGGACGGCAAGCCGTCGCCCTTCACCACGCCGGCCGAGATCACCGGTGCGGCATTGGCCAAGACCGATCCGGTGGCGCAAGAAGCGCTGGAAACCTTCGTCACATGCCTCGGCCGCACCGCCGGCGATCTCGCTTTGGTCTTCATGAGCCGCGGCGGCGTGTTCTTGACCGGCGGCATCGCGCAAAAAATCGTACCGGCGCTGAAAGCAGGCAATTTCCGCGCCGCCTTCGAGGACAAGGCGCCGCACAGTGCGCTGATGCGCACCATGCCCGTCTATGTCATCACCAATCCGCTGGCAGCACTTCTCGGCCTTGCCGCCTATGCCCGCAACCCCTCGCTGTTCGGCGTCCAGACGGCGGGCCGGCGCTGGCAGGCCTAGTTTTCTGCTGCAGGACCCCATGGGAGACCGCGGACGCGCTTAAGCCCCCGCGACGAAGTTAATCAGGTGCGGGCATAGGCAATCAGGCCGCAGGGCGTTAAGAGGGGTGCCGAATTTGCAGCCCCGGTCCCACGAGGCGGAAAACCACAAAGCGCTCCTGATTTGACACTTCAAGCCCCCAAACAAAAAGTCCAGCCCGGCGAGGTCACGGCGGTGCTCCGCCGCATCCTCGCTGAAAACGGCAATGAGTATCGCTGGACCTATGTCGTCGCCGTCTCTTGCCTACTGATTGTTTCCGGCACCACTGCTTTTCTGGCGTGGATCATGGCCCCGATGATCGATGGGATATTCGTCGAGCGGCGCAGCGATATAATCTTCTGGGTCTGCGCCGGTTTCATGGGAGCCTCGCTGTTGCGCGGCTTCGCCGGCTACGGCCAGGCGGTGGCACTGGCCAGAATTGGCAACAACCTGGTGGCGCGCTACCAGAAACGCACCTTCGACCATCTGATGAAGCTCGGCGTCAATTTCTTCAACGACACGCGTTCCGGCCGGCTGGCGGCACAGGTCAGCGAGAATGTCGGCGGCGTTCGCGATCTGCTGTCGCTGACACTGACCTCCATCAGCCGCGACGCGGTCTCGCTGGTCGCCCTCGTCGGCGTCATGATCTACCAGGATCCGGTGTTGTCGCTCAGCTCGCTGCTGATCGGCCCACCGCTGATCTGGGCCGTCGTCTACATCACCCGCCGATTGCGGCGTATCAACCGGGAATCCGTGCTGATCAATTCGCGGCTGAACGGGTCCGTGCAGGAGGCCACGCAAGGCATCGCCATCGTCAAGGCCTTCACCTTGGAGGCCGAGCTGGCGCGCCGCATCGGCATCATGGCCGATACGGCCGAGCAGCGTAACAACAAGATCGCTCGCGTCGCGGAGCGGCTGTCGCCGATTTCCGAGA
The DNA here is from genome assembly GCF_013170805.1 of Mesorhizobium sp. NZP2077. Classification (NCBI taxonomy): domain Bacteria; kingdom Pseudomonadati; phylum Pseudomonadota; class Alphaproteobacteria; order Hyphomicrobiales; family Phyllobacteriaceae; genus Mesorhizobium; species Mesorhizobium sp. NZP2077. Next base: position 776,014 of record NZ_CP051293.1, on the reverse strand, counting down.
TTCTGGGCGGTCTCGCCATTACCTCCGTGGTTGCCTATTCCGGCTACCGGGCGCTGTATCTTGGGCAGCCGCCGGGCGCGGTGTTTTCCTTCATCACCGCGCTGATCATGGCCTACGATCCGGCAAGACGCTTGGCGCGCACACAGGTGGGCATGGAACGTGCGCTGGTCAACGCGCGCATGATCTACGAGTTGCTCGACCTGGAGCCGAAACAGGGCGACGCGCCCGATGCTGTAGAGGCCAGGATCACCACCGGCGAGGTGCGCTTCGACAATGTGACGTTCGGCTACAGCGCCGACATGCCGGTGCTGAGGGATCTGAGCTTTACCGCCGCCGCCGGCAAGGTGACGGCGATCGTCGGTGCGTCGGGCGCCGGCAAATCGACGCTGGTGGCGCTCTTGCAGCGCTTCTACGACGTCGACCAGGGCAGCATCGAGGTCGATGGCCAGGACATCTCGAAGGTGACCAAGCATTCGCTGCGGCAGTCGATCGCCTATGTGGCGCAGGCGCCCTATCTGTTCGAGGGCACAATCCGCGACAACATCCGCTACGGCCGCCTGTCGGCCACGGACGCCGACATCGAGCAGGCGGCGAAACAGGCGGCAGCCGACGAGTTCATCCGCCAGCAGCCGCAAGGTTACGATACGCCGGTCGGCGAAGGCGGCTCGACCCTTTCCGGCGGCCAGCGCCAGCGCGTCTCGATCGCCCGCGCCATCGTGCGCCAGGCGCCGATCCTGCTGCTCGACGAGGCGACCTCGGCGCTCGACAACGAGGCGGAAGCCCGCGTCCAGGAAGCGCTGACCCATGTCATGCAAGGTCGCACGACCATCGTCATAGCGCATCGGCTATCGACGGTGGTCAATGCCGACCACATCCTCGTGCTGGAGGAGGGACGCTTGGTCGAGGAAGGCACCCATGCGACGCTGATGGCCGACCCGGGGAGCATCTATTCCCGCTTCCACCGCATCCAGGGCAAGAAGGGGCTGGGGCTTGTCGATGACAGCAAGCCGATCCAAACTCCGGTCCGGGCCCCGCGTGCGAAGAAGACTGCTGTGAGGAGCACATGAGCGAAGCAGGCGATATGGGCCTGGTGGTGGTTGGCGCTGCCGGCCGCATGGGCCAGACGCTGATCCGCGCCATCCATACCATCCCGGGCGCCCGCGTCATTGGCGCGGTCGAGCGAGCCGAATCGCCTCATCTGGGCAAGGATGCCGGCGAGCTGGCGGGCATCGGCATCATCAACGTGCCGATATCAGGCGATCCGCTGCCGGCTTTCGCCAAGGCCGACGGCGTGCTCGACTTCACCACGCCTGGCTCATCAGTCGAATTCGCCGGCTACGCGGCGCAGGCGCGCATCGTCCACGTCATCGGCACGACGGGCTGTTCGGCCGACGACAATGCCAAGATTGCTGCCGCGGCGCGCCATGCCACGATCGTCAAGTCGGGCAATATGAGCCTCGGCGTCAATTTGCTGGCGGTGCTGGTCGAGCAGGCGGCGCGCGCGCTCGACGCCGACGATTTCGACATCGAGATCCTCGAGATGCACCACAAGCACAAGGTTGACGCGCCGTCGGGCACCGCACTGCTGCTTGGCGAGGCCGCCGCCACCGGGCGCGGCATCGCGCTGGCCGGCAATGATGTGCGTTCACGCGACGGCCACACGGGCGTGCGAAAGACCGGCTCGATCGGCTTTGCCACGCTGCGCGGCGGCTCTGTCGTCGGCGACCACAGCGTGATCCTGGCCGGCACCGGCGAGCGCATCACACTGTCCCACCATGCCGAGGACCGCGCCATCTTCGCCCGCGGAGCCGTCAAGGCAGCCCTGTGGGCGCGTGACAAGAAGCCAGGACTGTATTCGATGCGGGACGTGCTTGGCCTGAGCTGAGCAAACCACAACCACACTTTGTTTTAACGCAATTCCGAACGGAAAACCGCTTCACACTTTTCCTGGAATTGCTCTTGTAGGGAGCAAAAATGTCGAGAACCCTTGTGCTCGTGCGCCATGGTCAGAGCGAATGGAATCTGAAGAACCTGTTCACCGGCTGGCGCGACGTCGACCTGACCGAGCAGGGCCACGCCGAGGCCAAGGCTGCCGGGCAAAAACTCAAGGCGCGCGGGCTGAAGTTCGACATCGCCTTCACCTCGGCGCTGACGCGGGCGCAAAAGACCTGCCAGCACATTCTCGACGCGGTCGGCCAGAGCGATCTGAAGACCATCCGCGACCAGGCGCTCAACGAGCGCGACTATGGCGACCTTTCGGGCCTCAACAAGGACGATGCCCGCAAGAAGTGGGGCGAGGAGCAGGTGCATGTCTGGCGCCGCTCTTATGACGTGCCGCCGCCCGGCGGCGAAAGCCTCAAGGACACCGGCGCCCGCGTCTGGCCCTACTATCTGCATGACATGCAGTCGCACGTGCTGCGCGGCGGCACCGTGCTGGTCGCCGCCCACGGCAACTCGCTGCGCGCGCTGATCATGGCGCTGGACGGCAAGTCGGGCGAGGAGATCGTCAAGCTGGAGCTCGGCACCGGCGTGCCGGTCATCTACCAGCTCAACGCCGATTCGACGGTAGCGTCGAAGGAAGTGCTGGAGAGCTGAGCCGGCAAGCCGCGGGCTGTTCTTGATCAAGCATGATCTCTGGACAAACGAAAACCGTTTGTCCGAGAAAACCGGTTCCCACTTTTCGGCATCATGCTTTAAAAAAAGCGCGTTGACAGCCATCGCTTGCCCGCTTACATGAGCCCGCACCAGCCCAGATGGCGGAATTGGTAGACGCGCACGGTTCAGGTCCGTGTTCCGCAAGGAGTGGAGGTTCGAGTCCTCTTCTGGGCACCAAATTCCCGTTTCGAACCGCTCGATGGTTCAGAGACCCAAAGGAAAAGCCCGGTTCGTCCGGGCTTTTTCTTTGTCCAGCATATCGGCGTTGTCCGGTGTCCGACTGTCAGCGAATTGACAGGTTCCCCCCGCCAAGGTCCGCCAGATCACGATCGCCAAAGCCCGGTTCCAGAACCGCCTTGTCGGGCGACCGCCACAGCCTCCTCGATCGCGGTCGAAAGGGTCCGCCCGACAAAGCTTTGACATGATCGCGGCTAGTTTAGAGACCTTCAAAATTGGATGACCCGGCATGAATCCCACCTACACAAGCGCACAGAAGGCTATTCATTGGGCGGTGTTTCTGCTGGTCGTCGGCCTTTACGGCCTGACTTATGTCGCGGATATCTTTCCACGCGGTGATCCTGGCCGCGCGCTCGTCTGGTGGTTCCATATCTCGTTCGGCATACTGCTGTTCGCGCTTGTCGTCATCCGCATTGGCCTGCGCCTGACATTGGGAACGCCGGGGCTGCCGCGGGAAATGTCAAAGCTGGAACGATGGGTGGCCAAGGTCGCGCATCTCATGCTGTACGCGCTGCTGGTGACCATCCCGGTGCTCGGCATCCTGCTGACCTGGTACAGGGGCGACGCCTTGAGTTTCTTCGGCCTCGTTACCATCCCGGCTCCTGTGTCCGCGGACATCGCGACGGCTCGAATCATAAGGGAACTGCACAGCCTCTGCGCCAATCTGATTCTTATCCTCGCCGGACTGCATGCGGCGGCCGCGCTCTGGCATCATTATGTCCGCAGTGACGACGTGCTCAAGCGCATGCTGCCGGGGACAAGTGGCTCCTGATCAACGGTCAAATGCCAGCGGCTCGATCTTCCCGTCATATCCAGACCGGGAGACGGGCCGGATTGAAACACAAGGTCTGCGATATGGCCGTTGGATGAAATCGCTACTGAAACGCTTGGCCACGGCGAAGCTGGTCGGGCTCATTCTGCTTCGACCGCTCCACGCCCGCGCGGACGAGGATGACGACAGCGATCACGACCGGGCGCGGGACGGCGAAATAAAGGGCTTGGCCAACTCCTGAGCGTGGTCCATGCCATCGCTGTCGCCGATGATGGGCCGGGCATCCCCGATGCGGATCGGGAAGCTGTGTTGTCGCGCGGCGTGCAGCTGGACAGCGAAGGCGGCAGCAGCGGACTCGGCCTGGCCATCGTCTCCGACATAATCGAAACGTATGGCGGACGCCTGACGATGGCCAATGCCGATCCTGGCCTGGTCGTGACCATTGCCTTGCCCCGGCACGGCTGAGCGGCGCTCAGGCAAATCCCGGAAAATAGTCCACCTTTATCTTCGAACGGCGAACGCCCATTGCCAGCAGCTTGCCACGGAGTGCCTTGACCATGGCTTGCGGACCCGAAATGTAGAAGGTTCGCTCCAGATAGTCTGGGATGGCGAGGCGCACGAGGCGTGCGTCGATATAGCCAGGATACTGGCCACGCTCGGCGCCTTTGGCGACGGCGAGAACCGTCCTCACGCCAAGTTCTCTTTTTGCCGTGTCGAGGACGTCTCGATAGGCGATGTCCTGCTGGGTCTCGGCTCCGTAGAGGACGATGATCGGTCGCTTTTCGTGGATGTCGACGAGATATTGCAGCATCGAGCGAAATGGCGTGATGCCGATGCCGCCAGCCAGGAACGCAATCTTGGTTTCGAGGTTGGCCGGCAGTATGAAGTCGCCGGCGAGCTGGGAAGCGTGGATGGTGCTGCCCGGCTTCATCGTGCCCAGCGCCTGCTTGAACGCGCTCGATTTCGGATAGAACTTGACGCCAAGCCGAACGGATCCCTCCGTGGGGGCCGATGCGACCGTGAAAAAGCGACGGTTGCCGCGATTGTCCGGACGGTCGAGACCAAGCGTCCATTCCAGGTACTGACCGGCCTGGAAGGCAAGCTTGCGCGGTGACCTGAAGACGAAGTCGTAGCTGTCGACGGCCGATTGCTCGACACGTTCGAGCGTCAGCACGAAGCGTCCTTTCGGGCTCACCGCAAAGGCAAAAAGATTGCCCGTCAGAAGCGCCAGCTCCGGCGTGAAGTAGAACGAGCCGACATGGATGTTGGGCGCAAACAGGAAACCGACGATCGCAGCGAAGGCAATGCGCGGTAAGCGCGTCGTCGGCGCGGTCAGCGGCTCGGTCAGCATCACGAAGGCGAAGAAGAACAGCGGCGACGAGCCAAGTGTCTCAGTCAGTGCTGTCGCATATTGCGATGGCTCGGTCGTCGAGAGGGTCATCGCCAGCGCAACGGCGATGAAGATGACGACGAGATCAAGCCGGCGTAGCTTGCGCACGATGAGCAGGCCGCCGGCAAGCACGACGGGAAGCAATGGCAAGTTGCCTCCGACCCACCAGGTGGCCGGCTGGTCAAGCAGCAAGGCGGTCAATGCCACGCCCAGTGCCGCCGGATTGAACAGGTGCTTCCTGCCGATGGCGAGGATGAACTTGGATGAAATCGCCCAGACGCAGGCGAGCACCACCGCGCCGATCCCCTTGAGGTCCGTGGCGGCCACCGGATCGAGGATGAGCGCCAGGATGAGGGCGGTGATGTAGACCGACTCGTTGTTGGCCGGAACCTGGAACACAACAGCGAAAATCCGGTTGGTGATCCAGCAGGCGGCCAGCATCAGGCCCGCCGTGAAGGCGAGCGCGACCGGATCATGCGGCACAAGCTTGAAGAAGCCGAGCACAAAGGCGGTGCCCAACAAGGCGATGAGATAGTAGAGAACCAGCCGGTACATGGTCTGATGGTCGAGAAACCGGTCGATGGTCTTGATCATGATTGGCAAAAAGCTCCGAAGCCGCTTGTCGGCGTGGCGCGGCCGTCGCTGCCGACGACGTAGCCCTCAAGGCCCGGCGTCTGCTCGAGAAAGAGAATGCCATCCCGGCCCATGGCGAAAGCGGCGGTGGCGAAACGGTCGGCTTCCAACACATCCGCGCCGATGACGGTCAGGCTGACGATTTCGGTGATCGGGTCGCCAATCCCAAGCGGATTGTAGATGTGCTGCCCGCGCACATAGGTGCCCGAGGTGGCGACGCCGTGTCCGCGCGGATAGACGATTTTGATGATCTCATCTGCCTTGAAGGGATTGCGGATGCCGACGCTCCAGTCGAGGCCCGAAGCATTCCTGCCGCAGCACTGGATGTCGCCGCCTGCCTCGATGAAGAAATCGCCGGCGCCGGCCTCGCGAGCGATCGCGGCCGCATTGCGGATAGCCCAGCCCTTGACGATGCCTGACGGGTCCAGCGACCCGTCAGGCTTGCGAATGTCGAAATATCCATCCGTCTCATTTTTTGTCTTTGCTGCGAGAGCCATCACTTCCATCATCTCGCCGCTCCAGTCGCGGACAGGAAGGTCGCCACGGTTGATGGCCGAAATCTCGCTGTCGGTCCTGTAGGTGCTGAAGCGCCGGTCGATGTGGTCGAAGTAGTCGAAGACCGTGTCGACAAGGCCGCTGGCCGAGGCGCCGCCGATGTCGACGGTGATGGGCATGCCCATCAGGATCCTTGTGTCGCGCATGGAACTAGGAATGTGCTTGCTTCAATGCGCCAGCAAGCGACTGCCTGAAGGCCCTGCTGGTCAGCGTGGCGCCCGAAATGATGTCGACATTGGCGCTCTGCGCGCTGATCGCTTCGTCCCGCAGCATCGGCAGCGCCTGCCGATTGATGCTGACCGAGGTGCGGCGGTCATTCGGGTATCTCAGCACCTTGAGCGCGGTGAGACGGCCGCCTTGTATGGACGCTTGAATCTGAATGAGTCCGTAATAGGCATCGGTGACAGGACCGGTGTAGGTGCCATCGGCAAACCCGTGCCCGGCCGGCTTGGTGCGGGGACTGGCAGCCGACGTCATGCCCACCTTAATGACGCGGACGGGTGCCCGCGGATAGTCCGGCCTCGGCTGGGGAACGGGGATGTAGACGGCCGGGGTTACGGCGAAGGCTGCCGTGCGCGGCGCAGCATCGGCGACGAGTTGAGCTGGCGCCTGTTCCGGCGGTGGTGCGGGCGCTTGCGAAAGCGGGAGAGGGCTGGCAGAGCGCGGCGGCATTGCCGGGTTCTGCTCCCGGGCGGGAGAGGCGATCGCGGCGGTGGTTTCGCCGCCGACCTTGGTCGGCGTGGTCGCGGGAGGATCGAGGCGTACACTCTGTTGGCGATTCCCAAGCAATGGCGGTGCGGGCGCTGGAATGGGATCACTTGGAACGGGGCTGGCTGGAGCAGGGGGCTGCAACACGCTATCCTCGGCGGCATTGGCGATACCCGCCGTGTCGATCATGTCACCAGCGGGACCCTTTCCCGCCTGGTCCCACACGTAAGCACCCGAAGACGCGATCACGAAAAGTGACAGGGCAATCTGTTTCATGGGCTCATTCCATCTTGAATCCGGCGCCGGCGAATCGGCTTCGCGGCATTTCGGACACAATGTCTCACGACACAGCTGACAATTGGCTGTCAGGCACGGACCCCGTCGACAGCACCGATCCTTGACCCTCCAGTCGTCATCTCGGAACGAACAGGGCGATTGGGGTCGTCCACCAAACCTCGCCTCGCGGCTAGGCGCTGAACAAACCGCTTCAAACCGAGCCAAGGCTTCGCTACGCTAAAGCCATGGCTCAATCCGCTACCGCAATCTTCGGCGCCCGTCGCGATCAGGCGTTTCCCACGCTGAGCGAGGCTGACATCGATCACATGCGCCGGTTCGGCGAAGCCAGCTTCTATGCCGCCGGCGAGCACATCATCAAGGCCGGCGATGTCGCGCCCGGGCTGATCGTCGTCCTGAAGGGCAAGGTCGAGATCACCCAGGATGGCCTCGGCCGGCGTGAAACGATCGTCAGCCATGGTCCGGGCAGCTTCGTTGGCGAGCTGGCGCAGCTTTCGGCGCGCCCATCGCTGGTCAATGCCGAGGCCGCCGAGCCGGTCGAGGCCTTCGTCATCCCCTCGCAGCGCGTGCGCGACCTGATGGTGCAGGAAGCCAATCTCGGCGAGCGCATCATGCGGGCGCTGATCCTGCGCCGTGTCGGGCTCCTGGAAAGCGCCACCAGCGGACCGATCATCATCGGGCCATCAGGCAATGCCGACGTGTTGCGGCTGCAAGGATTTCTGGCCCGCAGCGGCCAACCGCACCGCGTGCTCGATTCCGGCAGCGACCCCTGCGCCAAAACCCTGGTCGAGCGCTTCGACGTCGACCCGCACCATCTGCCGGTGGTGTTGTGTCCGAACGGCATGCTGCTGATGAATCCCGGCGAGAAAGACCTCGCCCGCTGCATCGGCCTGCTCAGGCCGATCGATACCGACACACTGTATGACGTGGCGATTGTCGGCGCCGGGCCGGCGGGGCTGGCGGCAGCCGTCTATGCGGCCTCCGAAGGACTGTCGACCATCGTGCTCGATTGCCGGGCCTTCGGCGGTCAGGCCGGCGCTTCCTCGCGCATCGAGAACTATCTCGGTTTCCCCACCGGCATTACCGGCATGGCGCTGATGGCGCGTGCCTACAACCAGGCGCAAAAATTCGGCGTCGAAATGGTGATTCCCGACGAGGCGAAGCTGTTGAGCGCCGCCACCGACAATTCGGGCGCCCGCTACCTGCTCGACGTCGGCGACGGCGAGACGGTGCGCACGCGCAGCGTGGTCATCGCCAGCGGAGCGCGCTACCGCCGCCTCGATGTCGCCAACCTGTCGCAGTTCGAGGGAACGTCCGTGCATTATTGGGCTTCGCCCATCGAAGGGCGGCTTTGCGCCGGCCAGGAAGTTGCGCTGGTCGGCGCCGGCAATTCGGCCGGCCAGGCGGCGGTCTACCTCGCCAGCCATGCGCGCAAGGTGGCGCTGCTGGCGCGCGGCGGCAGCCTCGATGCCTCGATGTCGCGCTATCTGGTCGAGCGCATCAAGGCGCAGCCGAACATCGAGGTGCTGACCGAGACCGAAATCGAGGCGCTGGAGGGCGAGGACGGCAATCTTGGCACGGTCCGCTGGCGCAACCGCGTCAGCGGCGAAGAAATGACGCGCCCTATCCGCCATCTCTTCCTGTTCATCGGCGCCGATCCGAACACAGACTGGCTGGCGCAATGCAACGTGGCGCTGGACGCCAAAGGGTTCATCCGCACCGGACCGGAGCTGGGATCGGATCATGGTCTGATGGAGACCAGCCGCAGCGGCGTGTTCGCCATCGGCGATGTGCGTTGCGGCTCGGTCAAGCGCGTTGCGGCGGCCGTCGGCGAGGGTGCCCAAGTGGTGGCGGCGCTGCATGCTTATCTAGCGCGGGACGGCAGCCAGGCCGTCGCTTCAACAGAGAGATAGTTCAGGAGAGTGTGATGGCGGACGAATGCAAACATGCGGCCGGGATCAAGGACGTGACGCCGAGCGCGCTTGGCTGCGAGGAATGCCTGAAGAGCGGATCGTGGTGGGTGCACCTGCGGCTCTGCCGCAGCTGCGGCCATGTCGGCTGCTGCGACGACTCGCCCAACCGCCACGCCACAAAACATTTTCACGCCACCAGCCATCCGGTCATCGAGGGCTACGATCCGCCGGAAGGCTGGGGATGGTGCTATGTCGACGAGGTCTTTCTCGACCTCGGCGACCGTACGACACCGCAGAACGGTCAGATTCCGCGCTTTTATTGAGGCGACGCGTTACGAGGTAAGTTTCCGAGGCGCAAAAAAAGCCCGGTTGCCCTGGCTTTTTAATGCCTGACATCCCGATCTCGCGATCAGTCCTGCTTTGGCTTCACCGGCGCGGGCGCCGGATTATCGACGCTGTTTTCATTCACCTGGAAGGCTTTGCCCTCGACCGGCTTTTTCTTCAGGTCCTCGCGAGTCTCAGGCTGAGGCGGGCGCTTGGGATTTTCTTTGGTGTTGTCGTTGATGTCGAAAGCTCCGGTCATCATGTCCTCCAGGGGCTGTGCTGGAAGACAATGTCCGACGGCGCGCGGGGTTCCGCCGCTGAAGGCTCGACCACCGGTGCCGGGTAGCCGCTGCGGCATGGCCTAGCGCACGGACCCGGTGACCGTCCGGTCGACGTCGGGAACGGATTTGCGGTCATTGCCGGCAAGGGCGGCGATGATCAGCAGGCTGGCGACCACCGGGACGAACAGGATGGCGACACGGGCCTGTACATAAAAAATGGCACGCCATTCGCTGCGCTTGTCGGGGCTATCGCTCATCATACTCACTTTGCCATGGACCCCCCGGGAGGTGACATAGAGGGTAACTGTTAAGCAACTCCTTCCGACTTTGTTAACGGATGGAGCTCAAGCGCGAAATCAGCTGAGCCCGATGCGCCTGGCGCCTTGCCGGAACAGCGCCTCGGCGTCGGGCTCGAAGCGGAAGGTGCCGATGAAATCGTCGGCGCGATAGTCCGGCAGTGTCTTGCGGATGGCGGCGGCAAAGCCGCGCGCCTCGTCGAGCCGGCCGGCCAGCGCCAGGCAGTGCGCGGCGATCGCCAGGATGATGGTATGGGCATTGGGCCGTGCCGCCGCCTTCAGCGCCCAGTCGGCCGCCTCCTCGAACTGGCCGAGCCGGACATGCGACATCGCGCGCGCCCCCAACATGCCGAACAGCAGCGGGTCGAACGGGCTCAGATGACGCGAATGGTCGGAGGAGCTTATCGCCGCCTGCGGATCGCCCGACTGCGAATGGACGAAGGACAGCGCGTAATGGCCGAGCGCGAAATTGGGGCTGAGATCCACCGCCCGTTCCAGTTCGGAAAGCGACCCGTCCTGCTCGCCGCGCAGCCACAGCGCCCGGCCCATCGCCCAGTGCGCGGCCGGATTGTGGTCGTCGACCAGCAGGCTGTGGCCGGCGCTCTCGAAGGCCAGCGCGCTTTCGCGGTCGCGGTCGCCCCAGCGCTGGAAGGCATTTTGCCAGTGGGTAAAGGACAGGCCGGCATAGGCGCGGGCAAAGGTCGGGTCGAGCTGCAAGGCCCTGTCGAAGAAATGCCGCGCCTGCTCGTTCTCGGCCTGGGTGAAGCGGTACATGTGCCAGAGGCCGCGATGATAGGCTTCCCAGGCGGTGAGCGAGTTGGGCGCCTTGAGCATGGCGCGGTTGCGCTCGACCGTTTCGATCTCGACCGAGATCGACGACACGATGCTGTTGCCGATATCGTCGAGCACGGCAAAGAGGTCGTCGGGCCGGCGCTCGAACGTGTCGGCCCAGACGATCCTGGCGGTGCGCACCTCGATCAGTTCGACGCTGACAATCAGGCGGCCGGCCGTGCTTCGCACCGTGCCGGTGGCGACATAGTCGACATTGAGTTTCCTGCCGGCCTCCTCCGGCGCGATGGTCTTTTCGGCCAGCGCGAACACAGATCCCCGCGCGATGACGAAGAAATCGCGGAGCTTGGCAAGACGGGTGATGATGTCATGGGTGAAACCGTCGGCCGGCCCGCCGCGCGCACCGCTTTCGTCGACAAACGGCATGACGGCCAGCGAAGCGTGACTAGGTTCGACGGGGTCGGCATCGCCCGATGTAGTCGCCAGAGACGATGCCGTGGACAGGCAGGCCGGTTGCGCCTGGTGCGAGGCACTTGACCGTTGGTCACGGATCGCGCGCCAGGCCGCCCGAAGCGGCGCGAAATCCAGGTCCTCCGACTGAAACAACCTTTCCGCCGAAGCCAGATGCTGCTCGGCTGCAGCGATTTCGCCGCGCCGGGCGAGACTGGCCAGCAGTGCCGCATGCGCACGTTCATCGAACGGCGCCAGTTCCACCCATGTGTCGAGATAGGCGACAGCCTCGTCGCTTTCCGCCGGCAGGCTAGCGACGAGCTGTTCCAGCACGGCAGCGTGACACGCATGAAAACGCCGGCGCTGGGCGATCAGCCAGCTGTCGAAAAGCGGGCTGCGCTCAAGCCCCAGCCCGTCGAGCAGATCGCCGGCGAAATGTCCGGCCAGCGCTCGCAGACGCTCCACGTCAAGCGTGCCGATCCCTAGCGTGGCGGCACGGCTGATCTCCAGCGCATCGACGAAACAGCCTTCCAGATCGAGCGCGACCGTATCGCCCTGTGTGGTAACCCGGCGCCGGTCCGGCGTGTCGAGGGCGGCGCGCAGCTTGCTCAGGCACCAGCGCAACTCACCGCGGGGATCGTTGGGCACATCCCACAGCAGTTCGCACAGCCGGCTGCGCCCAACCGGATGCGGCGCCAGCGCAAGATAAGCAAGCAGGGCACGCAGTTTGCGGGACGCAGGCAATGCCACCGGCACGTCGTTCCGCATGATTTCCAGCGGTCCGAGCAGGCGCACGGACAGGATCGGCATCTCGCCGTCCAGCCTTGATGGTGCGGATTCCACGTCCGTTTCCACGCCTGCTCCCACGCTGGCCTGTCGGCCCTTGCTCTATCACCAAACACGACACGGCGCACCCGGCGGCGAATTGCGCGCCGGCAGCGTCCGTTGCCGCATCGCCGGCACGTCAGTAGCGCGGCAAGGTCTCGAAACCTCGCCGCCCAAGCCACCGGTTTGTAACCGGCCTGTGAAGACAATCGAGGAGATCAACGATGTTGAACAAACAAAAAATCCGGACCACGGCCGGGCGCGGCCGCCTGTTCGACAGCATTCTGGACACCGTCGGCGACACGCCGGTGATCCGCATCAACAATCTCGCACCGGCCCACGCGACGATCTACGTCAAGGCCGAGTTCTTCAACCCCGCCGCCTCGGTGAAGGACCGGCTGGCGCTCAACATCATCGAGGAGGGCGAGCGCAGCGGCGCGTTGAAGCCGGGCCAGACCGTGGTCGAAGCGACCAGCGGCAACACCGGCATTGGCCTCGCCATGGTCTGCGCGCAGAAGGGCTATCCGCTGGTCGTCACCATGGCCGACAGCTTTTCCGTCGAGCGCCGCAAGCTGATGCGCATGCTTGGCGCCAAGGTGGTGCTGACGCCGCGCGCCGAAAAGGGTTTCGGCATGTACAAGAAGGCGGTTGAACTGGCCGAGGCCAATGGCTGGTTCCTTGCCCGCCAGTTCGAGACGGCAGCCAACGCCGCCATTCACGAGGCGACAACGGCACGCGAGATCGTCAATGATTTCGCCGGCTCGCGGCTCGACTGCTTCGTCACCGGCTACGGCACCGGCGGCACCGTCGTCGGCGTGGCGCGCGTGCTGCGCCGCGAGCGGCCGGAGACCCGCATCGTGCTCTCCGAACCGGCCAACGCGCAGCTTGTCGGCAGCGGCAAGGCGCAGCAACGTGGTGCTGGTGGCGCCCCGGCCGCCAGCCATCCGGCCTTCGAGCCGCATCCCATCCAGGGCTGGACGCCGGACTTCATCCCCAACGTGCTGCAGGAGGCGATCGACGCCAGCCTCTATGACGAAGTGATGCCGATTGCCGGACCCGAAGGCATCAAATGGGCCAAGGCCCTGGCGCAGAAGGAAGGCATCTTCACCGGCATTTCCGGCGGCGCCACCTTCGCCGTGGCGCGGCAGGTCGCGGAAAAGGCGCCGGCCGGATCGGTGATCCTGTGCATGCTGCCCGACACCGGCGAGCGCTATATGTCGACACCATTGTTCGATGGCATCGAGGCCGAAATGGATGCCGACGAGTTGGCGCTGTCGCGCTCGACGCCCGGCTGCCAATTCCCGGCAGCTTGACGGGTGGATGTCATGGATATCGCGCAGGAAACCCTTGGCAAGGTGGCCGAGGAAACGCTTGACCCCTTGGACTGGGCCGATGTGCAGGCCCTGTCGCATCGGGTCATCGACGACGCCGTCGATTATCTCAGCAATATCCGGGACCGTCCGGTCTGGCGGGAGATGCCGGCGGAGGTGCGAGAAGCCTTCGCGGCACCCCTGCCGAGATCGCCGGCGTCGCTGGCTGCTGTCTATGACGAGGTCTCGCGCACCGTGATGCCCTACCCGATGGGCAACATCCATCCGCGCTTCTGGGCCTGGTATATGGGATCGAGCAACTTCACCGGCGCGCTCGGCGATTTCCTGGCGGCGATCCAGGGCTCCAATCTCGGCGGCGGCAACCACGCCGCCGGGCTGATGGACAGCCAGGTGGTCAACTGGTGCAAGCAGATGCTGGGACTTCCGGCCTCCGCCTCGGGCACGCTGGTCAGCGGGGGCTCGATGGCCAACATCATCGGCCTGACGGTGGCGCGCAACACCAAGGCCGGCATCGACGTGCGCGAGCACGGCGTCGCGGCAACCGAAAAGCCGCTGCGGTTCTATGGCTCGGACCAGATCCATTCCTGCCACCGCAAGGCGATGGAAGCGCTCGGCCTCGGCAACCGGGCGCTGCGCCGCATCCCGACCGACGCCGGCCTGCGCATCGACATTTCGGCGTTGCGGGCTGCGATCGCTGAAGACCGCGAAGCCGGCTTCAAACCGGCCTGTGTCATCGGCAATGCCGGCACGGTCAACACCGGCGCGATCGACGACCTGCAAGCGCTGGCCAAACTCGCGCATGAGGAAGACCTCTGGTTCCATGTCGATGGCTGCATCGGCGCGCTGATCGCGATTGCGCCTGATAACGCGCATCGCGTCGTCGGCATCGAATGGGCGGATTCCGTCGCGCTCGACCCGCACAAATGGCTGCATGCGCCGTTCGAGGTCGGCTGCGCCCTGGTCAGGGACGCCGTCGCACATCGGCGGACCTTCGCGGTGACGCCCGAATATCTGGAATCGACGCCGCGCGGCCTTGCCTCCGGCGACTGGCTGCACGATTACGGCCTGCAGACATCGCGCGGCTTTCGCGCGCTCAAAGTGTGGATGGCGCTGAAGGAACATGGCGTCGACAGATTCGGCCGCCTGATCGACCAGAACATCGCCCAAGCCTTCTATCTCGCCGGGCGGATCGAGGCCGAGCCTTCGCTGGAACTGGCGATGCCGCCGACCATCAACATCGTCTGCTTCCGCTACCAGCCGGGGCTCACCGGCGAGGCGCTGAAGGCGCTCAACACCGAAATCATGCTGCGGCTGCAGGAGCAGGGCATTGCCGCCCTCTCCGACACCACCGTGCATGGCGAACACTGGCTGCGCGTGGCGATCGCCAACCATCGCACCAGGCGCGACGATCTCGACCTTCTGGTCGCGGAAACGGTGCGGCTGGGGCGGGAGATCGCGGCCGAAGGCTCCCGCGCGAAATAGGTCAGAACGCGAGCGACAGGCATCGGCGGCCATGCGATTCTGCGGCGGTGATTCGGGAGGTCCGACCGTGACGCTGTTTCGTATGGCCGTGCTTTCGGCGCTGGTCTGCACCAGTTCGGCCGAGGCCGCCGACATGGCCTTCTTCGTCAAGAACCTGCGCAAGGAAGCCGTCGCGGTCGAATTGTTCAGCCGCGACCGCGAGACGGTCTGGCCGGGCAACAACAAGGTGTTCATGATCGACCCGAATTCCCAGAAATCGGTGCCGCTGTCCTGCAATTCCGGAGAGCGCATCTGCTATGGCGCCTGGGTCGACGGCAACGACCAGATCTCCGCCGGCGTCGGGCCTGATAACGACCAGCCTTGCGACAACTGCTGCTTTATCTGCGTCGAACACACGACCGAGACGATCGACCTGGTGCCATGATTGGCGCCTCTGCGCAGGAGTTTACTCCGGCAGACCGGCCTTGCGAAAACCATCGACGAAATGCTCGAACATAGCTGCGTCGCGGAAAGGCTCGGTCCAGACCCAGTGGCTGGTTGTGAAATGCGGGTTGCCGACGAGGAACAGCTCGACCTCGGCGCGCGCCTCTTCGAGCCGGCCGAGCTGGGCCAGGCTTGCCGCCAGGAAACGGCGTGAACTCGTGCGATAGGTCTCGTCCCGGCGCAAGGTCTCGACGGCGGCCTCGTAGTCGCGCGCCGCATATTGCGCCTGGCCAAGGGTGAGATAATACCAGCTCGCCGGAAACGGGTTCAGCCGAAATGCCTTGCGGATCTGCTCGAGGCCCTCATCGACCCGCCCGGCCAGTGTCGTGATGTCGGCCAGTGTCGCCCAGGCGTCCGCCTCGTTCGGGTCAAGTTCGAACGCCCTGGCGAATTCGGCATCCGCCTCTTCGAAGTCGTGCTCATAGGCAAGCAAATTGCCGAGCACCCAGCGGCAACCGGCATCGTTGGGATCGATCGCCACGGCCTTGCGCGCCAGTTGCAGCGCCATGCGACGGTTGGGTTCGACCGGCTCGCCCCAATGCACCCATCCCATCCAGTGGTTCATGGCAAGCCAGCGATGGGCCTCGGCGTAGTCCGGATCGAGCGCAAGCGCGCGCGTCAGCATCAGATGCGCTTCCCGTGCCGTCTGCGGCGAATCGTCGATCAGCTTGCGCGCCCGCACGCAGAGATCGTAGGCCTCCAGATTGTTGGGCCGGTTGCGCGGCGGCGGCGCGCGTAGCCGACCGAGCAGCGCCTCCACAATCTTGGCCGTGGCCTCGTCCTGAACGGCAAAGATATCGTCCAGGCCGCGGTCGAAGCGTTCGGCCCACAGATGCTCGCCGCTCATGGCGTCGACCAGCTGGGCGTTGATGCGCACGCGCCCGGCGGCGCGTCTGGCGCTGCCCTCCAGGAGGTAGCGCACGCCGAGCTCCTCGGCGATCGCGCGCACATCCATCGCCTTGCCCTTATAGGCAAAGGTCGAGTTGCGCGCGATGACGAACAGGCCCGGGGCCCTGGACAGGTCGGTGATCAAATCTTCGGTCAACCCGTCGGCGAAGGCCTCTTGTTCGGGGTCGTTGCTGAGGTTGACAAAAGGCAGCACCGCTATCGACGGTTTGTCGGGCAGCGGCAAGGGTTTACGCTTCGCACGATCGAGCTGTTCGATCGCCCCGGTGAAGCGGTAGCCGACGCGCGGCACCGTCGATATCCATTCACCGCCGTCGGCAGGCGGACCAAGCAGCTTGCGCAGCTGCGCGATCTGGACGGTGAGGTTGCCTTCCTCGACCGCCGTGCCCGGCCACGCCGCGTCCATCAGCTCGGCCTTCTCGAGGATTTCGCCGGGCCGTCCGACCAGCGCCGCAAGCAGCTTCAGCCCGCGATAGCCGACGGCAACGGGATCGTCGTTCCGAAGCAGCGTTCCCGCACCCGGATCAAGCACGAACGGACCAAAGGCAAAGCGCGATCCCTGCATAGGGCGCATCTATAGAGCAATTCGAGGAAAAGTGTGAGGCGCCTTTCCTGGGAAAAGCGCGGTGCTCATCCTGAGGAGTCGCGTCAAAACAAAGAGTTAGAGCCGGTTTGGAACTTTTGAGAACTATTTGGGAGGGCTTAATTACGGCGCCGTCCGTATCCTGCAAAATCCAGCCTCATTCAGATCGTTGGCCCCTCAAATCGTATGAGGGCCTCGGAAACCTATGGAGGTTGTCATGACCAATATTTGCGCATCGACCCCGCGTCGGACAATGCGGCGGGGACAGCCAGTCGGGCCGGCGTCGCGCCGGCGCTATAGCCTTGCGGACCTGCGAAACACCATCGCCGCCTGGCGCCAGCGGGCACACTTGCGCTGGGACCTCAAGCGAATCTCGGACACCAATCCGCATCTGATCGACGATATCGGCCTGACCAGACGGCAAGTCGATGAAGAGATCGCCAAGCTGCCCTTCTGGCAACGCTAATGCATGTCGCCCAAAAAGTGATCTCGGTTTTGGGAAGACGACATGCATAAAAACCAAAAAGCTTAAAGCGCGACGCATGAGTCCGTTTCGACGCGACGCGCTTCAGGGCGAAGAACCGCAAGGACGCTGGTTCGTCCGGCCTGTGTACGATTATATCAGCGCGTGCGATTATATCAGGGATTGTCGCCACCATCCCTTTAGCCTCCGCGCGCATCGTGCAATGATTCCCTATCGGCCGTGGGGGCCGATTCTTCACGGGGGTTTCCATGTCTTTCACGTCCGCGCGCCTTGCCGCCGCGTTTTCGCTTGCCGTCCTGTTTGCACCGGCCGCCCATGCCGGCGACGTCACCTTTACCGTCAAGAACAGCCATCCCAATGCCATGCGCCTGGAGCTCTACAGCCAGGACCGCGACTATGTCTGGCCGGGCGAAGGCAAGGACTTCTACCTCGACGATGGCGAGACCAAGTCGTTGCCGATCTCCTGCAACGAGGGCGAATCGATCTGCTACGGCGCCTGGGTCGATGGCGACGAGGGCACCTATTGGGGCGTCGGCCCCGGCAACAAGCAAAAATGCGAGGATTGCTGCTACACCTGCAGCGGCGGCGAGACCGAAGAGATCAATCTCGTCCCCTGACCAGTTTGCCAGCTTGACGGTTTTCCTGTTCGAGCCATAGCTTGCCCAAACACCCAAGGCACGCCGCGTCAGACGCGGCGTGCTCCAGGCAACAGGAGCACCGCGATGGCCGGCATGGTCGAAAGCGACAAGATCGACGTCGGTTTTTCCGGCAAGCGCTGCATCCATTCGCGCAATTGCGTGCTTGGCGATCCGCATGTCTTCGTGCCCAACGCGCCGGGCCAATGGATCCATCCCGATGCGGCCAGCGTCGAGAAGGTGGTGGCAATCGCCGAAAACTGCCCGTCTGGCGCCATCACCTATGTCAGGAAGGATGGCGGGCCGCAGGAACAGCCACCGGTGGTCAACACCGTGCGGCTGCGCGAAAACGGCCCGCTTGCCGTTCACGCCGAGATCGTGCTCAACGGCGAAACCTTTTATCGCGCCACGCTGTGCCGCTGCGGCGCTTCGGAAAACAAGCCGTTCTGTGATGGCAGTCACACCAAGGCCGGCTTCACCGCCACCGGCGAACCGGCGCTGAAGGACACGCCGGCGCTGGAGGCGCGGAATGGCCCGCTCAACGTCACCCCGACCACCAACGGCCCGCTCAAGCTCGAGGGCAATGTCGAGATCGTTACCGGCACCGGCCACACGATCGATCGCACGCAACGCTCCTTCCTCTGCCGCTGCGGCCATTCGGCCAACAAGCCGTTTTGCGACAACACGCATAAAAAGATTGGCTTTGTGGCATGAAAGGCCATTCGGCAACGTTAGTGTAGGATGAGGGTTCGCGCTCAGGAGGAAATCCATCATGCGCACCATGCTTGTACTTGCTCTGCTTGCCTTTGCCATGCCCGCCTATGCCGCCAATCATGCGGTCCAGATCAAGGGCATGAAATTCAACCCGTCGAAAATCTCGGTCGCCGTTGGCGATACCATCACCTTCACCAATGCCGACTCGATGACGCACACCGCCACCGCGCTCGATGGCTCCTTCGACACCGGCCATCTCGCCACCGGCAAGAGCGCCAAGGTCAAGGTATCAGTTGCCGGCGCACATCCGTTCCATTGTGCGATCCACAGCTCGATGAAGGGCACTGTCACGGCCAAATAGCGGCATCCTCGCTGCGTAGCGGCCAACGTTGCCGATCTCCCCTCTCAAGGGGGAGGTCGGGCTCGTATCACGGTCATCGCGTGTTGGCCCAGCGCTCGCGGCTTTATCGGCGGGCCCGTATCGGATAAGGGCGGGGAAGTAAAAGTCCCTACCGTCCGGATCCGCCAAGAATGACCGCCAAGACCAAGCCAAAACCACTCTTCCTCGGCATCGACACCGGCGGCACCTATACCGATGCCGTGCTGTGGTCTGAAACCGAAGGCCCACAGCAGGGGCCGAACAAGGGCAAGGTGCTGGCCAAGGCCAAGGCGCTGACCACCAGGCACGATCTCGCCGTCGGCATCTCCGGTGCCGTCGACGCGGTGCTCGAAAAAGCCGGCACCGACCCGGCCGCGATCAAACTGGTGTCGATGTCGACGACGCTTGCCACCAATGCGCTGGTCGAGGGCCAGGGCGGCCGCGTGGCTCTCATCATGATCGGCTTTTCCGAAGCCGACCTCGCCCGCGATGGGCTGAAGACGGCGCTCGGCACCGATCCGGTGGTGTTTTGCCCCGGCGGCCACGACGTCCACGGCAATGCCGCCAAACTCGACCTGTCCGGGTTGGAAGCGGCCTTGCCGGAGCTCGGCGCCTCGGTGTCAGGCTTTGCCGTCTGCGCCTATTTCGCCACCCGCAATCCGGCGCATGAGATCGCCGCCCGCGAACTGATCCGCGACAAGACCGGCCTGCCGGTCACGGCTAGCCACGAACTGTCGGCCAAGCTCGGCGGCCCGCGCCGGGCGCTGACGACGCTGCTCAATGCCAGGCTGATTTCGATGATCGACCGGCTCGTTGCGGCGACCGAAGGGTTTCTGGAAGCCCGCAACATCGCCGCCCCCTTGATGGTGGTGCGCGGCGACGGCGCGCTGGTCTCGGCGGCGTTTGCCCGCCAGCGGCCGATCGAAACGATCCTCTCCGGTCCGGCGGCCAGCCTGGTTGGCGCCCGCCATATGACCGGGCTCGACAATGCCGTGGTCTCAGACATTGGCGGCACCACTACCGACGTCGCCGTGCTCGACAAGGGCCGCCCGCGGCTCGATCCCGAAGGCGCCACCGTCGGCGGCTTCCGGACCATGGTAGAGGCGGTCGCCATGCGCACCTTCGGCCTTGGCGGCGATTCCGAAGTGGCGCTGGACGATGGCGCGCTCAACCCGAAAATCCTGCTTGGGCCGCGCCGCCTGGTGCCGCTGGCGCTGGCCGGCATGGCGCATGGCGACGCCGTCAGATCGGAACTCGAGCGCCAGCTCCGAGCGCCCAACCCCGGCCGCATGGATGGCCGTTTCGCGGTGCGCACCGGCGTACCGGAAAGGCTTGCAGCTGGTCTCACCGCTCCGGAGGCGCGGCTCTACGAAGCGATCGGCGCGACCCCGCTTGCCCTCGACAGGCTGCTGACCTCGAATGCCCAGAACGCCACCTTGAACCGCCTGGTCTCCCGCGGGCTGGTGCATATCTCCGGCTTCACCCCGTCGGACGCGGCGCATGTGCTGGGCAAGCAGGCCAACTGGGATGCCACGACCGCTCGCCTCGGCGCCGAATTGTTCGCCCGCAAGCGCGATGGCCGTGGCCAGCCTATTGCCGCGTCGCCGGAAGTGATCTCGGAGCGGGTGCTGGTGACGCTGACGCGCTGGTCGGCCGAATACATCCTCGAAACCGCCTTCGCCGAGGACGGCCTCGATGGCGCCGCGACCGTGGCACACGCGCTGGTGCAGCGCGCCGTCGACGCCCACCCCGGCATCGCGCGGCTGAGCGTCGCGCTCGACCGCCCGGTCATCGGCCTCGGTGCCTCTGCGCCGCTGCACTATGCTGGCCTGGCGCCGCTGGTCGGCAATGAGTGTGTGGTGCCGGAAGACACCGATGTCGCCAACGCGCTCGGCGCCGTCGTCGGCCAGGTCAGGGTCTCGGCCGAGGCCCGGGTCAGCCAGCCCAAGGAAGGGCTGTTCCGCCTCGCCTCCGGCGAGACAGTGCGCGATTTCCTCGACGAGGCGGCGGCGATCGCGGCGGCCGAGGCCGATGTGCGGGCCATTGTCGCCCAGAGGGCCAAGGACGCCGGCACCGACAGCGCCGAGATTGATGTTGCGACGGAGTTCCGGGTCTCTACCGTCGAAGCCCAGCGCATGTTCATCGAGGCGCATGTGGTGGCGGTGGCTTCGGGAAGGCCGAGGATCGCGGTTTAGGGTAATCTCCCCCTTGAGGGGGAGATGTCGCCGAAGGCGACAGAGGGGGTCGGTTCGACCGGACGCGACCTCCTGATTTGAACAGAAGGGGCTAGCACCTTACGTCCGGCGACCCCCTCTGGCCTGCCGGCCATCTCCCCCTCAAGGGGGGAGATCGGCAGCGTCGCCGGCGGCTAAATACGCCACCTTCAACCTAAGCTGAATTGACCCTGCAACCCCAACATGCCAAACGCCCCGCAAAGCCTTTCATCTGGAGTAGCCTGATGACCGATCGCATCGAGATCGCCGGATTGCGGATTGCCCGCGAGCTGCATGATTTTGTGGCTGGCGAGGCCCTGCCCGGCACCGGCATCGAAGCGGAGGCCTTCTGGAACGGCTTCTCGGCCATCGTCCACGATCTCGGCCCGAAAAACCGCGCACTGCTGGCTAAACGCGACGCCATGCAGGAAAAGCTCGACGGCTGGTATCGCGACAATGGCGCGCCGATCGACATGGAGGCCTACAAAGGCTTCCTGAAGGAGATCGGCTATCTCGTTCCCGAGGGGCCGGCCTTCAGTGTGTCCACGGAGAATGTCGATCCGGAAATCGCGGTCGTTGCCGGGCCGCAGCTGGTCGTGCCTGTCATGAATGCGCGCTATGCGCTCAACGCCGCCAATGCGCGCTGGGGCTCGCTCTATGATGCGCTCTACGGCACCGACGCCATTCCCGAAATCGGCGGCGCGGAGAAGGGCAAGGGTTTCAACCCGGTGCGTGGCGCTAAGGTCGTCGCCTGGACGAAGAGCTTCCTCGACGAGGCTGCGCCGCTGACCTCAGGCAAATGGGCAGGGGTGAACGGCCTGTCGGTGGCCAATGGCGCGCTGAAGCTCAGCGCCGGCGCCGGCTCGACGACGCTGGCCGATCCCAGGCAATTCGTCGGCTATCGCGGCGACGCCGCCAATCCGCAAGCCGTGCTGCTGGTCAAAAATGGCCTGCATGTCGAGATCGTCATCGACCGCGCCAACCAGATCGGCCGCACCGATCCGGCCGGCATTGCCGATGTCATCCTGGAATCGGCGCTGACCACCATCCAGGACTGCGAGGATTCGGTCGCGGCGGTGGATGCGCAGGACAAGGTCGTCGTCTATCGCAACTGGCTCGGGCTGATGAAGGGCGATCTGGCCGAAGAGATCAGCAAGGGCGGCAAGTCTTTTGTCCGCAAGCTGAATCCCGACCGCGCCTACACCGCACCGGCCGGCGGCCAGATCACCTTGCCAGGCCGCTCGCTGATGCTGGTCAGGAATGTCGGCCATCTGATGACCAATCCGGCGATCCTGGACCGCGACGGTAATGAGGTGCCGGAAGGCATCATGGACGCGGCGCTGACGGCGCTGATCGCGCTGCACGATGTCGGCGCGAAAGGCCGCCGCGCCAATTCCCGCGCCGGCTCGATGTATGTCGTGAAGCCGAAGATGCACGGCCCGGAGGAAGTCGCCTTCGCCGTCGAGATCTTCGACCGTGTCGAAGCGTTGCTCGGCATGGCGAAGAACGCCATCAAGATGGGCATCATGGACGAGGAGCGGCGCACCACCATCAACCTCAAGGAGGCGATCCGCGCGGCAAAGGATCGCGTGGTGTTCATCAACACCGGCTTCCTCGACCGCACCGGCGACGAGATCCATACCTCGATGGAAGCCGGGCCGATGATCCGCAAGGGCGACATGAAGCAGGCCGCCTGGATTTCCGCCTACGAGGCCTGGAATGTCGACACCGGGCTCGAATGCGGCCTCGCCGGCCACGCCCAGATCGGCAAGGGCATGTGGGCGATGCCGGATCTGATGGCGGCGATGCTGGAACAGAAGATCGCCCACCCCAAGGCCGGCGCCAACACCGCCTGGGTGCCGTCGCCGACGGCCGCGACGCTGCATGCCACGCATTACCACAAGGTCGATGTGCACGCCGTGCAAGCAGCGTTGAAGAACAGGCCGAAGGCCAAACTCGACGACATTTTATCCGTGCCGGTGGCCGTGCGGCCGAACTGGACGCCCGACGAGATCCAGCGCGAACTCGACAACAACGCGCAAGGCATCCTGGGCTATGTCGTGCGCTGGATCGACCAGGGCGTCGGCTGCTCCAAAGTGCCCGACATCAACGATGTCGGCCTGATGGAAGACCGCGCCACGCTGCGCATCTCCTCGCAGCACATCGCCAACTGGCTACGCCACAAAGTGTGCTCGGAAATCCAGGTCCGGGATTCCCTGCAGCGCATGGCGGCGATCGTCGACCGCCAGAATGTCGGCGATCCGCTCTACCGGCCGATGGCGCCGGATTTCGACAATTCCATCGCCTTCCAGGCCGCCTGCGACCTGGTGTTCAAGGGCACCAGCCAGCCGAATGGCTATACCGAACCGGTGCTGCACGCGCGGCGGCTGGAGCTGAAGGCGCACGGATCGACCTGAAAAGCAGGGTCGGCCGCGAGCATGTACGCCGCCTGCTCCGAACTCATACGACGATAGGAGATCGCCTTCGCCAGGTGAATGCGGCCGAAGTTGACGGCAGCCGCGGCGCCGGCATCGATTTGCCCGATCCCGGAGGTGTCCATCCTGCCAGCCTGGCCGCACTTGCGGCGGAGGGCAGGCTTTCTTTAAAAGTCGCTCATGCTAATTTAACCTTGAGTGCCGGGCCGCGGGTTGAGGGACGTCCATGAGGGGATTATTTCGGCACCGAACTACAGCAGCGCCTGCAGCGACGAGCCGATGAGCTTGCCGGCTGGGTCGTCAACACTCCCGGGCTCTGCAATGCCGGCCGAATGGTCTCCACGGACGACGTCGATCGTGTAGGGCTTGAAGCTTGTATCGCGATGGTGGAGGCGGACGGAGGCTTCGGTTTTCGCCTCGTGCATGAAGACCGCATAGCGGCGATATCGCACATTTGGCGGCCCGGGGACATCGCCTGGATTGGCGGGATACCTTCATGGGCTCCGCCGATGACGCACTGGCTGTGTCGAAACGGATCGTTGCGCAAGGCCCACCCCAGGGGCTCAATCGCATTCATCTGTCAGGTCGCCCGTCAGAGGCTTGCCTTGAGCGCGTGCAGGTCTTTCTTGCCGAGAATGGCTTGGCGCCGTCTCACGGTCGACCCTCGCAGGCGAAACGGTCAATGGGCGAACTTTGGCGCTTGTCGACGGGCATGGGGGTCTCGTCGCCACGTCGTTTGTCTATATGCCACACAATTCCTTCAGTCCGTTCCGCACCTACGCTTGGGGCGGTCTGGCCGCGGTCTCGCCGGCCCACAGGGGCAAGTCGCTTGGCAGCTACATCAATGCCTGCGCCGCCGCCACGGCATTCGAGCAACTCGCGGCGACCGTCTTTTACGAACAGGTCGCAACCAATGTTCCATCGAGACGGATGGTCGAAAGCATGCGGGCTGGCCCTGCACCCCTATCTGAAGAGCGGGCTTGCTTCGATCGGGGCTGAAAAGTTCACGCGCTGACAGTGTTCGGCTTGCCGCGAATAGGGAAAGTTGCAATTTCGATCTCTCAGGGCCGCCACCTCTCGATGCCCGCTTGGCCGTTGATGTCGGCGAGGTCGCGCACCGAGGCATAGATGCCGGCTTTGGGGCGAGACGGCACCTGGGTGCTGCGGAAGTGATTGGCGACGGTGGAAGGCGCTTCATGCCGTCTGTGCCACCCGTTCAGAACTCATGCGATAGGAAATCGCCTCGGCCAGATGGATGCGGCCGACCGTCCCGCTGGCGTCGAGATCGGCGAGCGTGCGCGCCACAGGATGACGCGAACAAGGGGCGGACTAAAGTGTCGCAGCTAGCACTACTTTGGCAGATTGTTAGCGGAGAGGGCTCTGCGGCAGTGGGGACAACGGATTGGGGGCGGCTGCGCTAGCGCGGTGAGGATGGCTTGCCTGACGGCGGGTAGGCTCGGTTGGGGCGGCGGGCCAACGATTCTTTTTTCCCCCTCCCGCTTGTTTGAGGCGGCGAGATTGCAGGAAGGCGTAGGCGATCATCGTCATCAGCGCGTGCCGGTGCAGGCCGGTCCATGAGCGCCCTTCGAAGTGGTCGAGGCCAAGTTCCTCCTTGAGCTGCTGATGCGCCTGTTCGCAGACCCAGCGCGCCTTGATGGCGCCTGCGATCTGCTTGAGCGGGGTGTCGGCGGGCAAGTTGGAGAGGTAGTATTTGCGCTCGCCGGTCGAGCGGTGCTCGCCGATCACCCAGACCTCCTCGCCGGGCAGATGCTGAGCGCCCATGTCGCGGATGCGCTGGGGTGGGCCATCTGCAACCCGGACACGGACAGCGGCGAAGCGCGCCGAGAGGCGGCCTTTGGTGCCACGCCGCCAACTGACCGCGCGCCATGGGGCTGTCTCCAGCATCGCCTTCGCGGTCATCGACTTCACATCGGGGATATGCCGCTGGCGCGGACGGCCGCGTCCGGCAACGGGAAAGATCATTGCCACGTCGGCGGGATAGACCTTCTGCTTGAACGGGATGCCGACGGCCCAGGTAAGGCCGCGCTCGGTGAGCGCCTGCCGGAAGGGGGCGCTCAAGCCATATCCGGCATCGGCGAGCACGCAGCCAAAGCGTAGGCCGGCTGCGCGAGCCCGGTCGATCTCGGCCAGCGCGATTTCGGGCTTGGTCCTGTAGGCACGATGGTCCTCGGGCACACCGGCACGGTCGAGCCGGGCGGGATCGGAAGTCCAGCTCTCGGGCAGAAACAGCCGCAGTCCCACCATGACCGGCACTTCGCTAGAGGCCAGCGTCAGCGACACCAGCGTCTGGCAGTTGGCGTTCTTACCAAGCGCCGAGGCATATTGCGGCGCGACGCCGACCGAGTGGCGCCCCTTCTTGGGGAGCGCTGTGTCGTCCACGATCAGCCATGCATCGTTCCCGCCAACTTGTCTGTCGGCCTCCGCAAGTAGCACCTTCTCCAGCGGCCCAGCATCCCACACGCCGCTCGCGATGAAGTGGTGCAGCTGGTCATAGTTGACGCCTGCGTCGCGCGCCGCCATCGGTTGGATGCTCTTGCGATCCCCAAGGCCAATCAGCCCAGCAATATAGGCCGGACACATCCGCGCACGCGTCTTGTGCCTCAACGCCGAGACGAACGGCTCAAGCCACTGCTCCAGATCGACTTGCCAATCCCTGTTCATGGCCGGCCCCTCCAACAGCCGACCTCTCATGAATCACGCAAAACCGCTCTTGGGAATCCTCAAACGCTCCCAGAACCAAAAAAATGCCAAAGTAGTGCTAGTTTCGCTGACGGCGCCCGCAATCGCGGCGGCGGGCCGTTCTAATTGGCCGCTATCAATACAGCACGTCCACCAGATTCTGACCGGACCGCGTCGGCGCGAACGGCCTCAGTTTTATCAAACGAGCAAGCGTTTCATTTACCAAGTTCCTTGAATAAATATAAAATATGTCAGAAAATTCAATGGTCAAAAACGATAGGAATATATGCGCATTGACTGATAGAAGACCTGGTGTAAACTACCATGGCCGAAGCAAATCGGTGCGCGCAGACTTGCGTTGACTTCATTTCCATTGTTAAAACATTCTTTTGGCGTGTGAACAACGCATGGCTGCCTTTTGAGTGAGGGAAGACAATGGCCGGAAAACTCGCAGCTTACTTGACAGATATCGCCAAGGACCACGCGAAAATGACTACCTTCAAGGCGGATCCTTATGGCGCGATGAACAATGCTGGCCTGTCAGACAAGGAAATCACTGCTGTTCTGAGCAAGAAACCTGAACTGATCGGCCAGGCGATCGGAGGCCGGGGCGGCCTTGCCGCAGCGGATGCAGATACAACAGTCGTCGTCGTGGTTCTCTGACTGTTTTCGAACGACGACAGCTTCCTAGAAACAGGTTTTGGCCCGCACAGGCCTATAGAACTGCACTCGTTCACCGTGTGCGGGCCAGCTTTCAACCAAAGGTTAGCGCTACCGCCCGTCGAGACAGACTTGGTTGGTCATAGTTTCTGGCCAGGGTTTTGTACCAACGTGTGCATCCGCACGACAGGAGGTCATTGTGAAACAGATCGCTTCCGGCGAATTGATCGTCGTCGGTACCGGCATCGGGCTGGCGGGGAACATGACGGCCTCGACGGAATCCATCATCATTCAGGCGGAGAAGCTACTGTATGTCGTGGCAGACGTGGCAACCGCCGCCCACCTTGAGCAGTTGAACAGCACGGCGGAATCCATCTATTCCCTGTATGACGAGAGTCTGGACAGGATCGACACCTATTACAAGATGACCGAATGCATATTGGACCATGTCCGGGCGGGGCTAAAAACATGCGCCGCCTTCTACGGGCACCCCGGCATCTTCGTCTTCCCAGCTCACGAGGCTGTCCTGAAGGCCCGGACGGAAGGCTATCGTGCCGAAATGAAGGCGGCCGTTTCGGCCGAAGATTGCCTGTTTGCCGATCTTGGCATCGATCCCGGGCGCGTCGGTTGCCAGTCATTCGAGGCAACCGACTTTCTTGTATATGACCGCATCTTCGACCCGAACAGCCTGCTGGTCCTGTGGCAGGTCGGGGTTATCGGCCAAATCGGATTTCGCAGGCAGTTCCCTATCGGACAAAATATCGAAGTGCTCAAAGAAGCGCTCCGTGCGCATTACCCAGCGGATCATTACGTGATTGTCTACGAGGCAAGTGTGCTGCCGGTATGCGACCCAGTCATTCGCCCGTTCCGCCTTGACAAGCTGGACCCCAGCGCGTTGTCACCGATCTCGACGCTCGTCGTGCCTCCGTTGTCGAGCCGGCGCGGCCCTAACATCGATATGGTCCGCAGACTGGATATCCCGGAACGCTATATTCTGAAGCGAGCAGAGGATCCGTCACTGTACGATCCGGCAAAGCCGGGCGCGCTCGTAAACTGGCCGGCAACGGTCTGATCTTGGATCAGTTGGGACGATTTCGAAGCCCGTAGTGTCGAAAAGGGACCGCCGCCAACGACTGCGACCGGACAGGTATGAGTCAAGAAAAATGACAAAACCCGCCGGTCAGCCTCCAGTGGGTTCGGAACCGAACATTGGCATCGAGCGTCCCCGTATTTCCCCTGCCGTGTTACGTACATAGCCGACTTCGAGGGCTACATGCAGCTATCAGTATCTCGTCATGGGCGAGGCCGGCTTCGGCTAGCGACCGCCCACGCGAAAAGTTCCTCCCGAAAGCGGAAGAGCAGCAACCGGCCCATTTCCGGGAATTCGAAAAATGGTCGCGAATGATAGGTCTTGGCCACCTAGCGGCCTTCTCTGGGCTCGATCATTCGTTTAATTGGTCACAATGTTAGAAGATTGTGCCCACCGGCCGCCGCCACTACCAGCGCCCACTTGGCCGTCTCCTGGCCCTTGATGTCGGCAAGGTCGTGCAGGTCGCGCGACTGGGTATGGATGCCGGCCTCCGCCCGCGAACTCTAAGCCGCCAGCGCCACCCGTTCCGAACTCATGCGATAGGAAATCGCCTCGGCCAGATGGATGCGGCCGACGGTCTCGCTGGCGTCGAGATCGGCGAGCGTTCTCGCGACCTTCAGGACGCGGTGGTAGGCGCGAGCGGAAAAGGCGAGCTTTTCGCTGGCGTCCTTGAGCAGCGACAGGCCAGCGGCATCGGGCATGGCGATGTCCTCGATGACCGCCGGCGCGCAGTGCGCATTGGTGGTGGCGCTGGTCACGCCGAGCCGCTCGAAACGCTCGCGCTGGATGGTGCGGCGCGGGCGACGCGCAGCGCCACGGCGGCACTTTTCTCCGCCCGGTCGGGGCGGATCAGGTCGCTGGCCGAGACCGCAGGCACTTCGATCCTGAGGTCGATGCGGTCGAGCAGCGGCCCGGAGATGCGCGCCTGGTAGTCGGTGCGGCAGCGATCGCCGCGCAGGCAGCGATAGCCCGGTTCGCCGGCCATGCCGCAGCGGCACGGGTTCATCGCCGCCACCAACTGGATGCGCGCCGGATAGGTGACGCGATGGTTGGCGCGCGCGATCATGCAATCGCCGGTCTCCAGCGGCTGGCGCAGCGCGTCGAGCGTCTGCGGCGTGAATTCGGGAAACTCGTCGAGGAACAGCACGCCATGATGCGCCATCGACACCTCGCCCGGCCGGGCGCGCAGCCCGCCACCGACCATCGCCGCCATCGAGGCCGAATGGTGTGGGGCGCGGAACGGCCGCCGGTCGGTCAGCTTGCCTTCGCCGAGCTCGCCCGCCACCGAAGCGATCATCGAGACTTCCAGCAATTCCTTCGGCGCCAGCGGCGGCAGGATCGACGGCAGCCGCTGCGCCAGCATCGATTTGCCGGAGCCTGGCGGACCGACCATCAGCATGGCGGACCCGCCGGGAGTGATACGGCTGAACGCAAATCTGAGGCAACGCGAAAGGGACCACTTCGGCGGCTTTGCGCCTCAAATCGGCCGTTGAGATCCGACTCGTCGTTTCCTGAAAGCAGACGTTCGGATAGGCGGCAGACCCAATGGTCACATGTGACCAATCGTTCGGACTATCTACCTTTGGTCTGTCGCCTTGTTTTGTGACGGGGAAGCCTTACCGTGTTGGATCGCTAATTTCAGGCTGAAGGTGAAATGAGTGAGACCCGCAAAATAGCAGCGATCCTGGTCTCGGATGTAGTTGGCTACAGCCGGCTAGCCGGCGCCGATGAGGATCGCATCTTGGCACGGCTGCGGGCGCTGCGCAGCGATCTCATCGATCCCACCATCGCTGTTCATCGTGGTCGCGTCGTCAAGCGCACAGGCGACGGGAGTCTCGTCGAGTTCAGCAGCGTGGTGGAAGCAGTGCGCTGCGCGATCGAAGTGCAGAACGCCATGATTGAGCGCAATGCGGGCGTGCCGCCTGATCGACGTATTGAGTTCCGCATAGGTATCCATGTCGGCGACATAGTCGAGGAGAGCGATGGCGACCTGATGGGCGACGGTGTCAACATTGCTGCCCGCTTGGAAGGTATTGCCGAACCAAATGGGATTTGCCTTTCAGGTGCGGCATATGAGCAGGTGCGCGACAAGCTGAAGGAAGAATTCGAGGATCTCGGCGATCAGGAACTCAAAAACATTGCACGGCCAGTGCGAGCCTATCGAGTGGCCTTGAGCCGGTACACGTCGAGCGAGCCGATTGTTCCCGGACTGTCAGGTGGAAAACTAGCGCTGCCCGACAAGCCTTCGATCGCCGTGCTGCCCTTCCACAACATGAGCGGCGACCCAGAGCAGGAATACTTCGGCGACGGGATCGCCGAGGATATCATCACCGCCTTGTCGAAACTTCGCGGCTTATTCGTCATCGCCCGCAATTCGACCTTCGCGTATAAGGGCAAGGCGCCAGATATCCGTCAGGTCGCGCGCGAGCTCGGTGTTCGCTATGTACTGGAAGGCAGCGTCCGAAAGGCGGGTGAGCGCCTGCGGGTAACTGGCCAGCTCATCGACGCGGCTAGCGGCAATCACATATGGGCGGAGCGCTACGACCGACCCACCACCGACATATTCGCTCTACAGGACGAGATCACGGCTAGCGTTGTCGCGGCGATCGAACCGCAGCTCTACGCTGCCGACAACCTTCGTTTGCGGAGCAAGCCAACCGAAAGCCTCGATGCTTGGGGCTGCGTCGTTAGGGCCATGCCCTACATATGGGTCTGGGTTTCCCAAAAAGACGACACCGGCATCAACCTTCTGAAACGGGCCATTGAACTCGATCCCGGCTACGCGCGGGCGCATTGCCTGCTGGCGTGGATCTTCGCCTCGCGGGTGCAGCTCGGCACCATGGACCACGAGCGCGGCATTTCCGATAGTCTGACTTTGGCCCAACACGCGATCGACCTCGATCCGGAAGACCCATGGGCCCACCTGGCCGCAGGCTATGTTTTCACGTTCGCGCGACGCACCGGACCGGCGGTTGAAGAGCTGAACGAAGCGCTGCAGCGCAACCCGAGTTTCGCCATTGCGCGGGTCTTTTTGGCCCTCGCGTACGGGTACGCCGGGCTTGCGGAAGACGGCTATCGCCAGTTGGAGATCGCCACGCGATTGAGCCCGCGCGACTACCTTCAGGCCGCGAATCTTTCAACCGAGGGACTATGCCATCTGGTCGCACACCGCTATGACGAAGCAGTTGTCGCCGAGCGGCGCGCTGTCCAGCTCCGGCCCGACTTCGGCACGGCTTGGCGCACGCTCGCCTCAGCAGCGGGCCTCGCGGGCGACCTAGAGCTCGCTCGACAGGGCCTCGCTGAATGCAAACGTCTGCAGCCAAACGTCAGCATCGCCTGGGTCGAGAAATACTATCCACTGATCCGGACTGAGGACCGCTCTAGGTATATCGATGGCCTACGTCGTGCGGGCCTCGAATAGTTCAGGTTAGATAGTGCCAGTCCTGCCGCCGATCTCGCCGGACTTGCTCAGTGGACTTGCCGATATCATTGCATCAACGGTTTCATTCCCGCGATCCCGGATTAGCCGAGTGTCAATTGACGGGAGGGATGCAGTTAACGCGGATATCCGTGTCACTCCACCTCACGTGCCTCAGGTTCGCTATTTCAAACTTACCATTGACTGCCCCCGGCCGCAGGCGGACAGTTCTCAGGGCTCAAACTGGCATTTGCGCCTTTGCGAACCGCTGCCTGGCGCCGAATCGAACCGATGTCCGAAAGACATGAGCGCAGTGCTGTGGGTTCCGGTACGCGAAATGTTCGGTCATGGGAGGGGTCTATGAGGTCCGACCAGGAACTATTCGCGAAGGGTCTTGCCACCTACCAGAAAGTGGTGGCGGCGAACTACATGGCCCACAGGGAAGTCTATGGAGTGCTGCGCCAAGTTCTACTCGATGAGGCCTCAAATGGCTTCGTCTTTGCCGATCTCGCATGCGGCACAGCTCCCGGTTCGGCAGCCGCACTGGCCGGCAGCAACGTCGCACGATATATCGGCATCGACATATCCCAACCGTCGCTCGACGCAGCCAAGGAAGCGCTTGCCCCACTCAGCTGTCCGGTCGAACTGCGTTGCGGAGATTTCGTTGCGGCCATCGATTATTGGAAGGGACCGCTTGACGTTGTATGGATTGGTCAGTCGCTGCACCATCTTCTTGCGCCGGACAAGGGGATCTTCATGGGCAAAATCCGAGACCTATTGCCGCGAGATGGTCTTTTCCTGATTTGGGAGCCCACGCGCCTCGAGGGCGAAGATCGCGAGGGATGGCTGGAGCGATTTCATCAGATGAGGCCTGAGTGGGCGTCGATCTCCGACGAGGAGTTCGCCGCCTTTGAGAGCCACTGCCGCGCATCCGACTATGCCGAGACGGCCGCGACTTGGATTGGCATGGGCCGCGACGCCGGTTTCAGAACTGCGGACGAACTGATGATGGTGCCGAACAGACTGGCACGCGTTTACCGGTTCCGTCACTAGGGTGGTGAACTCATAAATGCGGAATGAACCGAGACGAGTGAGACAACGGCCTGTCGGTTTCTTACGACGGAAGAGGCCGCCTTCAGAGGGCGCTATTCCAGCGCCAGAAAGAACGGGAAGTCCTCGCTCCGGTTCAAAGGTGAAGGCAAAAAAATAGAGTGTGAGCCATGAAGCAACGTTGCTTCGGCCCAGAGGGGGTCGCCGAGCGGAATGACGGCTTTCCGGCTAGCTTCGTCCCAGAACCGGACAGACCGCTTCCGGCCCATTAACGGCCTTTCCGGGCCTCGACAATCGCGCGCCGTTTAATTAGCCACAATGTTAGCAGATTGTGCCCACCGGCCGCCGCCACTTCCAGCGCCCGCTTGGCCATCTCCTGGCCCTTGATGTCGGCAAGGTCGGGCAGGTCGCGCGCCGAGGCATGAATGCCGGCCTCCGGCCGCGACAGCACTTGCGTGCCGCGGAAATGGTTGGCGATGGCAATCAGGCTGCGCGGCGCCAATATGTCGAAATCCTTGCCGGCCCAGGCCGCCTCCGGCCCACAGGCGAACGGGCAGATCAGGCCCTTGCCCTCGGCATTGGCGCCGATTGCCGCCGGCAGGCACCGGCGACGGCGGCAATCGTGCCGTCGAGCGACAATTCGCCAAGCACGACATAGCCTGCCAGCATGTCGCCTGGAATGGCGCCAAGGGCGGCCATCAGGCCAAGCGCGATCGGCAAATCGTAGTGGCTGCCTTCCTTGGGCAGGTCGGCGGGCGCCAGATTGACGGTGACTTTCTTCGACGGCATCGACAGGCCAGACGCGTGGAGCGCTGCCTGCACGCGCTCGCGGCTTTCGGCCACCGCCTTGTCGGCCAGGCCGACAATATGCATGTTGACCTTGCCGGGCGCGATCATCACCTGCACGTCGACCGGCACGGCCTCGATGCCCTGGAAAGCAACCGTGCGAACCCGCGCCACCATTTTCCCACCCCGGATGCGGGCCGCAACCCGCGCAATTGGCCTAGAATGACCCTCGCGGAAGACAATCACAATTCTACGGTCAAATCAAGAACATTACGGGAACAGGCAATCGCAGGGGTTGCAGCCGGATTGCGTCGGGTTGCAAAAGCGGAACATGGTTAATACGAAATGAAAACGGGCTACTTCCGCTTGCTCTCAACCGCGCTAGGAGGGCAACCAGTTCCTCCGGCAATCTGAGGCTGTTGCCGTCTAAGCGGTGACGAAGGCATCGACCGCACCTGAAAGGGATCGATCGAACAGGCTTGCCGGTGCCGTCAACCTCGTTGATAAAGACGTGGTGCGGCGCAAACTCCCTGTGCCGATTTATTCGTGCTCTTTCCGACTCCGTCGCAGATGACTCGTTTGAATCGCGATAAAAGACAAATGCGCAACGCTGGATGCCAATATCTCAGGCGATCAAATTTGGTGTGCGGAGGAGCGCCTCGTGAAAGAAAGCATCCTCCCAAGCGGGGCTGATTCTCACATCGCACTACCAACCGTATCCGTTTGCATAGGCTGTTTCAATCAAGAGGCATTCATCGACACTGCGATCAGATCCGTAGCGGCGCAGACGTACACTGCGTTCGAGTGCGTGGTGGTCGATGATTTTTCGACCGACGGTTCCCACCGAAGGATTGAAGAGTGTCTGTCCCAGCTTGGCGACAGTCGTTTCCGCTTTCTGCCCCGACAGCAAAATGGCGGGCAGTTGGCAACAATGATGACCGGGCTTGACGCGACGGCCGGACCTCTGATCTCCTTTCTTGACGGTGACGATGCTTGGCATCCTGACTTCATAGAATGCCATGCGACAGCGCATCTCAGTCACACCCGTATCGCGGCGATGTCGAGCTCCGATCAGGTGTTGATAGATGCGGCCGGCAACCTGCTTGCTGGCGGTCATCCCGTATTCCACCTGAATGACCCGCGATCGATGCCGAAAATGAGCGGCTACCTGCATGTCGATACGGAAGCTGACCCAACATTATTATTTGTTGATCGGGGTACTGTGGGTTGGTTTTGGTCAACCACATCGGGGATGATGTTTCGTCGAGCTCCGCTTGAAATCATGCGTCCATCTGATCCGGACGAAATAAGGATGTGTGCCGAGGGTTATATGGCTCGTGCTGCCCATATGATTGGGGGAACCGTGAGGATTGAGCGGGTTCTTGGCAGTTATCGACTTCACGGCGGCAATAGCTGGGCGGACGGGCGCGTCCTGGGAGGCGGAGTTGACCTCGGTAGGATGTCGCCTGATACCGAAAGAGCTATACGGCGGGCACTGGCCAATCGTTGGTGCGAAGTGGCGCCGGGACTGGAGCATTTAATCTTCCGCCACTCAATGCGCAGGACCTTGGTCGACTTGATCGGACTGTCTGCGGCTTTTGCATTGCTGGAAAAGAACTCCGATGCGGGTTTTCTGCTGGAAGACTGGGCAACACCACGGCGAAAATTGCAGACCAAACTTATCGGTCTCCTTCCCCCGAAACTGAGGCCTCGGCGCTTCCGGGACAGAGTTTGATGTGATGAGCCGCTTGCTCAGCAGTCCTTTTCGATAAAGAGCATCTTTCGCTGCTTCTCAGGGCTCACCGAAGTCCTCCGTAACAATGCAGATTACGCGGCCGACTTCCGCCGCTTCTCCTCCACGCAATCCCAGAACAGACTGGCAATGTCGGCGCCGCCGAAACGGGCGACCTCGCGCACCCCGGTCGGCGAAGTCACGTTGATCTCGGTCATATAGTCACCGATGACGTCGATGCCGACCAGGATGAAGCCGCGTTCCTTCAGCGACGGCCCGATGCGGGCGCAGATCTCGCGCTCGCGCTCCGTCAGGTCGGTTTTTTCGGCGCGGCCGCCGACATGCATGTTGGAACGTGAATCGTGCTCGGCCGGCACCCGGTTGATGGCGCCGACCGGTTCGCCGTCGATCAGGATGATGCGCTTGTCGCCCTTGCGCACCTCCTTCAGGTAGCGCTGCACGATATAGGGCTCGCGGAACATCTGGCCGAACATTTCGAGCAGCGAGGCAAGGTTGCGGTCGGCCTCGTGCAGATGGAAGATGCCGGCGCCGCCATTGCCGTAGAGCGGCTTGATGATGATGTCGCCGAATTCCTTGCGGAAGGCGGCGACTTCTTGGCTGTCCTTGGTGATCAGCGTGTCCGGCATCAAATCGGCAAATTCGGTGACGAAGATTTTCTCCGGACTGTTGCGCACCCAGGCCGGGTCGTTGACCACCAGTGTCGTCGGGTGGATGCGCTCGAGGATGTGGGTGGTGGTGATGTAGTTCATGTCGAAGGGCGGATCCTGGCGCAGCAGGATGACGTCCATCTCCGACAGGTCGGTGCGCACCTTTTCGCCCAGCGAATAGTGGTTTCCCTTCTCGTCGCGCACCTGCATCTCCTCGATGCGGGCAAACACCTTGCCGTCGCGCAGCGACAGCCGGTCGGGCGTGTAGTGGAACAGTTGATGGCCGCGCCGCTGCGCTTCCAGCGACAGCGCGAAAGACGTGTCGCCGGCGATCGACACGGTGGAGATGTGGTCCATCTGGACGGCGATTTTCAGCTTCATGGCAGGTCCCCAACGCAGTCGACGAGAGCGATATAAGGGTCGCGGCGCCTTCTGCCAATCGGGCCAGCGGCCTAAAGCGCGTCCATGCGACGCGCTTTAGGATTTCCTTTTATGCATGTCGTTGCCCCAAAACCGGGAAGCCACTTTTGGGCGACATGCATTAACGGTCGAAGACCAGCCTGGAGTAACCGAGGAAAGACAGCGCCATGGCGGCCAGCGAGGCGACGGCAAGGGCCGCCAGCGGTGGGGTCGCCGGCAGCGCGAACAGGATGGCGCAATAGACGAGATAGTTGACGATACTGGTGGCGATGCCGACGCCGCCATAGCGGACGCCTTCCCTGGCCACGCCGCGGCGCGAGGGCGAGAAGGTCAGATGCCGGTTGATCTGCCAGGTGACGCAGAGCGCAAAGCCGATCGACAGCACCCGGGCGACGAAGGGTCCGAGCGGCGTGACGGCGAGCAGCAGCCAGAGTGCCACCGCATCCGCGGCGAAGCCGATGCCGCCGGCGAAGGCAAACCGGACGAGACGTTGCATCGTTCAGGCCGCGCGCGGGGTCTTGCCCGGCTGCGGCTTTTGCACCACTTCGCCTGTACGCCGCTCGACGCGCCCGGAAGGCATCGAGAGATAAAAAATGCGCTTCTGTTCGGCCCGACCGCGCGAGACCGAATCGAGGATCAGCCCCGTTACCGCTGCCAGCATCGACAACAGCAGCAGGCCGACCGACAGCACCCAGGTCGGCATGCGCGGCACCAGCCCGGTTTCGGCGAACTCGACCAGCACCGGCGCCATCAGGAACAGGCTCGCAGCCAGGAAGAACGCGGCAAAGGCGCCGAAGAAGCGCAGCGGCTGCGTCTCCTTCATCAGCATGCCGAACATCCACAGGATCTTGGCGCCGTCGCCCCAGGTCGACAGTTTCGACGCCGAACCCTCAGGCCGGCGGCCATAGTCGAGCGCGATCTCGCTGACCGGCAATTTGAGCTGCGAGGCGTGCACCGACATTTCGGTCTCGATCTCGAAGCCGCCGGAGACGGCGGGAAAGCTCTTGACGAAGCGCCTGGTGAAGACGCGGTAGCCGGAGAAGATGTCGGTGAAATCGCTGCCGAACAGCCATTTGTAGAGGCCGTTGAAGACACGGTTGCCAAAAGCATGGCCGGCCCGGCCGGCATCGTCGGCGACGCCGCGCCGGGTGCCTACCACCATGTCGGAGCGTTCGGTCAAAAGCGTGTTGATTAGCTGCGGCGCGTCCTCGGGCGCATAGGTGCCGTCGCCATCGGCCATCAGATAGATGTCGGCATCGATGTCGGCGAACATGCGCCGCACGACATTGCCTTTGCCCTGGCGCGGCTCGCGCACCACGATGGCGCCGGCCGCGCGGGCGCGAAGCGCCGTCAGATCCTTCGAATTGTTGTCATAGACATAGATGGTGGCGGCCGGCAGCGTTTCGCGGAACCGCCGCACCACCTCGGCGATGGTCAGCTCCTCATTGTAGCAAGGCAGCAGCACGGCGATGACAGGGTCTTGCGGCATTTTCGTCTCCGAAAGCCTATCGACCACTAGGTCGCGCGCCGGAAACCGGCCTCGTTCAGGCGGTTTTACTATTTATTGAAGCCGTTAAGGCTAGGTTTAGAACCGACTTCACGAGTGTCGATTGGCCTGCAAAGGCCCGGCATTCCCGCCAGGGGCGATCGGGATGGGCACAGCAAGGGGAACTTCCTCAGGGAAGGCCGATATCGCGTTCGCGCTGCTTGCCGCCTTGCTGCTGCTGGCGCTGAATGCCCATGCCGGGTTCCCGCAACTGGCCAATCCGGCGGGCGACAATGACAGCCTGCTGCAGCTGGTCGAAGTCCGCGACCTCATGGGCGGCCAGGGCTGGTTCGACCTGCACCAGTACCGGATGGGGCTGGAGGGCGGCTTCGTCATGCACTGGTCGCGGCTGCTCGACGCGCCGCAGGCGCTTGCCATCCTAGCCGTCTCAGCCCTGACGGGCAGCATCGCTTTGGCCGAGCAAATCGTGCAAATACTCTGGCCCACGCTGCAATTCTGGCTTGCTGTCTTCTTCATCATCCGTGCCGCGCGCGCGTTCGCTGGCCCGCATGCGGTGCTGCCCGCTGCCGTCGTAGGCGGCGCGGCCCTGTATTACATCGGAATTTTCTCGCCCGGTGCGCTCGATCATCACAATGTCCAGCTGATGCTGACGCTGGCGAGCCTCGCTCTGCTGCTTGAGGCGCCCACGCGCCGGCCGGCTGCCCTTGTGGCGGGCATCTGCGCCACGCTGACCCTGTCCATCGGCATGGAAAGCGCTCCCTATGCCGGAACCCTCGGCGCCGTCGTCGCGCTGCTGTTTCTCGTCAAGGGCGACGGCGAAAGGCTGATCGCCCGGGATTTCGGCCTCGGCGTCGCCGGCGTCTCGGCGCTCGTCTTCGTCACCACCGTCCCCATGTCATCCTGGGGCCAGGCCCAGTGCGACACGTTCTCGATCGTGCAGTTCGCCGTCACCGGGCTTGCCGGGGCCGGACTGGCGATCATCTCGTCGTGGAAGGCCGCCAACGCCACGCTCGCCCGGCGCCTGATCTCGCTTGGGCTGCTTGCCGTAGCTCTCGCTCTCGTCGTGATGCTGCTGTTCCCGCAATGCCTGGCGGCGCCCTATGCCCATCTCGACCCCCGCCTGCAGCAAATGTGGCTCGGCTATATCGAAGAGGCGCAGTCGATCGTCCAGCTTGTCTCCGATGATCCTGCCCGGGCAGTGGCGCGCTTTGCCACGCCGCTGGTGGCGATCGTGCTGATGGCGCTTCGCTTCGGCCATGGCGGCTGGCGGCGGCAGGAGAGCCTCGTCGGCGCATTGCTGGTGGTGGCGGTCCTGGTCAGCGCATGGGAAGTGCGCGGCTCGACCTTCTCCATCGCCTTCGCGGTGATCCCGCTTTCGGCCTGGATCGCCAAATGGCGGCAGCGGGCCGAGGCCAGCCCGTCCAGCGGCTCGGTGCTCAGGATGGCCGCCGCCTGGTTGATCTCGGTGAACTCGATCTGGTCAGGCGCCGCCGAGGCCGCATCGAGCGCTTTCGAGGCCGGCGCACCTGTCAAGGACGCCAGCATCGATGCACCTTGCAACAGCAAGGCATCGTTCGCCGCACTTGGCGCGATGGCTCCCACCACGGTACTGGCCATCTCCAATCTCGGCTCGCCGATCCTCGCCTTCACCGGGCATCGCGTGTTCGCCGGACCCTACCATCGCAACGTTGCCGGGAACCTGCTGGTGTTCGACGCCTTGCTGGGCTTCGCCGCTGACGCCAAAACAATCGTCGAGAGCCACCATGTCGGCCTTGTCGCGCTCTGCCCCGGCAACACGGAAAGCCGGCTGTTCGCGGCCAGGGCGCCGGACGGTTTCCTGGCCGGGCTGATGCGCGGCAGCGTGCCCGACTGGCTGGAGCCGGTAGCGGAGACGCGCGGCGCCCCGCTGGAGCTCTACCGCGTCCGGCCAAACGGCTGAAGATCGGCCTGAAAACAAGGGGTTGACCCCAGTTGCATCGACCTTCCCAGGGACAATGCATTTTACCCACGAATAATCGATTTGGGGATACGTTTCCTAAAGGGTTTGCTGCCAGTCTGGAAAGAAATCCGACGTCGCAAACAGGGACACCGATGCAAACTTCGTTTGGCACCGGTCAGGCAAACAGGGAAAGCACGGATCTGGCATTCACCGATCCGTTGACCGGGCTTGGCAACCATCGCCGCTTCTTCGACAAGGTCGATCGCCTGATCAGCGACCGTGCCGACGATCCCGCACCCTTCACCGTCGGCATTCTCGACCTCGACGGCTTCAAGCCGATCAACGATCTGTTCGGCCACAAGGCGGGTGACGATATCCTCATCCAGGTAGCGATGCGGCTGCGCGCCTCTATGGACGGCCATTCGACGGTCTGCCGCATCGGCGCCGACGAATTCGCCTTCCTCTATCCGCTGGTGTTCTCGGAGGAGGCGGCGGCGGAAAAATCCCGCATGCTGATCGAAATCCTGTCGGCGCCCTACGATGTCGGCGAACGCACCGCCAGGCTGTCGGCCTCGGTTGGCTGCTCGCTGTTCTATTCCGGCGACGAGACCACCGAAATCCTCGTCAACAAGGCCGAAACCGCACTCTACCACGCCAAGCGGTCAGGCCGTGGCCGGGTCGTCGTCTACACCCGCGAGATGGAAGAGGCGGCCAAGCGCGTCACCCGCATCGAGCAGGCGCTGCGCCGCGCCGTTTCCGCCGGCGAGGTCGAGCCGCATTTCCAGCCGATCGTCGACCTCAACACGCGCCGCACCATTGGCTTCGAGACGCTGGCGCGCTGGACCGATCGCGACCTCGGCGCGGTGCCGCCGACGGTCTTCATTCCCATCGCCGAGGAGCGCGGCATTATCGGCCCGCTGTCGCAGTTGGTGCTGCGCAAGGCGACCGAGGCGGCCAGGAGCTGGCCGAAAGACTTGTTCCTGTCGTTCAACCTGTCGCCCTCGCAGCTCGTCGACCAGAACACCGGCCTGCACATACTGGCGATCCTCGACCGCACCGGCTTCGACCCGCGCCGGCTGGAGATCGAGATCACCGAGACCGGCCTGATGAACGACCCGGCCTCCGCCGCGCAGATCGTCGAGGATCTGCGCCGCGTCGGCATCCGCGTCTCGCTCGACGATTTCGGCACCGGCCAGTCCTCGCTCGGCCGCTTGCGCGAATTCCATTTCGACAAGCTCAAGATCGACCGCGCCTTCGTCTCCTCGATCCTCGATGACCGTCCGTCCGAACACATCATCCGCGCCATTCTCGCAATGTGCGAAGGGTTGGGCATGGATGTGGTCGCCGAAGGCATCGAGGAGGAAGCGCAGGCCGACCGCCTGGTCCAGTTCGGCTGCGCCGGCGGGCAGGGTTATCTGTTCGGCAAGCCGGTCGATGCCGACGCCACGCTCGGCTATCTCCGCGATTCCTTCCGCGGCGCCTTGCGCGCCAAGGCGATCTGACCGGCCATTTTGGCGCCGCCCACCATCGCGACTTTGGGCCGCGTGCGGCGCATT
Source organism: Mesorhizobium sp. NZP2077 (assembly GCF_013170805.1). Lineage (NCBI taxonomy): Bacteria > Pseudomonadati > Pseudomonadota > Alphaproteobacteria > Hyphomicrobiales > Phyllobacteriaceae > Mesorhizobium > Mesorhizobium sp. NZP2077. The sequence goes on along the minus strand of NZ_CP051293.1, from coordinate 734,721 downwards.
TTCGTTTTGTCTGACATATGTCCGCAAATCCGACGTTTCGCCCTTGCCCGCGCGACTTGCGTGGCTAGGATGCGCGCCGATTGTGCTGGGAGAGAAGAGACATGATGCCATCGGCGGATTTTGCCGACCTCAAGGGAGCCTCGGTGCTGATCACCGGCGGCGGCTCCGGGATCGGCGCGGCGCTGACCGAGGGTTTTGTCCGCCAGGGCGCCAATGTCGCCTTCATCGATATCGCCGATGGCCCAAGCACGCTGCTCGCCGACCGCATCGAGAGAGACTTCAAGCGGCGGCCGCTCTACCTCAAGACCGACCTGCGCGACATCGAGGCGCTGCGTGCCTCGGCGGCGAAAGCGGCAGAGGTGCACGGCGACGTGACGGTGCTGATCAACAATGCCGCCTGGGACGAGCGTCACGCCATCGAGGATGTCACGGCGGAGTTCTGGGACAACAACCAGGCGATCAACCTTCGGCCACATTTCTTTACCGCGCAGGCGGTGGCGCCGGGCATGAAGCGGGCCGGCGGCGGCTCGATCATCAACTTCACCTCGACGTCCTACCTTATCAACCATCCCGACATGCCGGCCTACACCGCCGCCAAGGCGGGCATCCTCGGCCTGACCAAGGGGCTGGCCGGCAAGCTTGGGCCCGACCGTATCCGCGTCAACGCCGTCGCGCCCGGCTGGGTGATCACCGAACGGCAGCAGGAACGCTGGGTGACCGAAGGGGCGCTTGAAGCCCATGTCGCCAAGCAGTGCATCAAGGAGGTCATGCGGCCGGACGACATGGTCGGCACCGTGCTGTTCCTGGCCTCGGACGCCTCACGCATGTTGACCGCCCAGATGCTCATCGTCGACGGAGGCTTCCTGTGAGCCCCGGCTTTGCCGGCAATGCTCCGGCGGTCGCGGCGCTCGATTGGGGCACGACCCGGCTCCGGGCATGGCTGATCGACGGCAGCGGCAAGGTGCTTGCCGAGCGTCGCGGCGATGACGGCCTGATCACCGCGCGCGAAAAAGGATTTTCGAACGTGCTGGAAGGCCATCTGGCCGCCATGGGCGCGCCGGAAGCGCTACCCGTCATCATCTGCGGCATGGCCGGCTCCCGCCAGGGCTGGATCGAGGCGCCCTATGTAACCGTGCCGGCGCCGATCGGCGCTATTCTCGGTGGTGCCGCCCGCGTGGCTGATCAGAAACGCGACATCCGCATCGTGCCCGGCCTCGCCCAGCGTCTGGCCGACGCGCCGGACGTCATGCGCGGTGAGGAAACACAGCTTGCCGGAGCTGGTTTGCCGGCAAGGGGCCGACATCTCGCCTGTATGCCTGGCACGCATTCGAAATGGGTCGCGGTCGAGGATAGCGCGGTTGCCGGCTTCGGCACATGGCCGACCGGCGAGCTGTTCTCGGTGCTGGCGGCGCATTCGATCCTCAAGCATTCGCTGGGCGAGCATCCGGCGCCGGTGGCGGCGGACAATCCGTTCTTCCGGCAATGGTGCGAACGCGCGCTTGGCGAGGGCGGCGACGTCACGTCAAAGCTGTTTGTCATCCGCGCCGCCGGGCTCCTGCAGGATCTGAAGGCTGAGGATGCGGCGGCCTGCCTGTCCGGACTTTTGATCGGCGGCGAGATCGCCTCGGCGAAGCGCCGTTATGGCGCCGGCGCCGCGCCGGTCGTGCTGATCGCTTCCGGCGCGTTGGCTTCGCTCTATTCGGCCGCACTCGGCCTCGCCGGCCTTGCCTTCCTTGCCGTCGACGCGGATGAAGCGGTGCGGGCCGGCCTTGTCGAGGCCGCACGCGAAAACGGCATGATCGCCAGAACCGGAGCCTTGGCATGACCGAGACCGCAGCCTTTCCAAAGCTCAAGCGCGGGCTGGTCGCCATCCTGCGTGGGCTGAAACCCGCTGAAGCGATTGCCATGGGGCAGGCGCTGTTCGATGCCGGCATCGAGGCGATCGAAGTGCCGCTCAACTCGCCCCAGCCCTTCTCGTCGATCGCCAGGATTGTCCAGGTGCTGCCGAAAACAGCCCTGATCGGCGCCGGCACAGTGCTGACGGCGGCCGATGTCGACGGTCTGCACGAGGCCGGCGGGCGGCTCCTGGTCAGCCCCAACATCGATGCCGAAGTGATGGCGCGTGCCATGCACTATGGCATGGTGACCATGCCGGGCGTGTTCACGCCGACAGAGGCCTTCCAGGCGATCCGACTCGGCGCCTCTGCCTTGAAATTCTTCCCGGCGAGCGCGCTGGGTGCATCCGGCATTTCCGCCATCCGGGCGGTGCTGCCGGCACAGACATTGGTCGGCGCCGTCGGCGGCGTTTCGGAGAAGGATTTTGCCGGCTACAAGGCGGTGGGCGTGACGGTCTTCGGTCTTGGCTCGAGCCTGTTCAAGCCGGGCATGAGTGTCGATGAGGTTGCCGCGCGGGCGCACGCCGCCGTCGCTGCCTGGGATGCGGTGTTCGGAGACGCATGATGAGTGAGGTTTCGGTTTTTTCCGATTACATCTGCCAGCTCGGCGAAGGGCCGAGCTACGACCCCGCCACCGACGCGCTGTTCTGGTTCGACATCGTCAACGGCAAGCTCCTGGAAAAACCGGTTGCCGGCGGCGCGCTGAAGATCCATGAGCTTGGCCAGATGGCGAGCGCGATTGCCATCATCGACGAGCAGCGCCAGCTGATCGCTACCGAGACCGGGCTTTTTGTCCGTGACGTCGCGACCGGCAAGCTGACGCTGCATACGCCCCTCGAGGCCGACAACCCGCTCACCCGCTCCAACGATTCGCGTGTCCATCCCTGCGGTGCCTTTTGGGTCGGCACCATGGCCAAGGACGAGAGCAAGGGCGCGGGCTCGATCTACTGGTTTTTCAAGGGCGAGCTGCGCACGCTCTACACTGGCATCACCGTGTCGAACTCGATCTGCTTTTCGCAGGACGGCACCATCGCCTATTACACCGACACCGAGACTGGCCTTTTGATGCGTACCGCCTGCGATCCGGCCACGGGCCTGCCGGTTGGCGAGCCAAAGGTGTTCGTCGACCATCGTGCTTCAAAGGGCTACGTCGACGGCTCCGTCGTCGACCGCGACGGCGTGCTGTGGAATGCCGTCTGGGGCGGCAAGGCGGTGAAGGCCTATTCGCCCGATGGCACATTGCTGCGCGAAATCCCCATGCCGGTGACGCAAGCGTCCTGCCCGGCCTTTGTCGGCGCCAAGGCCGACCGGCTGGCGGTGACCTCGGCCTGGAAGGGCAAGGACGAGAAACAGCGCCAGCTCGATCCGCAGGCGGGGATGACTTTCCTCATCGACATTCCGGTCAATGGCCGGTTCGAACCGCGCGTGCTGATCGCCTGAGCGGACTGGGAGCTCGCGCCGTTCGTATCCATAGCGCTGCTGTCACGCAGGCGTCTGGCACGGGTCGGTTTCGCGAAAGCCGTTTGTGTCGGCCGTGCGATGGTGGGCGATCGCACCGCCGGGAATTTGTTCATGTCGAGCCACAAGCCAAAGCTGATCCTTGTCTACGAGCCGGAAAAGGCTTGCTTCGACCGCCTGATATCGGACGGCTACGCGCCACAGCGCGCTACCGAAATCTCGTCCTATCTGGCGCAGTCGACCGATCTGGCTCTCGAATTCGCTGCGCTTGCCGCCGCCTGCGAGGCGCGCGGTCTCGCCTTTGCGCCGGTGGCGCTCGACGATGCCGCCGGGGCGCTTGATAGCGCGGATGCGCAGAACACGCTGGTCTGGACGCTGTCCGACGGCATCGCCTATTTCCGCGGCGGCGCGGCACCCGCGCTGGCCCGGCTCAAGGGATTGCGGACGATCGGCGCCGATGATTCGCTGTTTGCGCTCTGCCAGGATAAGTTCCGCTCCGGCGCCGTGCTTGGCGCGCTCGGCCTGCCGGTGCCACAGGCCGGCCTTGCCCGCGACGGCAAATGGCTGGTCGAGCCGCCGGCCTCCGCCGCCGGCTGGTTCGTCAAGCCCAACCGGCTTGGCGCCAAGATCGGCATCTGGCCGGATTCGCGCAGCAGCGACCTCGGCCACGCACTGGAGCTTAGCCGGCGGGTCTTCGCCGCCTATCGCGACGACGTCGTCGTGCAGCCCTATGTCGCCGGCCGCAACGTGCGCGCCAGCTTCCTTGGACTGACGCCGCAAGTTGGTGTCGAAGCGCTCGGCATCGCCTTTGTCGATTCCGGCGCCGATTTCCAGACCATGGCCGACAGTATGGCGCTCTACGGCGAAACCGGCGAGGCGGCGAAGGCGGCAGGACAGTATGTCGAACCGGAACTCGTCGCGGTTGCCGACGTGCAGCCGGTCGCGGATGCCAGGATCAGGGCGATCGCCAGCCAGCTGATCAGCGGGCTCGGTCTGCGCGACGTGTTCTCCGTCGACTTGCGCGTCGAGGCCGACGACACTGTCCACCTGATCGAATTCGAGGTCTGCCCCGGCCTGCCCTGCTTCGATTTCCGCGCCTACTGCCGCCAGCAATGGGACCTGGGACTTGCCGACGCCATGGCCGAGACCGCCGCCAGCCGGCTGACGGCTCGATAGAACTAGTGGGCAGATCCCCGCCGGAGCTCGTCCTCATCCTCCTCATGGACAAGTCTGCCGAGCGAATGGAAGCGATTTGTATAGTCGCTCAAGACGACCTTGACCTCGTCGAAGGGATGAGGGCCTGCCGCCGCGTTGACGATATCCTTGATCGCGGGGTAGAGAGGGGAGTCGGCGGATAAAGGCATGCCACAGCTCCTATCTGAGATGCTTAGATAGAATATCTAAGATGGCCAATGTCAAGGCCGATGCAAAGCGAGAGAAGCATGAAGCCGACAAAGGCCACGCCATCGAAATCGGCCGCGTCCCCGGGCGGGACAACGGCGCTATCCACCGCGGACCTGCTGCGCAGCGAACAGGCCTACGAACAGTTGAAGAGCGATATCGTCGCTTGCGTCCTGTCGCCCGGTGAAGCACTGACCGAAAAACAGATCGAGGCGCGCTACGGCATCAAGAAGGCGACGATCCGCTCGGCACTTGCCCGTCTGATGCAGGAAGGCCTGGTCAGAAGCGAGCCGCGCCGCGGCTATGTCATCACCACGCTGACCTTGCGCGACGTCAACGAGATCTTCGATGTCCGCAGCCTGATCGAACCCGAAGTGTTCCGGGTTGCCACCACTGATATCACCGAGCGCGGGTTGGACGAGATCAGGGTGGCGGCCAGAAAGGTGTTGAAGCCCGAGACGCTGCGCAGCCCGGTTGCGTTCTTGGCGGCCGACCGTGCCTTTCGCCTGGCGATTGCCGAGCTTTCCGGCAATTTGCGGCTGGCGCAGCTGCTCAGCCAGATCCTCGATCAGTCGGAGCGGACACTCCACCTCGGCTTCAAGTCGCGCGATTTCATGCCGCTGATCATCGAACAGCAGAAGCAGTTGCTGCAGGCCTGCGAAAAGAGCGAAGTCCCGGCAATCGTGAAACTTGCCCGCTCGCAGTGCCTTGCCCTCAAGCACCAGCTGGTCGGCGCCCTGCTTGGCGGGGCCAAGCTGCGCGACGTGAACCTTCAGGACCTCGTCTAAAGCAATTCCAGGAAAAGTGTGGACGGTTTTCCGTTCGGAATTGCGTCAAGCAACGGGGCTTAGAGCGGGTCGCCGTTTCCGTGAAACGGTGAACAGCTCTGAAGCTCAGGCGCCTTCGACCAGCACGATCTCGCCGTCGGCGACCTTCTGGCGGATGGCGACCGCGCGCTGATATTCCGGCGAATGGTAGCAGTCATGCGCCGCGGCGAGCGACTCGAATTCGATGATGACGTTGCGCGCGCGCCCCGGCCCTTCCGCCTTTTCATGCTCGCCGCCGCGCGCCAGGAATTTCGCGCCGAACCGCTCGAAGGCAGGTTTGGCGGCGGCGACATAGTCCTTGTAACCTTCGGCATCGCGCACATCGACACGAGCAACCCAGTATCCCTTTGGCATTGTTCTTCTCCGAAGCGGTTCTTTGGAAACTATGCAGAGCGCATTTCGTCGAGGATCGCTTGCACCGCCGCGCGGCGGTCGGTTGCCGCGACGATCGGGCGGGCCACCACAAGATGGCTGGCGCCGTTGCGGATCGCTTGCGCCGGCGTCACCACACGCTTCTGGTCGCCATGGTCGCTGCCGGCCGGCCGGATGCCGGGCGTCACCACCGCCATGTCGGGGCCGACGATGCGGCGCACCGCTTCGGCCTCTGCGGCCGAGCAGACGATGCCGCCCATGCCGGCATGCAGCGCCTGTTCCGAGCGCCTGAGCACCAGCGTGTGCGGGTCATATTCATAGCCGACATCGATCATGTCCTGCTCATCCATCGAGGTCAGCACGCTCACCGCGAGCAGGCAAAGCTCGCTGCCCCGCGCCGCTTCCACCGCCGCCTTCATTGCCTTCGGATAGGCGTGGATGGTCAGCATGGTCATGCCCATCTTGACGATGTTCTCGACGCCCTTGGCCACCGTGTGGTCGATGTCGAGCAGCTTCATGTCGAGGAAGATTTTTGTCCCGCCGCTGGCCAGTTCCCTGGCGAAGTCGAGCCCGCCGGCAAAGGCCAGCTGATAGCCGATCTTGTAGAAGGAGACGACGCCGTCGAGTTCGCGCACCGCCTGCTCGGCCTCTTTCACGGTCGGCACGTCGAGGCCGACGATCAGTCTTTCCTTCATGGAGTGGGGCTGCATGGTTGCGGCGATCACGCCTCGATCCGGGTCGACAGCATGCGCGAGGTTTCGATCAGCGTGCGGCATAGATGCTCCATCGATTTGTACAGTCTTTCGTCACGGAAATTGCCGCCTTCGTCAAAGGCGTCGCCGCCGTCCGGCACCGAGCATTCCGGCGTCACCACCTCCATCTGGCAACGCACCAGAACGGCGCGCAGATGGTTGGCGCAGCGTATGCCGGCAAAGTGGCCGTTGGACGACGAGCACAGCCCGGCAACCTTGCCGGCAAGCGGCCTGACCGTCCGGCCGCCATGCCTGCGCACGCGGCTCACCCAGTCGATCGTGTTCTTGAGCAGCGGCGGGATCGAGCCGTTATATTCCGGCGTGGCAATCAGCAGCCCGTCATGGGCGATGATCAGCCGCGCAAGCTTGTGGGCATTTTCGGGCACACCCTTTTCCTTCTCCAGATCCTCGTCGAGGATCGGCAAGGGATAATCGGCGAGCGAAATGCGGGTGACCTCGGCGCCCTGCACCGCAAGTTCCTTCTGCGCTACGTCGGCGGTCCTGCCGCTATAGGCGCCGCTGCGCACCGAGCCGGCGAAGACGAGGATTTTCGGGATCACTGCCATTGGCCACCCTTGTTCCCGGACAGGTACAGCCAAGGTTCGATCAAATCAACGCGCCGCAGCCGAAAAATCGAAACCGATTTGAGGACAAACGCGTGAAGGGTGTGCTGAGATTCAGGTCAGGCCGAGTCGAAAATAGTGGCTTCCGAGAACCGGAGCGGAGCGTACTTTTCGTACGTGAGCACCGGAAGCGCAGGGAGCCGCCATTTGCAGACCGGCCTGACCTGAATATCGGCACCACCCTAGTGCGCTTCGCGGCGGTAGATCCAGAGTTGCGTCGGCGGGATGTTGCGGAAGATGAAATCGAAATGCTTGACCGTGTAGTCACCACGGCCGGCCGGGATCGGCGACATCGGGCCGTAGGTCAGCTGCACGATCGGACGTCCGGCCGGGATGCGGTCGAGCAGGCTCTCGATATAGGCGATGCGCTGGGCGACAGGGAAATTGAGCAGCGGCACGCCCGATACGACGGAATCGAAGATCATGCCGCTCCTCTCGCCAAGCGTGGCGTTGAGGTTGAAGGCATCGCCCTCGATGATGTTGACGCCGGGATAGAGCCCGCGCAAATGGCGCACGAAATCCGTGTTGTATTCGACGGCATAGAGGTTTTCGGGCCGCACACCCTGGGCCAGGATGGCACGCGTGATGACGCCTGTGCCGGGACCGACCTCAAGCACCGGCAGGCCAGACCTGGGATTGACGATCGAGGCCATCTTGCGCGCGGTGATCGAGCTCGTCGGAACGATCGAGCCGACCGTCTTCGGCTTGTCGATCCAGCCCTTGAAGAACTTGAGCTCGTCGTCGAACTTTTCGGCAAGCGCCTTCCGCAGGCCGGGACCACGTGTCATGCAAGCTCTCCTCAGCGCTTCCCCCAGGTTACTTAACACCTGAGCAGCGCAAGGCAAGGCACGACCCTGCCGATGTCGTGGATAAGATAGATTTGGTCGCGTCCTGGGATGCGGCGCGTTTCATCTGATCACGCGCCATTCCTGGTCTGTCAACGTTCGCCGAAGGATTCGAAGAAATCCTTCATGCGGGCAAAAAACCCGCTCGATTGCGGCGAATTGTCCTGCGAGGAGAGCTGTTCGAACTCTTCCAGCAATTCGCGCTGGCGCCGGGTGAGGTTCTGCGGCGTCTCGACCGCGGTCTGGATGTAGAGATCGCCGACATTGGGCTGGCGCAGCACCGGCATGCCCTTGCCCTTGAGGCGGAACTGGCGACCGTTCTGCGTGCCTTCGGTCACCTTCACCTTGGTCTGGGTGCCGTCCAGCGTCGTCACCTCGAAGGAGCCGCCCAACGCGGCCGTCGTCATCGAGATCGGCACCTTGCAGTAGAGATCGGCGCCATCGCGCTGGAAGAATTCGTGCGGCTTTACCGCCAGGAAAATATAGAGGTCGCCCGAAGGCCCGCCGCGCAGGCCGGCCTCGCCCTCATTGGCCAGCCGGATGCGGGTGCCGTCCTCGATGCCGGCTGGAATGTTGACCGACAGCGAACGTTCCTCCGTGACGCGGCCCTGGCCGGCGCATTTCGGGCACGGATCCTTGATGGTCTGGCCGCGGCCCTGGCATTGCGGGCAGGTGCGTTCGATCGAGAAGAAGCCTTGCGTGGCGCGCACCTTGCCGTGGCCGTTGCACATCGAGCAGGTCACCGGCTGGGTCCCCGGCTTGGCGCCGCTGCCCGAACATTCCGAGCACGAGATCGAAGCCGGCACGCGGATCTGCGCGGTTTTGCCGGCAAAAGCCTCTTCCAGCGAGATTTCCATATTGTAGCGCAGATCGGCGCCGCGCTCGCGGCCCCCGGACGAGCGGCGCTGCCGCCCGCCCATCATGTCGCCGAAAATATCCTCGAAGATGTCGGCGAAGCCGCCGGCGCCAAAGCCTTGCGCGCCGCCATTCATGCCGCCCTGTTCGAAGGCGGCGTGGCCGAAACGGTCATAGGCCGCGCGCTTCTGCGGGTCCTTCAGCGTCTCGTAGGCTTCGTTGATTTCCTTGAACTTGTGCTCGCAGGAATGATCGCCGGGATTGCGGTCGGGATGGAACTGCATGGCGAGCTTGCGGAAAGCGCTCTTGAGCTCCTTCTCGTCGGCGCCCTTTTGCACGCCCAGCGTTTCGTAGAAATCAGCTTTCATTTTTTCCCGCAGTCCGGATGCTCAACGTCTTGATGCTTGTGGCGTCGTTTGCCGGCACGTTTTCTCGATTTAGGAGCGGTGCTGCCCGGATGCTAGGGCCAGCGCTGTCCCGTCTGTGATTTTCGGTGATTTTTCTACAAAGGGTTGCAAAAAAGCCCGGCTTTGCGCCGGGCTTTCTGCATTATCTTGCCGACAAGTGGCTCAGGCCGACTTCTTCTTGTCGTCGTCCTCGTTGATTTCCTCGAAGTCGGCATCGACCACATCAGAGTCCTTGGCGGCGTCCGCCTTGGCGTCGGCTTCCGCCGCTTCCTTCTGCGAGGCCTCGTACATGGCCTGGCCGAGCTTCATCGAAGCTTCGGCAAGCACCTGGCTCTTGGCCTCAATGTCGGCCGCGTCGTCGCCCTCGGCCGCGGTCTTCAGCGCCGCGATCGCATCGGAAATCGCCGTGCGCTCGGCTTCCGAGACCTTGTCGCCATATTCCTTCAGCGACTTCTCGGAAGAATGCACCAGCGCCTCGGCCTGGTTGCGGGCTTCGACCACGGCACGCCGCTTCTTGTCGCTCTCGGCATTGGCCTCGGCGTCCTTGACCATCTTCTCGATGTCGGCGTCCGAAAGACCACCCGATGCCTGGATGCGGATCTGGTGCTCCTTGCCGGTGCCCTTGTCCTTGGCCGAAACGTTGACGATGCCGTTGGCGTCGATGTCGAACGTGACCTCGATCTGCGGCACGCCGCGCGGAGCCGGCGGGATGCCCACCAGGTCGAACTGGCCGAGCGCCTTGTTGTCGGCGGCCATTTCACGCTCGCCCTGGAAGACGCGGATGGTCACGGCCGACTGACTATCCTCAGCGGTCGAGAACACCTGGCTCTTCTTGGTCGGGATCGTCGTGTTGCGTTCGATCAGCCGGGTGAACACGCCACCCAGCGTCTCGATGCCAAGCGACAGCGGCGTCACGTCGAGCAGCAGCACGTCCTTGACGTCGCCCTGCAGCACGCCGGCCTGGATGGCGGCGCCGAGTGCGACGACCTCATCCGGGTTGACGCCCTTGTGCGGTTCCTTGCCGAAGAACTGCTTCACGATCTCCTGGATCTTGGGCATGCGGGTCATGCCGCCGACCAGGACCACTTCGTCGATCTCGCCAGCCTTCAGGCCAGCATCCTTGAGCGCCGCCTTGCAGGGCTCGATGGTGCGCTGGACGAGATCCTCGACCAGGCTTTCGAACTTGGCGCGCGTCAGCTTCAGCGTCAGGTGCTTCGGGCCGGTCGCGTCGGCAGTGATGAACGGCAGGTTGATTTCGGTCTGCGTCGTCGACGACAGCTCGATCTTGGCCTTTTCAGCCGCTTCCTTGAGGCGCTGCAAGGCAAGCTTGTCGTTCTTCAGGTCGATGCCCTGTTCCTTCTTGAACTCGGCCGCCAGATACTCGACCAGGCGCATGTCGAAATCCTCGCCGCCGAGGAAGGTGTCGCCATTGGTCGACTTCACCTCGAACACGCCGTCGCCGATCTCGAGCACCGAAATGTCGAACGTGCCGCCGCCAAGGTCATAGACGGCAATGGTCTTGCCTTCCTTCTTGTCGAGGCCGTAGGCGAGGGCTGCCGCGGTCGGCTCGTTGATGATGCGCAGCACTTCCAGGCCGGCGATCTTGCCGGCATCCTTGGTCGCCTGGCGCTGGGCGTCATTGAAATAGGCCGGAACGGTGATGACCGCCTTCTCGACCTTCTCGCCGAGATAGGCTTCCGCCGTTTCCTTCATCTTCTGCAGGATCATGGCCGAGATCTGCGAGGGCGACTGCTTCTTGCCGCCGGCCTCGACCCAGGCATCGCCATTGTCGCCCTTGACGATCTTGTAGGGGACAAGCTTCTTGTCCTTTTCCGTCACCGGATCGTCATAGCGGCGGCCGATCAGGCGCTTGACCGCGAAGATGGTGTTTTCAGGATTGGTGACCGCCTGGCGCTTGGCCGGCTGGCCGACCAGACGTTCGCCGTCGCCCGAGATGGCGACGATGGAAGGCGTCGTGCGCGCGCCTTCCGCATTCTCGATCACCTTCGGTTCCTTGCCATCCATGATGGCGATGCAGGAGTTGGTGGTGCCGAGATCGATACCGATTACTTTTGCCATTTTTCTAGTCTCTCCTCTAAGCAGGCTTTTCAGGACCCATGAAGGCGTTCCGACGAAAGCCCCTGTTCATAAGAAATCCCGTTCGGTCACCGTTGTTCCGGCGCCGCACGGCTTGGCGCGTATATAAGAACAGGCGGCATCGGGCGCAAGCATTCTGCGCAACGCTTCCATGAACCTTTCCACCTCCGCGCGCGACTGACGTCCAGGTGCTGCATGGTGCGGCCCGGAAAGGAAGCCCCCATGACCAGCAACCCTGAGACTCCCAGGTCTCCGGGAACAACAGGAGCTCGGCGCGACCACCGCCTTCGGGACGGAGTCGATGCGCTGGGCTTTCCGCTGATTCCGTTGACCCTGCGTAAGAGCAGGCGTATCGTGATTTCGAGGAAAGCAGACAATTCGATCAGGGAAGAACGAGCCGGACCGCCGCGCCCTGCCCTGATTTGCGCGGCGGCCCCGGACGTTTCTCCCCTGGACTACGGGGGTAGTGCCATGTCTCGCATCCGCGGCTCGTTCGCATCGTCTCTCTATGGCTACTTGCGCCGCACCGCTTATGCCGGTGGCGGTTTGGTGGCCCTGGCACTTGCCGCCGGCCTTTGGCTTACCGGCACTGCCCAGGCGCAGGAAACCCAGATCATCTATCCCGGCTCGATGGCGGTCACCGGCTTTCCCGGAACCGTCATTCCCAATTTGGATGAGGGCCTGCCGCCCGGCGTCGATCCGGTCGACGAAACCTTCATCGACACAACGCGCGCCACCTTGCGCGTGTTCGACGTTTCGCATCTCGGCGGCCCGGCCTCGGGCCAACTCGTCTTTACCCCGCCGCCTTTCGAGGTGACATCAGGCCAGATCGGCGAAGTGTTCGGCCTTACCTATGATGACGGCGTGCGCGATGGTGTGCCGTCCGGCATTCCCAACCTTTACGCCGCCGCCACCTCGCTGCACGGCATCGAGATCGTCACGCCGGACGCCGACAGTGACGGCAGGCCGGAGCGGCAGCGCCGCGGTACATCAGGCGCCACCTTCATGAAAGGCCAGTTCGGCACCGAAAATGGCGGCGGACCGGGCACCATCTGGAAAATCGACGGCATCACCGGCCAGGTCGCCAAATTCGCCGACATCGACACCAACAGCGGTCCCGGCATCGGAAATATCACCTTCGATCCCAACCACCGCCAGTTCTTCGCCTCCGACCTCGACACCGGCCTGATCCATCGCATCGATGCCAACGGCGCACTGATCGACACCTTCGATCATGGCGTCGCCGGGCGCCCGGCGCATGGACTGGCTCCGGTCGCCGACGACGGCGCGGTGATGGACATACAAGGTGCCGCCTTCGACTCGGAAGACCCTGAGACCTGGGGTTACACGCAGGATGAACGCCGTGTCTGGGCCGTCTCCTATCATGGCGGCCGGCTCTATTATTCGGTCGGCGAAAAGTCAGAAATCTGGTCGGTGGGCATTGCCCGCGACGGCACCTTTGCCGGCGACCCGCGCTGGGAATTGACGGTCAAGGCCGACAAGGACTACGCGGTCACCGACATCGCCTTCGACAACAGCGGCTTCATGTACCTGGCGCAGCGCGGCCCGGTCGAAAACCGCTACGATTACAGCCGCTTCGCCGATTCCGGCAAGGGCGAGGTCATCCGCTACTGGCTTGAGAACCCGGACGATCCGGCGACCGAATCGGTCTGGGTGGAAGCGCCGCAGGAATATGCGGTCGGTTTTCCCCAAGGCAACCGGCAGTCGGCCGGCGGTCTCGACCTGCAATATGGCTATGACGCCGACGGCAATCTCGACACCTCGGTCTGCACCCAGACTCTGGTCAACACCGGCGACAAACTGCGTGACAATCCAGCCCTTGCCGACCAGCTCGCCGCCGGCGGGCCGCTCGCGGTGCATGGCGTCCAGATCACGCCCAAGGAACTGGTCAAGCCGGCCAACGTGCCGCCCTTCGGTTCCTGGTTCGTCGATTTCGACGGCTATTTCGAGGATCCCGAGGTGGAAGGCCATGTCGGCGACGTCGCCGTCTGGCATCCCTGCGAGGGCCGTGCCGGCTATTATGAAGAAATCCCGGGCGGCTATCTGCCCCCCTTCTATCCGCCGGACTTCCCACCGCCCGGCAATCTGCCTCCCTGTCTCGATGTCGAGGACGTCCAGTACTACTGCACGCCTTCGGGCCTCGAGGCGGATCTCTATCTCCATGACCATGCCGGCTTCGGCGGCGATTCGATCAAGGCCCAGTCCAGGACGCCAGGCGTCGGGGTGACTTCACCCATGTCGCATGCGCCCGGCAAGCCCTACACGATCAACATCACCGGCCATTATCCGGGCGACAGAGTGGATGTTGGACTTTGCTTCTACAGGAAGTCCGACAAGGACAAGGGTGGCTACTACCCTTGCTGCAAGATGACCTTGCCGCTCCGCACCCCAGCCGTCAGCTGCGAACGTTGAGGAGGGGAAGATGAAAAATCTCGCACTCTCCCCGCTCGCGGAAAACAACTCAAGCGACAAGCAGTCAACTGTCATGGAGACGATCATGAAACCCCTGTCATACGCCAGGCGCGGCGCGCGCTGGCTGATGGCGGCCGGTATCGCGGTCGCCACCCTAACCCCGGTGCAAAGCTTCGCCTTTGATGTCTACACCGCTGTTACCCAGCCCAAGCTCGATTTCGACAACCCACGCATCGTCAATCCGGAGCCGGGCCGGCTCGTGCCCTTCTTCACCAAGAAAGGCGGACAACGAAGCTGCGACTATGTCGAATATTTCCTGAGCTTCGGCGTGCGCGGCGATCCGCAGAATTTTGCCAACCCGAGCCTGGCGGCCCTGCTGAAGAAAGCCCAGCTCGACTTCAAGGACGTGCTTCCGCACGGCCTGCAGATCGTCAGCGTGCATGTGGCCGGCGACGGCACGGATTCGTCCGGCGGGCCTTTGCCCGGCGCTTCGATCAGCACGTCGACAAATCCCAACGATACGGCGACGGTTTCCGATTTCCGGCTTTCCGCCGACGATCTCGACGGCGTCGGCGCTCCCAATGAACGCGTCATCACTTTCCAGATCACGGCCAAGATCGACCACGCGGCGTTTCCCGCGCCGACGATGGTCGACAACCAGGGCCTGATCAAGGTGACGAACGGAACCGGCACGGGCTCCATCATCCCGTCGCAGGATCCGGGCAAGCCGGACGACGGCAACATCGCGACCGGCGAAAAAACGTCGATCAAGATCGACGTCACCAAATGCGACAAGCAGCCCCCGCCTCCGACCGACCATGAATGCTTCAAGGTCGAACGCGGCACGGTCGACTGCGTGCCCGGCGGTGGTGCCTTCATCTACCACATGCCGGTCGGCCCCGAGATGGGCGGCAAGTGGGTGCAGCTTTCGACCACCACATCGGGCATCAGCATCCTCCCCGACGCCCAGAAGGTGCCGGTGGGTGGCGGCGTGCTCGACTGGAAGATCGTCGGCGCGTCACCCGGCGAGACGATCCATATCATCGTCACGGGCATCAACACCTATGCTGGCCCGAAGGAAGGCTGGGGCCTGTGCTGCACGCAGACCATAGACATCGTCATCCCGCCGGACCTGAAATGTCCGCCACGGGACAAGGAACCGGACCTCAAGGTGGAAAAGCATGCCGATGTGCCGCGCTGCACCATGGCCGGCGGCTGCGACTTCACCATCAGGGTCACCAATGTCGGCACCGCGCCCTATAACGGCAAGATCGTGCTCGACGAGGTGACGCTGCCGGCCGGCTCGACGCTGAGTTCAGGGCCCAATCCGCCCTGGGTCTGCGTGCCCGGCGCCACCCCGATGACGTGCACCTATCCGGTGACCACGCTCAATCCGGGCGCCTTTGTCGACCTCAAGCTCGGCTTCAGGCCGGCCGGCGGCTGGCAAGGCCAGGTGTTGCGTAACTGCGCCACCTACAATTATCCGGCCAGCGGCAAGCCGCTGTTCGGCAGCCAGCAAAACGACAGGGGCTGCGCCTCGATCCCGATCTGCCGCCGTGGCGATCGTGACCGCGACTGCCAGCCGCCGGTCGAGAAGAAGGTCGACCTGATCCTGAAGAAGCGTGCCCGCACCGAGGTCTGCACGGCCGACGGCGTCTGTCTCTTCGTCATCGACATCATCAACAACGGCACATCAACCTATAGCGGGCCGCTGACGGTGATCGACAACTACCCCGGCGGCGCCCCGGCCTCTTCGACTTTCGGCCCAAGCCCGCCCTGGACTTGCGGTCCGAACGGCCCCGGCCAGTTCCGCTGCGACAATGCCGGCATCTCGTTGCCGGCGGGCGCCTCGACGCCAATCTTCGTCAAGGCGGTCATGCCGGCCGGCTACCAGTCGGATACGGTCGAGAACTGCGCCGCGGTCAAGGCCATCCCCGGTGAGGTCGACCTTGCCAACAACAAGGCCTGCGCCAAGGAACGCATCCGTCATCCCAATGGCGGCCAGCCCGGTCTGCGGATCACCAAGGTGTGCAGTGGCTCGCTGGCCGGTGCCGCGGTCGTATCTTGCCGTATCACCGTCTCCAACGGCGGCACCGCGGCCCCCACCGGTCCGGTGCGGGTCAACGATGCCGCCACGCTGGTATCGGGCGGCGCGCCCGTCCAGATCCAGACCGTCACTCCTGACGGTGCGGAATGGGCATGCGGACCGGTCCCGGCCAATGCGCTGTCGTGCCAGATTCCGGGCGCCGTCATGACGCCTGGGACCAGCCGCCACTTCGACGTGACGGTCTCGGCCAATGGCGAGTTCGAGAACTGCGCGCGCGGCTCCTACGGGCCGGCGCAAGGCGACGACGTCGTCTATCCGATCGGCCAGGCCTGCGCCAAGGGCGGCGGCTCTTCGACCATCCGTGTCGAAAAGACCGGCGACCGCGAATGCCGGCTCGGCCAGCCCTGCTCGTTCGACATCACCATCACAAATGATGGAACGAGCCCCTTCTCCGGTCCGGTTCGCATCGGTGATGCGATCGGCGTGGAAGGCCTCGGCCGGCTGGATGGCGTTGCGATCACCTCGATCGACCCGCCCTTCGGCTGTTCGCCGGAGCCGACGACACTGCCGGCCTCCTGCATTGCCAACCTGACGCTCGGCGCCGGCGAAAGCCAGTCGCATCACGTCACCGTGGTCATCCCCGACGATGGCCGCCTGGCCAATCTGCAGGGCAACGTCAACGGCCAGAACTGCGTTGGCGTCCTGTCTCCTGATACGCGGGTGCAGGGCGGCGGCGACGTGCTGGGCGGTGATCAGACCAACGCGCAGGGCGATCGTGGCAAGGCCTATGCGTGCCACCCCTTCATCATCACCCATGAGATGAAGAAGGAGTGCTCGCCAGGCTTCGTCATGAACGATGCTGGCCGCTGCGTCTGCCCGGAAGGCACCACCTTCCGCAACGGCCAGTGCACCGGCGGCGGCACCAACCTTCTGCCGCTCCCCGTGCCGCCGCCGAAGCGCTGCGTGCTGCTCGAAGGCCAGATCCGCACCGAGGACGGGCGCTGCATCTGCCCGCGCGGCACGGCGCTGGAGAACGGCGCCTGCGTCAGGACCGACAAGCCAGGCTGCACCATACCCGGTTCGGTCCCGACTTCGGACGGCAATGGCTGCTACTGCCCTGACGGCACGCATCTCGACAGGCAAGCGAATGCATGTGTGAGAGACAGGCCGAAGCCTGAGCAGTGCACCATCCGTGGCCAGATCCACAATGCCGATGGCGACTGCGTCTGCCCACAAGGGACCGAGGTGCGCAACGGTGCCTGCCGTCCGGCCCGGCCGAAGCCTGAGCAGTGCACCATCCGTGGTCAGATCCAGAATGCCGATGGCGATTGTGTCTGCCCGCAAGGGACAGAGGTACGCAATGGTGCCTGCCGTCCGGTCCGGCCGAAGCCTGACCAGTGCACGATCCGTGGCCAGATCCACAACGCCAATGGCGATTGCGTCTGCCCGGAAGGCACGGAAGTCAGGGGCAACGTCTGCCGACCGGTCCGGCCGAAGCCCGACCAGTGCACTATCCGTGGCCAGGTCCACGATTCCGACGGCAATTGCGTCTGCCCGAGGGGTACCGAGGTGCAAGGCAATGCCTGCCGGCGCAAGCAGCCGCAACAGCAGCAGTGCGACATACGCGGCCAGGTCCACAACCAGAATGGCGACTGTGTCTGTCCGCGTGGGACCGAGGTGGTCAACGGCGCATGCCGCAAACCAAGACAGCAGACGGAATGCGCTCCGGGCTCGCAGATGATCAATGGCCAGTGCCAGCCGATCTTCAGGCGGCGCTGCCCGGAAGGCACGATTGGGCGCTTTCCCAACTGCCGGCCGATGCGCGGACAGCCGTCGCTGGAGCTTAACCCGGGACTGCTGCTGCAGCAGGTCCTGCCACGGCGCCAGCCGCAGACCGATCAGCAGCCGGTACCAAACAGGATCCTGAAGCTCCAGCAGCAGTAGCCATCTGCTTGACGCCAGACCAGAGACCCGCCGGAGCAATCCGGCGGGTTTTTTCTTCATGCCAGGGGGCAAGTGGGAATTGGCGGCAACGCAGCAACGTCACCCAAGCCTGTGGAGCCGCCATGCCTGCGCCCTCGACAAGTTACCTGGAGCGCATTACGCAGTCGGTTCAGAGCCGAATGAACAAGGGCGCTCGGAAAGGCCGCACGATGAGCAAAAAGACCTTGATCGCACCGTCGGTGCTGGCTTCGGACTTCTCGAAACTCGGCGACGAGGTCGAGGCCGTCGCGGCCGCCGGCGCCGACTGGATCCATCTCGATGTCATGGATGGCCATTTCGTCCCCAACATCACCTTTGGCCCGCCCGTCATCAAGGCGATCCGCAACCGCACCAAGGCCTTCTTCGACTGCCATCTGATGATTGCGCCGGCCGATCCCTATCTCGCCGCCTTCGCCGAGGCCGGCTGTGACGGCATGACGGTGCATGCGGAGGCCGGGCCGCATCTCGACCGCTCGCTGCAGACCATCAGGAACCTCGGCAAGAAGGCCGGCGTGTCGCTCAATCCGGCGACGCCGGAAACCATGATCGAATATGTGCTCGACCGGCTCGACCTGATCCTGATCATGACCGTCAATCCGGGTTTCGGCGGCCAGGCTTTCATCCCTGCCATGGTCGACAAGGTGAGACGGGTCAAGGCGCTGATCGGCGACCGGCCGATCCGCATCGAGATCGACGGTGGTGTCTCCCCGGAAACAGCCCCCCTGGTCACATCCGCTGGCGCCGATGTACTGGTGGCGGGTGCCGCCATCTTCAAGGGCGGCAGTGTTGAAGCCTACCGCGCCAACATCGAGGCGATCAGGACGGCGGCCGACAAGGCCGCCGGCTAAACTCACCGCGATCATCCCGTTTCAATCCAACAGGTCGGCCAAGAGCCGTTGTGCGAACGCCGCACTTTCAGGGTACGCCCTGCCCGAACCAGATTCGCTGAGAAGACCTGATTCGGGCGAACCATCCGCTGTCTTTGCGCGCGACAGAAAAGATGCATGCATGGGCACACCAGAAACAGATGATCCTGCGTGCATACAAAACACGTTAAGTTTCTACTGGTTGTAGAGACGCGCGATTTTCCGCGATCGGATGCAGATCGGGGCACATTCCTTTGTGCTTAAGTACAATAGCGCACATCTTGTGCTTGAGCCTATGGACGCAAGCACTGTATGGTACGTGTACGGAAGGGATGCTTCTCGGACTCGAATTGCCCAGAGAAAAATGGGGACAAGGGGTCAACTTTGACATACGGAGCTGCCAACCTGAACGACGACGGCACAGGAGCCAAGAGCACGCTTGCCACTACGGTCTACCAGCAATTGCGGGATGATCTCCTCGGCGGCGCTCTTGAAACCGAAAGCAAGCTGCGGGTCGAGTGGGTTGTTTCCAAGTATGGCGCCGGCGCCTCCCCGGTTCGTGAAGCCCTTAACCGACTTGCCTCCGAGGGGCTCCTCGGCCGCCACGACCAGCGTGGCTTTTTCATCATGCCGGTCAGTGCGACAGAGCTCGAGGAGCTGACGCGCACCCGCTGCTGGCTCGAAGAGCGGGCGCTCCGCGAATCCATTGCCCACCGCACCGCCGAATGGGAGGAACAGCTGGTGCTGGCGCTGCATCGCCTGGGCCGCGCCTCACGTCTTTCGCCGCAAAATGCCACGTCGCTCGATCCCGATTGGGAGAAATTGCACCGCACCTTCCATAGGGTGCTGATCTCGGCCTGCCGGTCGCACTGGCTGGTGGGCTTCTGCGATCAGCTTTCCGATCACGCTTATCGCTACCGGCAAATGGCCAATGACCGCGAAGGCATCCGGCGCGACGATTTCGGCGAACACCGGCTGATCGCCGAAAGCGCGCTGGACGGCAATGCCGACGGCGCCGTCCAGGCCTTGATCGATCACTACCAGCTGACGGCTGCCATGTGCATGGAACGCTTCAAGCAAGGCGAAATCGCAAAAGCCGCCGTCGCGGCCGAACGCGCCAGGCGGTAACGATCATTCCCTTTGGCGGCCCTTGCCGCGATCACTAGCGATCTTTCGGCAGACGTGAGGCGCTGGACCGCTGTTGGCGGTCTTGACGGCGTGGCTAGGAAACGCGAACTCTTCGCCGCCGGCGCATACACCCTCGAAGAGCATGGCCGGTGCCGCCATTGCCGCCACCCAGGGAAAACTTCATGAGCAATCATCTGTTCGATGCGTTCCGGTCCCGGATGCCGGCGCGCGGGCGTCTGTTGATGGAGACCGACGACGGGCGCTCGCTCAGCTATGGCGACATGCTGGCGCGGTCGGCACAGCTCGCGCATGCGCTGCTGCAACTGGACGTCGAGCCCGGTGACCGGGTCGCCGTGCAGGTCGAGAAGAGCCCGGAGGCGCTGTTGCTCTATCTCGCCTGCGTCCGCGCCGGTGCCGTCTTCCTGCCGCTCAACACCGCCTATACCCTGACCGAACTCGGTTATTTCTTCGAGGATGCGGCACCTCGGGTCATCGTCTGCGATCCGGCGAAGTCGGCCGATATCGGGCGCATGGTCGAGCCATCCGGCGCCGTGGTGGTCACCCTCGATCGCAATGGCCGGGGATCCCTTACGGACCAGGCATCGCGACAGGCGTCCGATCTTCACGATGTCGAGCGGGGCGCGGATGATCTCGCCGCGATCCTCTATACGTCGGGAACCACCGGCCGTTCGAAAGGCGCCATGCTCAGCCATGAAAACCTCGCCTCGAACGCGCGGGTGCTGGTCGAGCAATGGCGCTTCACCTCAGACGATGTGCTGATCCACGCGCTGCCGATCTTCCATACGCACGGCCTGTTCGTCGCCACCAATGTCATCCTGATGGCCGGCGCCTCGATGCTGTTCGAGCAGAAATTCGATCCGGCCCGCATCGTCGCGCTGCTGCCGCGTGCCACGGCGCTGATGGGCGTGCCGACCTTCTATACCAGGCTTTTGCAACAAGACGGCCTGGACCGTGAGACGGCTAAGAATATCCGACTGTTCGTGTCCGGTTCGGCGCCGCTGCTGGCCGAGACGCACAAGGCCTGGCGCGAGCGCACCGGCCACGCCATCCTCGAACGCTACGGCATGACCGAGACCAACATGAACACGTCGAACCCCTATGAGGGCGAACGGCGCGCCGGCACGGTCGGCTTCCCCTTGCCTGGCGTGTCGCTGCGCATTGCCGATCCCGACAGCGGCAAACCTCTGGCACAGGGCGAGGTCGGCATGATCGAGGTCAAGGGTCCGAACGTGTTTGGCGGCTACTGGCGCATGCCGGAAAAGACCAAGGCGGAATTCCGCGCCGACGGTTTCTTCATCACAGGCGATCTCGGCACGGTTGACACCGAAGGCTATGTCCACATCGTCGGCCGCGGCAAGGACCTGATCATTTCGGGCGGCTACAACATCTATCCGAAGGAGCTCGAAAGCGAGATCGACGCGCTCGACGGGGTGAGCGAGAGCGCCGTGATCGGCGTCGCCCATCCGGATTTCGGCGAAGGCGTCACCGCGGTCGTCGTGCGGGCGCCGGCATCGCGGATCACCGGCGCCGAAATCCTCGGCGCCATCGCCGGGCGCGTGGCAAAATACAAGCATCCGAAGCAGGTGATCTTCGTCAACGAATTGCCGCGCAACACGATGGGCAAGGTGCAGAAGAATCTTCTGCGCGAAACCTACAAGGATCTCTATGCGTCCTAGGTTGTAGACGCTGCAAACCCGGCCGTGGCTGGTAGTGTTGGATCATGATGCTCTGAAGGTAGGATAGTCCGATGCTCGCATTTGAAGACCACCGATGGGGCGAACTGCAGCATGCGTATGGCCGCGCGGCGAACGTTCCGAGGTTACTCCGGGAACTCCGCTTAGCCACAAGTCCTAGGAACGGCTATCAGGAGGAGCCGTGGTACAGCCTCTGGTCAAGCCTTTGCCACCAAGGTGACGTTTATACCGCCTCATACGCGGCTGTTCCGCACATTGTGAAAATCGCGACTGAGACGCGAACGCCTATCGACTCTTCATTCTTCCAGCTACCTGCGGCTATTGAAGTTGCCAGGAGAACGGGCCACGGACCTGAGATCCCGACCGAGTGCGGCGAGGACTATCACCGTGCTGTGGCGAATCTTGGCGAGATCGTCAGTCTCCATCGAAACGAGGCTTGGGATCAATCGATGCTCTTGTCGGCAATGGCTGCTCAGGCAATTGCCAAAGGTCATGTCGATGTCGCTGAGGCCATGCTGAATTTAGACAGCGATTTGATCGCCAAGATCAACAGGCTCGAGTTCAATTAGCGGTTCGACCGCCAAGGCTGATTCACTGTTGGAACGAGCCGATGAGATCTATCAGGAGCACGTCCGTCAGGCATCGCGTCCAGACAACCAGATAGACCCCCTGGTCCAGCTTACTTGGCCTTCCCATTGCCGGAGCCCCACAAGGCGCGGTGGATCAGGCCGCGTTTGCGCTTGCGTGGCACAAGGTCGATATCCCCGACCAGTTTTGCGCCGCCCTTGTGCCGTTCCAGCGTGATCTTGCGGGTGTGGAAGGCTTCCAGTTCGGCGCGGTGCCCCACGCTGACCATGGTGACCTCGGGCAATTCGCGGATCACCGTTTCCATCATCTGGTCCTGGCTTTTTTCGTCCAGCGCCGAAGTCGCCTCGTCCAGCACGACGATGTCTGGGCGATGCAGCAAGAGGCGTGCGAAGGCGACCCGCTGCTTTTCGCCACCCGACAGGGTCTGGTCCCAGGGCGCTTCCTCCTTGATCCGGCCGGCGAGGTGGCCGAGGCCGACCTTGTCGAGGGCCGCCTTGATCTGCTCGAGCTTCCAGTGGTTGGCGGCCGCGGGGTAGGCGACCACCCGACGCAGCGTGCCGGACGGGATGTAGGGCCGTTGCGGCAGCATGAACAATCGCTTGTCGGGATGGAAATTGACGCTGCCGCTTCCCCATGGCCAGAGGCCTGCAATCGCCCGCACCAGTGTTGACTTGCCCGAGCCGGATTCGCCGGACACCAGCACCCGCTCGCCCGCTTCGACCCCGACTTCCGTTTCCTTGACCACTGACGTGCCGTCGTCCAGCGTCACCGAGAGATTGTCGAGGGAGAGCATCGTATCGCCCTTGGTCTCGCCGTGAAGGATGCGCCCCAGCTCGTTGCTCTGCTCGGCGCGCTCCAGCCCGTCGAGCGACATCATCAGCGAGGCGATGCGCCGGGCCGAGGCGTTCCAGTCGGCAAGGCGCGGATAATTGTCGACCAGCCAGCCGAACGCGCCCTGCACGATGGCGAAGGCGGAGGCAGCCTGCATGACTTGTCCGAGCGACATTGAGCCTTCGAGAAACTTTGGCGCGCACAGCAGCACCGGCACGACCGGCGCGAACAGGCTCGAGCCCTGCGACACCACCGTCGTGCGCATGTGCTGGCCGGTCAATTGCGCCCATCGCTTCAGCACGCCGGCAAAGGTCCTGTCGATGCCGCTGCGTTCCTCCTCCTCGCCGCCGAGCAAGGCGATGCTCTCACCGTTTTCGCGCACGCGCGTCAGTACGTAGCGGAATTCGGCTTCCGTCTGGTTCTTCTCTTCGGACAGCCGCACGAAATCGCGGCCGATAACGAACATCGAGGTCGAGGTGAGCGCGGCATAGATCACCGCCGTGATGACGAGGAAGCCGGGCACGGTGAAGGTCGACCCTCCCAATGTGAAGCTCAAGGCTCCGCCGATCGTCCACAGCACCACGATGAAGGTCGAGGCCGACAGGGTGGCGACAATCACGCCGGCGACGAAATCGACGGGCGCCTCGGTGGCGACCCGCAGATCCTCCGAGAGGCGGGCCTCGGGGTTCTGGTGGTCGCCTTGCACGAGGTTCAGCTGGTAGTAGCGGCCGTTGGCGAGCCAGCGCGCTATCACCGAGGTGGTCAACCAGGAGCGCCAGCGGCGCTGCATGGTCATGCGCAGATAGACCTGCGCGACGACAAGGCTGATGCTGCCAAGCACGAGCGGCACGAACACCGCACTCAGGAAATAGACGCTATGGGCGTCGCGCTTCTCGATGGCGTCGAAGATCGAGCGGTTCCAGACATTGATCCCGTACTGGAAGCCGACATTGACGACGATCAGGATCAGCAGCCCGATCGTCAAGGGCCAGCCGAGTCTGTCGCCGTGCCGTCCCCAGTAGCCGCGTCCGCTGATCCAGAACCGCTTCAGCAGGTATTTCTTGCGTGCCTGTTCGGCTTGCTCTGGCGTCAGCTGTGGATCGGGTTCGACGGCCTCCGGGGGCGGCGTCTCGTCGACAATTCCGGGAGCTGCCGCTTCGACGGTCGAGGCTTTCTTGTCGCGTGGCTTCTTTTCGCGCGGAACTTGGTCGGGCGGCCTCTCGTCACGCGGCTTTTGCCGTCGCGACTTGGGGGCGTTGCGCGGCTTGATTCCATCGGCCGGTGTCGATCTGGGTTTCGCGTCGGACATGCGCTCCGACAACGGCCTCGAAATCAAAAGGTTTCATGGTGTTCGCCTGAGAGGAGAGATTCCCGGCGGTGCTTATAATTGCGTATATAGCAGGTCGACGACATGGTCGGCGATCGCCAGGCTTGCCGTCAGGCCGGGGCTCTCGATGCCGAACAGATTGACGATCCGCCCGGCGCCATGATCGGCCGGACCCTGGATCATGAAATCGGCCGCAGGCTGACCGGGACCAGACAGTTTCGGCCGGATGCCGGCATAGGCCGGCTGCAGGGCGCCGTCGGCAAGATCGGGCCAATAGCGCCGGATCGCTTCGTAGAAGACGGCGCTTCGGCCGGGATCGACGGTGTAATCGACATGGTC
This sequence comes from Mesorhizobium sp. NZP2077, assembly GCF_013170805.1. Taxonomy (NCBI): domain Bacteria; kingdom Pseudomonadati; phylum Pseudomonadota; class Alphaproteobacteria; order Hyphomicrobiales; family Phyllobacteriaceae; genus Mesorhizobium; species Mesorhizobium sp. NZP2077. Next base: position 709,932 of record NZ_CP051293.1, on the reverse strand, counting down.
GATCCATTCGACATCGGGCCCAAAGCGGGCATTGCCGCCGAGGTCATGCGTCAGATGGACGCCAAGGCCACCTTCGACCGGGACCGGATAGATCAGCCGCGAAAATGGCGAGCGGCCTGAAAGCGCGAAATAGTTCCCGCGCGCCAGCCATTGCCGGGGGATGAGATCTGTTGGGAAACCGTCGATGCGGCCGGCCACCGCCTGCGCTTCGAGGCCCGCGGCATTGATGAAGGTGCCGGCCTCCAAAGCGAAGGTCTCGCCATTGGCATCGCGCGTGTCGATCCGGATCCCGCCGGCCTCGATCGTCGCCCCCGCGAATGAGGTGAGGAATGCGCAAGATGCGCCGGCGGCTTCGGCGTCACCGCGCAGCGACAGCATTAGTGCATGGCTGTCGACAATGCCGGTCGATGGCGACAACAGCGCGGCGGCGCATGTCAGTGCTGGCTCCAGGCTTTCGGCTTCGCCGCGCGTCAAGAACTGGAGATCGTCGACCCCACAGCGTCGCGCATTGGCCTCGATCGCCCGCAATCTGTCGATCTGGCCGGCCTTGCTGGCGACGATCAACTTGCCGGCGCGCTTGTGGGCAATGGTGTGCTCGGCGCAGTAGGCGTAGAGACGCCGGCGTCCCTCGACGCAGAGCCGGGCCTTCAGGCTTCCCGGTGCATAATAGAGCCCGGCATGGATGACTTCGGAATTGCGTGAACTGGTGACCGTGCCGATCGCGTCGGCCTGCTCGACCACCACCACCTCGCGGCCCGACTCAGCGAGGGCCCTGGCAATCGCAAGGCCGACGACGCCTGCTCCGGCGACGACACAATCGATAGTCTGCATGGCCTCGCTTTCAGCGTGAAGCGCCGGCCTCGAACACCTTGTCGCCGCCGATCCAGACGCTTCCTATGCCAAGATCGTCAGACAGCGCAACGACATCCGCCGCCGTGCCGTTGGCAAGGCGGCCAAGCCGATGCGACTGGCCGATCGCTTGCGCCGGATAGAGCGAGGCCATGCGCAAGGCTTCCGAGAGTTCGACACCGACGACGCTGTGCATGAAGCGCACGGCCGAGATCATGTCGAGATCGGCGCCCGCCAGCGTCCCGTCGGCGAGCCTGAGGCTCCCATCCCGGCGGTAGATGGTGCGGCCGTTCAGCGTGAACGAGGTCATGTCGGTGCCGATCGTCGCCATCGCGTCGCTGACCAGCACGATCTTGCCCGGTCCCTGTTTGGCGTCGAGCGCGATCCTGATGGTAGCGGGATGGACATGGATGCCGTCGGCGATCAGCCCGGCGGACAAGGTGCCGATGTCGATGGCCGTGCCGGCCAGGCCCGGTTCGCGGTTGCCGATCTGGCTCATGGCGTTGAACAGATGGGTGACCACGCTGGCGCCCGCGTCGGCGAAAGCTTTTGCGGCAGCGTAACCGGTGTCGGAATGACCGAGGCTGACGACGACGCCGGCCTTGGCCAAGGCCGCAACGCGTGCCGGTTCGACGGATTCCGGCGCAATCGTGGTGAGCAGCACCGGCAGCTTCTGCCGTGCCGCGATCAGCATTGCCTGGTCTTCATCAGTCATCGGCCTGATCAGCGCCGGATCATGCGCGCCCTTGCGGGCGATCGACAAATGCGGACCTTCGAGATGCAGGCCGAGGAAACCAGGGATCTTTTGCAGCGCAGCGGCTTCGCCAGCGGTGATCGCAGCTGCGGTGATGGCGGGCGTATCGGTGATCAGCGTCGCCAGCAGCGCCGTCGTGCCGAACGGCGCATGCGCCTTGCATATGGTTTCGATCGAGGCGACATCGGGATGGTCGTTGAGCATGACGCCGCCGCCGCCATTGACCTGGATGTCGACGAAGCCCGGCGCCAGAATACCGCCACCGGTCTCGACGGTGCGGACGTCCGAGGGGACGGCGCCGGTGGGCAAAATGGCCTCGACGAGGCCGTCGCGCACCACAAGCGCGTGGCCCTCATGCCAGTCGTCGCCGTCGAAAATGCGGGCGCCGGTCAGGGCAAAGCGATTGCTCATACCGTCTCCGTCACCTTGCGAAGATTGCGCGGCGTGTCCGGATCGAGACCCCGGTGGCGGGCGAAGGCCTCGACGAACACGTAGAAGGAGACGATCAGCGTCAGCGGATCGGTCAGCGGATGGCCAGTGGCGACATGCGGCAGGCGCGTGGCGCGGTTGGCCAGTGTCGAGGTGACGAACACCGGTGCCCCCTTGGCCGCCAGCCCGTCGGCGGCTTCAGCGACGGACGGTTCGGACGCGTCGCGCGCGGCCAGCGCCAGCACCGGAAAGTCGGGGCCGATCAGCGCCAGCGGGCCATGCATGACTTCGGCCGCGCTATAGGCTTCGGCATGCATGCCGCAGGTTTCCTTGAACTTCAGCGCCGCTTCGTTGGCCATTGCCGCCGAAGGGCCGCGGCCAAGGATGAACAGCGATTTCTGCTTCTCGATGGTTTCGGCAAGCACGCTCATCCAGTCGCAGGCGATCGCCTTGCCGAAATGCTCGGGCAGGCGGGCCAGCGCTGCCAGAAGCGCCTCGTCGCCAGTGGAATGCGCCATCAAGGCGAGACCGGCGACAGCGGAATTAACGAAGGTCTTGGTCGCCGCGACACTGCGCTCGGGCCCGGCCAATATGTCGATCGCATAGTCCGAGGCGCGCGCCAGCGGCGAATCGGCGGTGTTGGTGACGGCGATGGTCAGCGCGCCGCCGGCGCGTGCGGTTTCGGCCATGGCGACGATGTCGGGGCTCTTGCCCGACTGCGAGATCGCTAGGCAGGCCGAGCCGCCAAGGCGAAGCTTGCGGCCATAGATCGAGGCGATGGACGGACCGACCGAAGCGACGGCAAGGCCCGCGGTCAGTTCGACGGCATATTTCATGAAGGTCGCAGCATGGTCGGACGAACCGCGCGCCACGGTGACGACAAACTGCGGGTCGCGTTCCCTGATGCCGCGCCCGGCCTCGGCGAGCACGGCGCCGGAGCCATCGAGCAGGCGGGCGACGGCTTGCGGGATCTCCTCGATCTCGCGCTGCATATGGGTGGTGTTGGAGATCATGGTCGGCCCTCTTCGCTCGGCCCTGTCAGCCGCAGTTCGGCGACGAAATCATAGGCGTCGCCGCGGTAGATGGAGCGGGTGAATTCGATCACCTTGCCGCTCGCCAGATAGGAAATGCGCTCGATATGCAGGCCGGCAATGCCCGGCGGCACTTCGAGCAGCCGCGCATCGCTGTCGCCGAGATTGGCGGCCGAGATGCGCTGCACGGCGCGCACCGGCCGGTTGCCGGTCAGTTCCAGCGCCGCATAGAGCGACGAACCGATACCCGCCGGGTCGGGCAGCACGCTGGCCGACAGCGAGGCGCGTTCGATCGCCAGCGGCGTGTCGTTGGCGATGCGCAGGCGCGCCACGCGTGCCACCAGTTCGCTCGACGACAGGCCAAGCACCATCATCTCGTCGGGCGAAGGCGCGTAGAGGCCGCGGTCGAGCCAGGCCGAGCGCACCGCCATGCCGCGCCGCGCCATGTCTTCGGTAAACGAGGTGAGCCGCGACAGCGACTGCTCGACGCGTTCCATGCGCGGCGCCACGAACGTGCCGGAGCCATGGCGCTGCACCAGAATGCCGCCCTTGACCAGGTCCTGCACGGCCTTGCGCACGGTGACGCGCGAAATGTCGGCCTTGGTGGCGATGTCGCGCTCGGACGGCAGCGCGTCGCCCGGCCCGATCAGGCCGCGATTGACGGCGTCCTCGATGCTCTTGCGCAATTGCAGATAGAGCGGCGCGCCGCTTTGCGAGGATTGCTTCAGCGTGGCGAAGATCTGGTCGGCGGCGTCGCTCATCGAGCCGCCTCCGCTGGTTTGGCGAACAGACGCGCCGCCATCTGCACCGCCCCGCCCAGCGCGTCGTCGAGCGGCGGCTTCAGCAGTGCCTGGTAGCGTGCCGAGAGGCGCGGCGCATAAAGCGGTGCCAGTCCGCCGAGCAGGCAAAGCGGCGCATCATCCGGAAGGCCGAGCGCGCCGAGCGAAGCCTCGACATCGCTGACCGCCTTGCCGACGATCCAGTTGGCGACGGCATCGTCCTTTTCGGCATGCTCGAACACTTTGGGCGCGAAGCCGCCGAAATCGCCGGGCTTGGCATTGGTGGTGAACTCGACCACGTCCTCGGGATTGTTGCGGAAGGTGGCCATCATGGCGTCGGTCAGCGGCGAGCGCGCGCGCACGCCATCATGGGCCAGCAGGGTCTGTTCCAGGAGATCGCGGCCGATGCGGGCGCCGCTGCCCTGGTCGCCGACCTGAAAACCCCAACCGCCGATGGCGCGCGATTTACCGTTTCTGCGCGCCATATAGGCAGTGCCGGTGCCGAGGATCGCCATGGCGCCGTCACCGGAGCCGACGGCGCCTTCGAGCGCGATCTCGGCGTCGGTCTCGACGCGGCTGGTGCTGAACGGCAGGATCGCTTCGAGCTGTTGCCGGTAGGTGCCGACATTGGCGCCGGCGAGGCCGAGAATGGCGGGGGTTTGCGGGATCAGTTCGGGATCCTGTCCAGCGGCAATGAAAGCCTGCCGCGCGGCGTCGACAATGTTTGAGCGCGCGCCGGTGAGGTCGGTGCGGATGTTGGCGGCGCCGCTTTTGGCACGGCCAACGACAGCGCCGTCCACTGTTGCCAGGGCGGCCCTGCAGCTGGTGCCGCCGCCATCGATACCGAGCACGAATTTCACGCGATTTCTCCTCCGGGCGGATAATACCAATAAAATACCAATAGCCAAGGGTTAATTTCCGTTTCAAAAAGATTAAGCCGTATTTTATTGAAAATCCTCAGCATTTCGTCGGCTCAGCGATTTCCTGCCCGCGAATTCGTTAATGCATGTGGACAAGTGGTATTTTTTTGGTATTGTTCGGGTATTGGAGGAACGCGGATGGCTGAAACGCGCACCGAAGCGCTTCACAGGAATGCCGAGGGGCTGGATATCCAGGCCCCGGAAGCCATCCTTGTTTCGCTGGTCGATGCGCAGATCGAAGCCGCCAAGGCCGTCCGCAATGCCATCCCCGCCATCGCCAGAGCAGCTGAAATCATTGCCGACAGGCTGAACCGCGGCGGCAAGCTTGCATATGCCGCGGCCGGCAGTTCCGGCCTGATGGCGCTGGCCGACGCCTTGGAACTGCCCGGCACCTTCGGCATCCGGCGCGACCGTATCGCCATCCTGATCGCCGGCGGCGACGAGGCGTTCAAGACGCTGGCCGGCGGGCCGGAGGATGACACCGAGGAAGCCGCGACGGCCGTCGCCAATGCCGGCATCGGCGCGGGTGATTGCCTGATCGCCCTTTCCGCCAGCGGCACGACACCCTATGCGGTGCGCGCCGTCGAGGAAGCCGCTCGTCGCGGCGCGGCCACCATCGGCATCGCCAACAACCGGGACACGGCCCTGCTCCGCCAGGCCGATACCGCCATCTTGCTCGAAACGCCGCCGGAAGTGATCGCCGGCTCGACGCGCATGGGCGCCGGCACCGCCCAGAAAATCGCGCTCAACATGCTGTCGACACTGACCGCCGTGCATCTCGGCCATGTCCATGACGGCTACATGGTCAACCTCATGGCTGACAACATCAAGCTGCGCGACCGCGCCGCGCGCATCGTCGCCGCCGTCAGTGGGCGCAGCACGGATGATGCGGCGCGGCTGCTCGAAAAGAGCGGCGGCGCGGTCAAGACCGCCATTCTGCTCGCCGCCGGCGCCGACAGCGCCGATGCGGCGCAGAAGATACTGGAAGAGGCCGGCCAGAAGCTGCGGCCGGCCCTTTCCGCGCTGGCGCATGATCCCGGAAAAGATCATGCCCGAACAAAGAAGTAGGGCCTGTGTCATCCCGATTTCCATCGGGGTGAAACGGGCTTGCGAGGGGAGCAAGGGGTCAAAAGCCTCTGTTCTCATCAAAACCGAACCTGAAAAAGGTCAACAGGGAGACTGAGCATGACAACGAAACTACTGACGGCACTGCTTCTGGGCACCAGCATTCTCGGCTCGGCCGGGATGGCTTCTGCCGCGGACGTAACGCTCAACATCGAAAGCTGGCGTGGCGACGACCTTGCCATCTGGAAGGACAAGCTGATCCCGGCTTTCGAAGCCAAGAACCCGGGCATCAAAGTGGTGTTCGCACCATCGGCTCCGACCGAATATGACGCGGCGCTGGGCGCTAAGCTCGCCGCCGGCTCGGCCGGCGACCTGATCACCTGCCGCCCGTTCGACAAGTCGCTTGAACTCTACAAGAAGGGTAACCTTGCCGATCTCTCGGCGCTGCCCGGCATGGAGAACTTCTCGCCCGTTGCCAAGTCCGCCTGGCAGACCGACGACGGCAAGGCGAGCTTCTGCGTGCCGATGGCCTCCGTCATCCACGGCTTCATCTACAACAAGGACGCCTTCGACAAGCTCGGCATCAAGATCCCGACGACCCGTGACGAGTTCTTCGCCGCGCTCGACAAGATCAAGGCCGACGGCACCTACATCCCGATGGCGATGGGCACCAAGGATCTCTGGGAAGCGGCGACCATGGGCTACCAGAACATCGGCCCCAACTACTGGAAGGGCGAAGATGGCCGTGCAGCGCTGATCAAGGGCGACCAGAAGCTGACCGACAAGGACTGGGTCGCTCCCTATGAGGAACTGGCCAAGTGGAAGCCGTATCTCGGCGACGGCTTTGAGGCCCAGACCTATCCGGACAGCCAGAACCTGTTCACGCTCGGCCGCGCCGCCATCTACCCGGCCGGCTCGTGGGAAATCGGCCTGTTCAACACCCAGGCCCAGTTCAAGATGGGCGCCTTCCCGCCGCCGGTCGAGAAGGCCGGCGACACCTGCTACATCTCCGACCATACCGACATCGGCATGGGCCTGAACGCTGCTTCGAAGAACGCCGACGCCGCCAAGACCTTCCTGTCCTGGGTGGCCTCGCCGGATTTCGCCACCATCTACGCCAACGCGCTGCCGGGCTTCTTCAGCCTGAACTCCTCGCCGGTGAAGATGGCGGACCCGCTGGCGCAGGAATTCGTCTCCTGGCGCGGCAAGTGCAAGTCGACGATCCGCTCGACCTACCAGATCCTGTCGCGCGGTACGCCGAACCTCGAAAACGAGACCTGGGTTGAATCGGCCAACGTCATCAATGGCACCGATACGCCGGAAGCTGCCGCCAAGAAGCTGCAGACCGGTCTCGACAGCTGGTACAAGCCGGCGAAGTAAGAACTCAGGCAACGGAGCCGGCTGGGCGTATGCCTGGCCGGTTCCGAATACCCTGGCTCATAAGTGCATCAGTTCAGATAGCGATTGTCGGCACCGCCTCGCGGCCTTACCCTTGCTGGTCTTGGGGAAGGCTAGCTGATCAGTCGCAGGCCTTTGTTCTTGCCGCATTGGGCAAGGATGTCAGGGCCGTGCATCGAGGCATCATCTAGCATCAACATCGTCTGGAACCGAGAGACGGCGGGGACCGAACTCATGGCCGCAGAAACACGACCGAAAAGACCGACCCGCTGGCACATCGGCGTCTTCCTGGCGCCGGCGCTGCTCGTCTACACGGCGATCATGATCCTGCCGCTGGCCGGCACGCTGCAGCTGTCGCTGTTCCGCAACATCGAGCAGCACCAGATCTTCGTCGGGTTTGAAAATTTCCGCACCTTGTTCGGCGATCCCAACTGGTCCGTCGGGTTCTGGAATGCGCTGAGGAACAACACTTGGTTCTTCATCATCCACATGCTGGTGCAGAACCCGATCGGCGTCATGCTGGCAGCACTTCTGTCCAGCCCGAGGCTCCGGTTTGCCGCCTTCTACCGCACGGCGATCTTCGTGCCGACCATCCTGTCCTTTGTCATCGTCGGCTTCGCCTGGAAGCTGATCCTGTCGCCGCTATGGGGCGTGGCGCCGCATATGATGGACCTGGTCGGCCTGAAAAGCCTGTTCACGCCATGGCTCGGCAAGGAACAATACGCACTGACCGCGCTCAGCCTGATCTCGGTCTGGCAGTTCGTCGGCATTCCGATGATGCTGATCTACGCCGCCCTGCTGTCGATCCCCGAAGAGGTGATCGAGGCGGCCGAATGCGACGGCATCACCGGCCTGTCGCAGTTCTGGAAGATCAAGCTGCCGCTGATCCTGCCGTCGATCGGCATCATCTCGATCCTCACCTTCGTCGGCAATTTCAACGCCTTCGACCTGATCTACACCGCGCAAGGGGCGCTCGCCGGGCCGAACTATTCGACCGACATTCTCGGCACCTTCCTCTACCGCGCCTTCTTCGGCTTCCAGCTGCAGGTCGGCGATCCCAATATGGGCGCGGCGATCGCCACGATGATGTTCCTCATCATTCTTGGCGGCGTTTGCGTCTACCTCTTCCTCGTCCAGACGCGCCTGCGTCGCTACCAGTTCTGAGGGGCAAGAGATGAGCACCGCCACCCGTTCGCTGCCCCGCACCATCGGCGCCCACGCGATCCTGCTGACCTACACGGCGATCGCGCTGTTTCCGGTGATCCTGGTCATCATGAACTCGTTTAAATCCCGCGCGGGCATCTTCGGCGCACCGCTGACGCCGCCGACGCCAAAGACTTTCGACCTGATCGGCTACACCACGGTGATCGGCCAGGGCGACTTCATCCACTATTTCCAGAACAGCCTCGTCGTCACTGTCGCCTCGCTGTTCTTCGTCCTGCTCTTCGGCGCCATGGCCGCCTTCGCCCTCTCGGAATACCGCTTCCGCGGCAATTCGCTGATGGGTCTCTACCTGGCGCTCGGTATCATGATCCCGATCCGGCTCGGCACCGTCGCCATCCTGCAATTGATGGTGGCGAGCGGGCTGGTCAACACGCTGACCTCGCTGATCCTGGTCTACACCGCGCAGGGCCTGCCGCTGGCCGTCTTCATCCTGTCGGAATTCATGAAGCAGGTGTCCGACGATCTGAAGAATGCCGGCCGTATCGACGGACTGTCGGAATACACCATCTTCTTCCGGCTGGTGCTGCCGCTGGTGCGGCCGTCGATGGCCACGGTCGCCGTCTTCACCATGATCCCGATCTGGAACGATCTCTGGTTCCCGCTGATCCTGGCGCCGTCGGAAGAGACCAAGACGGTGACCTTGGGCGCGCAGCTGTTCCTCGGCCAGTTCGTCACCAACTGGAACGCCATCCTGGCGGCGCTGTCGCTGGCGATCATGCCGGTGCTGATCCTCTACGTCATCTTCTCGCGGCAGCTGATCCGCGGCATTACTTCCGGAGCCGTCAAGTGAGTTCAGAAAAGCCTCTTCGCGTTGTCGTCGCCGGGCTCGGCAATATGGGTCGCAGCCATGCGCTGGCCTATCACACCAATCCGGGGTTCGAGATCGCCGCACTGATCAACCGCTCCGACGTGCCGCTGCCGGACGGGCTGTCGGGCTATGGCATCAGGCGCTCCTTCGACGAGGCACTGCGCGACGAGAAGCCCGATGTCGCCTGCATCGCCACCTATTCCGACAGCCATGCCGACTATGCGGTGAAGGCGTTCGAAGCCGGCTGCCACGTCTTTGTGGAAAAGCCGCTGGCAACGACCGTCGCCGACGCAAAACGCGTCGTCGCGGCCGCCAAGGCCAACGGCAAAAAGCTGGTGATCGGCTACATCCTGCGCCATCACCCGTCCTGGATCAGGCTGATCGCCGAGGCGCGCAAGCTCGGCGGGCCCTATGTTTTCCGCATGAACCTCAACCAGCAGTCCTCAGGGCCGACCTGGGAGACGCACAAGCAGCTGATGCAGACGACGTCGCCGATCGTCGATTGCGGCGTGCATTATCTCGACGTCATGCTGCAGATCACCGATGCGAGGCCGGTCGAGGTGCGCGGCATGGGCGTGCGGCTGTCGGAGGAGGTCGCGCCCTCGATGTACAATTACGGCCATCTGCAGGTGCTGTTCGATGACGGCTCGGTCGGCTGGTACGAAGCCGGCTGGGGTCCGATGATTTCCGAAACAGCGTTCTTCGTGAAGGATGTGATCTCACCGAACGGCTGCGTGTCGATCGTGATGAAGGAAGGTGTGAAGTCCGACGATATCGACACCCACACCAAGACCTCGACCATCCGCCTGCACAATGCGGCGACTGGGCCGGACGGCAAGTTCGTCAGGGAAGACGAAATGCTGTCGATGGCAGGCGAACCCGGCCACCAGGATCTCTGCGACTTCGAACAGGCCTTCGTGCTGAAGGCGATCCGCGAGGATATGGATCTCACCAAACACATGGACGACGCGGTGAAATCGCTCGCCGTCTGCCTTGCCGCCGACGAGAGCGTGCGCAGCGGCGCCCCCATCAAACTCTAGAACAGGGACGAAGCCGTGGGCTCGCTGAAGATCGAGAATGTGAAGAAGGCCTTCGGGCCGGTCGAGGTGCTGAAGGGTATCAACTTTGAAGTGAACGATGGCGAATTCGTCGTCTTCGTCGGCCCGTCCGGCTGCGGCAAGTCGACCTTGCTCAGGGTCATTGCCGGGCTGGAGGATTCGACCTCGGGCCGGGTGGTCATCGATGATGTGGACGTGTCCACCATACCGCCGGCCAAACGCGGCATCGCCATGGTGTTCCAGACCTACGCGCTCTACCCGCATCTGACGGTAAAGAACAATATGGGCCTCGGCCTCAAGCAGGCGGGTACTCCGGCGGCCGAGATCGAGAGGCGCATCGGCATCGCGTCCTCCATGCTGTCGCTGGGACCCTATCTTGAGCGAAGGCCCGCCGAACTCTCCGGCGGCCAGCGCCAGCGTGTCGCCATCGGCCGCGCCGTGGTGCGCGAACCCAAGCTGTTCCTGTTCGACGAGCCGCTGTCGAACCTCGACGCGGCGCTCCGCGTCAACACGCGTCTTGAAATCGCGCAGCTGCACCGCCGGCTCAAGGCAACGATGATCTACGTCACCCACGACCAGGTCGAGGCAATGACGCTGGCCGACAAGATTGTGGTGCTGAACGCAGGCCGGATCGAGCAGATCGGTGGCCCGATGGAACTCTACAATTCGCCGGCAAACGAGTTCGTCGCCGGCTTCATCGGCTCGCCGAAGATGAATTTCATCGACGGCGCCAGGCTTGGCGAGACGGCCAAGACCATCGGCGTGCGGCCCGAGCATCTGACGGTCGATACGAAGTCAGGTGCCTGGAAGGGCACGGTTGTGCATGCCGAGCATCTGGGTGCCGACACCAACCTCTATCTCGACTGCGAGAAGGCCGGGCTGATTACGGTGCGGATTTTTGGTGTGTATGACGCCGAGCCGGGGGCGACGCTGTATGCGACTCCGGAGCCTGGGAAGACGTACCGGTTTGGGGCTGATGGGAAGGTGCTGAAGTAGCGCGGCACCGCCCTCTTCCTTCCCCCCTTGTGGGGGAAGGTGGATCGGCGCGATAGCGCCGAGACGGATGAGGGGTGCTCCAGCGGAGTGAGGCGTTGGTGTTCCCTGGAACACCCCTCATCCGTCGCCTTCGGCGACACCTTCTCCCACAAGGGGAGAAGGAAGAGGCGCCTACACGTCAGCCTTGAACGTCTGCTTCTGCTGACCCAGGCCTTCGATGCCCAGCTCCACCACATCGCCAGCCTTCAAGAACACCGGCGGCTTCATGCCCAGCCCAACGCCGGGCGGCGTGCCTGTCGAAATAATGTCGCCGGGGTGCAGCGACATGAACTGGCTGAGGTAGGACACCAGGAAGGCGACTCCGTAGACCATGGTCTTGGTCGAGCCGTTCTGCATGGTCTTGCCGTTGACGGTCAGCCACATCTTCAGGTTCTGCGGGTCGGCGACTTCGTCCTTGGTCACCAGCCAGGGGCCGGTCGGGCCGAACGTGTCGCAGCTCTTGCCCTTGGTCCACTGGCCCTGGCGCTCAGCCTGGAAGGCGCGCTCTGAGACATCGTGGGCAACGGCATAGCCGGCGACATAATCCAGCGCGTCAGCTTCGCTGACATACTTTGCCGTCTTGCCGATCACCACGGCGAGTTCGACTTCCCAGTCGGTCTTTTCAGAGCCGCGCGGGATCAGCACGTCATCGTCCGGGCCGACAATGGCCGAGCTTGCCTTCATGAAGATGATCGGCTCCGGCGGCACTGTGGCGCCGGTCTCAGCGGCGTGGTCGGAGTAATTGAGGCCGATGCAGATGAACTTGCCGGTGCCGGCAACGCAGGCGCCGAGGCGAGGCTTGCCGGAAACCGCCGGCAGCGACTTCGCATCGAGCTTGCCTAGCATCTCCAGCGAGGCCGGATGAAGCACCGTGCCGGCAATGTCGGCGACATGGGCGGAGAGATCGCGGATCGTTCCATCCGCATCGAGCAGGCCGGGACGTTCGCTCCCCACCTCGCCATAGCGCAGCAGTTTCATTGAATTCTCTCCTCAGTCAGATTGGTTCAGATCGACCAGCCGCCGTCGATATTATAGGCTTGTCCGGACGTATAGGTGGCGCCGGCCAGATAGACGGCGAGATCGGCGATTTCCTCCGGCGTGCCGAGCCGGCCCATCGGCTGGCGGGCAATGAACGCCGCGCGGGCGGCTTCGTAGTCACCCTGCGCATGCATCCGGTCCTGCAGCGACGGGCTTTCGACAGTGCCGGGGCAGATGGCGTTGCAGCGTATGCCCTTGCCGACATAGTCGGCGGCAATCGCCTTGGTCAGGCCGATGACCGCGGCCTTGGTGACACCATAGGCGAAGCGGTTCGGCACGCCTTTGCCGGCGCCGGCGACGGAAGACATGTTGATGATCGATCCATCGCCGCGCTCCAGCATGCCGGGCAGCACCGCACGTATGGTGCGGATCATGGCGCGGACATTGAGGTTGAAGGCGAAATCGAGATCGGCGTCCTTCATCTCGAGGATCGAGCCGGAATGGACGAAACCGGCGCAGTTGAACAGCACGTCGACGACACCGATTTCGGCAAAGGCCGCGTTGACGGCTTCGTCATTGAGCACGTCGAGCTTGCGCGTCTTGATGCCGGAGGTCTTGGCGAGTTCCGCCAGCAGCGCCTCGTTGATGTCGGTGGCATGGACGACAGCACCGGCTTTGGCGAAGGCCAGCGCGCTTGCCTTGCCGATGCCTTGTGCCGCTGCCGTGACGACAACGACCTTGCCTGCTAGGTCTGCCATGCTGTTCTCCTCGTCTGCCTGATGCATCCGCCTTTATCGGTGGCTGGCCAAGGTGCCATGTGCCAGTCACGCGTCATCGTGCGGCCTGCGCGGGCGCCAGTTCACTGATAAAGATGTTTTTTCTCGTTAAAGAACATGTGTCCGGGCGTCAAGCCCGAACACGATCACCATTGCGACAGCCTGGCAATTCAGTCGCCGTAAGGCACCCAGACGTTCTTGACCTCGACGGCGCGGCGCAGGAAGGCATCGCCGGCCGCCTCGTCGGATGCCCAGTCGAGGCCGCGGCCATTGCCGCTCCAGACGCGCTTGAGGTTGCCGATGGAGTCGGCTTCCGCCTTGGCGCAAGTCTCGGCATCGGCGAATATCCACAGCCCGTCGACATCGTCATGCTTGGCCAGCACGCCGGCAAGCTCCGCCGTGCGGCCGGTGACGATGTTGATAGCGCCGGCCGGAACGTCGGAATATTCGATCACCTGATAAAGGTCGGTGGCGAGCAGCGGATAGCGTTCCGAAGGCACGGCAACCACCGTGTTGCCCATGGCCAGCGCCGGCGCGACCAGCGAGATCAGCCCGAGCAGCGGTGAAGTATCCGGCGCGACGATGCCGACGACGCCGACCGGTTCATGCAGCGCCAGCGTCACCGCGCGGGCCGGCGGCTGGTGCACGCGGCCCTCGAACTTGTCGGCTAGCCCGGCATAGAGGAACAGCCGTTCGATAGTTTGGTCAACTTCTTCCCGCGCAGCCTTGGGCGTAGCGCCGGTCAGCTCGGTCAGGCGGGCAGCGAATTCACCAGCGCGGCCGGAGAGGTTCTCGGCCAGGTAATAAAGCACCTGGGAACGGTTATAGGCGGTCGCCTCCGGCCAGCTTTTGCAGCCCCGGGCGGCAGAGACGGCATCACGGATATCCTTGCGGCTACCGAGCCCGACTTCGCCGGCCAGCTTGCCCTTGGCGGTCGCGACCGCCAGCGAATAATTGCCGTCCGGCCGAACCTGCTTGCCGCCGATGAACAGCTTTGCCGTGCGGTCGATGGCCGCGCCATCGGCCTGCTCGACCGGTTGCGCCGAGAGCGTCGCCGGCTTGATGAGCGGGCCGAGCGGCAGTTTAGCCGTGAGATATTCGAACATGCCTTCGCGCCCGCCCTCGCGGCCGAAGCCGCTCTCGCGATAACCGCCAAAACCGCAGGCGGCGTCGAACATGTTGGTGCCGTTGACCCAGACGACGCCGGCCTTCAACTGCGGCGCGACGTGGAGGGCGAGGTTGACATTCTCGCTCCACACGCTCGCCGCAAGGCCGTAGCGCGTATTGTTGGCAAGCTCGATCGCTTCCTCGGTGTTGCGGAAAGTCATGGTCGCCAGAACCGGTCCGAACACCTCCTCCTGTGCAAGAATATTAGCCGGCGAAACACCTGTCGCCAGTGTCGGCAGATGGTAGTAGCCGGAGGACGGCAGCACGGCATCCGGCTGCCAGCAGACGGCCCCCTGTTTCGCGCCCTCGGCGACCAGACCCTTGACGCGGTCGAGCTGTGTGGCGTCGACCAGCGGGCCGATATCGGTATTCTTGTCGAGCGGGCTGCCGACTCGCAACCGGCTCATCCGAGTCTTGACCTTGGCGATCAAGGCTTCGGCGATGCCTTCCTGCACCAAGAGCCGCGAGCCGGCGCAGCACACCTGGCCCTGGTTGAACCAGATGCCGTCGACCAGGCCTTCCACGGCGCTGTCGAGGTCGGCGTCCTCGAAAACGATGAAGGCCGACTTGCCGCCAAGCTCCAGCGACAGTTTTTTGCCCGACCCTGCGGTTGCCTTGCGGATGATCTTGCCGACTTCCGAAGACCCGGTGAAGGCGATCTTCTGGATGCCGGGATGGTTGACAATGGCCGCACCCGCTTCCGGGCCACCGTGAACAATGTTGACGACGCCCTTCGGCACGCCGGCGCGTTCGCAGATTTCGGCAAACAGGATAGCGGTCAGCGGCGTGAATTCGGCTGGTTTCAGCACCACCGTGCAGCCGGCGGCAAGTGCGGGCGCGATCTTCCAGGCCAGCATCAGCAACGGGAAATTCCACGGGATGATCTGGCCGACGACGCCGACGCCCTTGTGGCCAGGGAAATCCTTGTCCAGAGCCTGCGCCCAACCGGCGTGGTGGATGAAATGGCGAATGGCCAGCGGCACGTCGATGTCGCGGCTTTCGCGGATCGGCTTGCCATTGTCGATCGACTCCAGCACCGCGAACAGGCGCTGATGCCGCTGCATGGCGCGGCCGATCGCGTAGAGCACTTTAGCGCGTTGGTAGCCCGAGGACGCTGCCCACTTCGGCAGCGCCTTGGTGGCGGCCGCAACCGCCGCGTCGATATCGGCCGCGCTGGCGTCGGACACTTTGGCCAGCAGCTTGCCGGAGGACGGCTCGCTGGTCTCGAAAGTCTTGCCGCCTGAAGCGGCTTTCCAGCCGGCGTCGATGAACAGCGCCTTGCCGAAATCGCGCGCGGCAAGCCACGCATCGGCCTCGTTGCGGGCTTCCGGCGCCGGGCCGTATTCCATGGCATGATAGCGGTCGAGAATGTTCATGGGGTGCCTCCTTCACCCTTCCCCTTGGCGGGAAGGGTCGATCGGCCAAGCCGATCGGGGTGGGTGCTCAAGCCATTGCGTGGCGGTGATTGGCTGAATAGTGCCCGGTCAGATGGTGCTCGAGCTGGCGCTCGATGTCGGTCAAAAGGCTCGACGCGCCGAAGCGGAACAGCTCCGGCTCCAGCCAAGGCCGGCCGAGTTCTTCCTTCATCAGCACCAGCCAGTCGAGCGAAGCTTTCGCGGTGGAAATGCCGCCCGCCGGCTTGAAGCCGATGAGATAGCCGGTTTCCTCGAAATAGGCCCGGATGGCACGCACCATGGCGAGCCCAACCGGCAGCGTCGCATTGACGGTTTCCTTGCCGGTGGAGGTCTTGATGAAGTCGGCGCCGGCCATCATCGCCACCATCGAGGCCAGCATCACATTGCGCAAAGTGGCGAGGTCGCCGGTGCCCAAAATGACCTTCAGATGCGCGTCACCACAGGCGGCGCGCATCGAGACGATCTCGTTGTAAAGTTCTCGCCACTTGGCGCCGAACACCAGGCCGCGCGGAATGACGACGTCAATCTCGTCGGCACCATCGCGCACCGAGGCTTCGATCTCCTGCAGGCGGGTCGACAGCGGCGCCAGGCCATGCGGAAAGGCGGTGGAGACGGCGGCGACATGAATGCCCGTGCCGCGCACGGCGTCGACGGCCGTGGCGACGAAGGGGTGGTAGACGCAGACCGCGGCCGGCCGGATAGTTTCGCCCGCAATGCCGAGTCCCTCGACGATGTCGCGGCGGAACGGGTTGATCGCCTTGGCGCACAGCCGGCGCACGCGCTCCTCGGTGTCGTTGGAATTCAGCGTCGTCAGATCCATGCAGGCGACGGCGCGCAGCAGCCAGGCCGCCTGGTTGTCGGCCTTGATCGAGCGCCGTTTGGTCAGGCTGGCGACACGGCGCTCCAGCGCCGAACGGTTGACGCTGCGCACCGATTCCATGAAGCCGAGATCGAGCTTCATGCCGGGATTACGCGCGATGCGATGGTCCAGCGGGACCGCGGTGTTGGCGGCGGCACGCGCGGGCAGCGGCGTCACCTTCGTGCCAAGATCGGCTTCGCGGATTGTGCTGCTCATATCCTGCCCTTTCATTCAGCGACTTGCGCTTGATGTCTTGACGCACGTCGTTTCCCGACACGCACAAAGATAGCCCGTGAAGTCGTGCTTCACGAGTCCTCAAGCGAGGGATAGCTGAAAAAGGTCGCAAAAGCAGCTAGTTTTTGACCGCATGGTCAAAATGGGATCTTGACGCGTCCGCGTTTGGCTCAGCCGACGAAGGCGCGCTCGACGACGAAAGTCGCGGGATGGCTGAGCGAGCCTTCCTGGAAACCGAGGCTTTCGGCCATCTCCTTGACGTCCTTGAGCATGTGCATCGAGCCGCAGATCATGATGCGGTCGGTCTCGGGATTGAGCTTTTCAATGCCGAGATCGCTGTAGAACTTGCCGGAACCGATCAGCGCGGTGATGCGGCCCATGCAGGCCGACTCTTCGCGGGTCGTCGAATTGTAGAGCGTGACGCGCCCGGCGGTCAGCTCGCCGATCAGCGGGTCGTTTTCAAGTGCCGCCACCAATTCCTGGCCATAGGTCAGTTCGGCATTGTCGCGGCAGGTATGGGTGAGGATCAGCTGATCGAACTTTTCGTAGGTGTCGGGGTCGCGCAGCAGGCTGGCGAAGGGCGCGATGCCGGTGCCGGTCGAGATCATGAACAGCCGCTTGGCCGGGGTCAGCGCGTCGACCACCAGCGTGCCGGTCGACTTCTGGCGCATGATGACGGTGTCGCCGACCTGGATCTTCTGCAGTTCCGAGGTCAGCGGGCCGTCCGGCACCTTGATCGAGAAGAATTCCAGCTCTTCGTCCCAGGCCGGGCTCGCCACGGAATAGGCGCGGTACACCGGTTTCTCGGCATTGGGCAGGCCGATCATGACGAACTCGCCGGAGCGGAAGCGCAGCGACTGCGGGCGGGTGATGCGGAACGAGAACAGCCGGTCGGTGTAATGCTTCACCGAGACGACGGTCTCGGTATAGACGTTGGCCGGAATCGGAAACTGCAGCGGACGAGCGCCGGCGGTGTCGAGAGCGGATGTGGTGTTCATCAAATCCAACTTTCTGGCCCAGCATCACCGATGCGGGCGCCAAACTTTCACCTGCGCGCCCGGACCGTTCAGGTCCCGGCGTGCCGTTCGCACACTCCAAAGCGGTAAGCTCTTGTGTCCGGAATTTATTAGTATACAAACGATATTTGCGTCAAGATGCTACCTTAAAACACCTTTCCAAACTGACGCATATCCGTAGTCCCAGCATTTCGGGTTTCGACGATGAAAGAGAATTTTCCAGCGCAAGCGCGCGATTCCCTGGGAAATGTCGTTGCCGGCATCGATGTCGGCGGAACCTTCACCGACCTGCTTTTGATCGACGGCAAGGACGGCGGCAAGGTGCATATCGCCAAGACCCCGACCACGGTGGACAACCAGGCGTTCGGCGTGGTTTCGGCACTCGGCGCCACCGGATTTGCGATCAACGGCATCGACCTCATCGTGCATGGCACGACCACCACCACCAATGCGGTGCTGGAACGCCGGCTGGCCAGGACCGGCATGATCACCACGCGCGGCTTTCGCGACGTGATCGAACTTGGCCGGCGCACGCGGCCGCAACCCTATGGCATGACCGGCAGCTTCGTCCCGATCATCCCGCGCAATCTCCGGCTCGAAGTGTCGGAGCGCGTCGAGGCCTCGGGTGCGGTGCGCACGCCGCTCGACGAAGCCGAAATGCGCGAGGCGGTGAAAGCGCTGATCGACGCCGGTTGCGAATCCCTCGTCATCCATTTCCTGCATTCCTACGCCAACCCTGCGCATGAGCGGCGCGCTGCCGAAATCGCGGCCGAACTCTGGCCGAACAGCTACATCACCACAGGACACGCCCTGCTGTCGGAAGCACGCGAATTCGAGCGCGGGGTGACGGCTTCCGTCAACGCTTCGGTGCAGCCGATCCTCGAGCGCTACGTCGAGCGGCTGCGCAAGGAATTGGCGGCTAAAGGCTATGCCCGCGACTTCCTGATCATGAACGGCAATGGCGGCATGATCTCGGCCCGCTTCGTCACACGTGAGTCGGCGAAGACGGTGATGTCCGGCCCGGCCTCGGGCGTCATCGCCGCCGCCTATACGGGCAAGCGCGCCGGCTTCGAAAATCTCGTCACCTACGACATGGGCGGCACCTCGACAGACGTGGCGCTGATCCGCAACGCCGAGCCGGCGGTGTCGAACGAGATCGAGATCGAATATGCCATGCCCATCCATGTGCCGATGGTGGCGGTGCATACGGTCGGCGCCGGCGGCGGCTCGATCGCGCGTGTCGATGCGGCCGGCCTGATCCAGATCGGCCCGGAAAGCGCCGGCGCCAATCCCGGCCCGATCTGCTATGGGCGCGGCGGCCTGGAGCCGACCATCACCGACGCCAATCTGGTGCTCGGCCGGTTGGCGCCGAAGAAGCTTCTGGCGGTCGAAAACCCGGTCACATCGGAGCGCGTCACCGGCATTTTCGAGGACAGAATAGGCAAGTCGACCGGCCTGTCCGGCGTCGAAGCCGCGGGTGCGGTTCTCAGGCTCGGCAACATGAAGATGGCCGGCGCCATTCGCATGGTCTCGGTGTCGCGCGGCCATGATCCGCGTGATTTCGCGCTGTTCGCCTTTGGCGGCGCCGGGCCGCTGCACGCGACCGCTTTGGCGCGCGAACTTGGCCTGCCGCGTGTGCTGGTGCCGGCGCGTCCCGGCATCACCAACGCGCTCGGCTGCGTCGTCGCCGATCTGCGCCACGACTTCGTCAACACCATCAACCAGCCGGTTGTCGTGCTCGATGAAACCCAGCTTCACGCCGTATTGGAACGGCACCGAAACGAAGGCGAGGAACTGATCGGCAAGGAAGCGGTGAAGCCGGAGACGATCCGCGTCACCCACTCCGCCGACATGCAGTTCGTCGGCCAGACCCACATCATCAACGTGCCGCTGCCATCCTCCTCTGTGACCCGGCAAGAATTGCAGGCGCTGTTCGAAAAAGCCTATTTCGCTCGGTTCAAGGTCGAGCTGCCGGAAATCCGCGCCAACCTCGTCAACCTCAACACTTCGGTCACCGGCGTCAGGCCGGCGATCGACCTGTCGCGCCTGATCGACCCGGCAGGCCGCGCCAAGACGCTCGAAGAAGCACGACGCGAAATCCGGCCGGTCTGGTATGCGGGCCGGTGGCACGACACGCCGGTATACGCACGCGAAAAACTGCCGCTCGACGCGGTCATCGATGGGCCGGCGATCCTCGAACAGATGGACGCCACCACCGTGCTCGAACCCGGCGACCGCGCAAGATCGGACGCCGACGGCAACATCATCATCGACATCGGCGAGGCCTGAGATGCCTGACATTGATATGGCAAAGCTCGACGCCATCACCCTTTCGGTCCTCCAGGCGGCCTTGCAGCAGGTCTGCGACGAGATGGACCTGACCTTTTCCCGCGCTGCCTTCTCGCCTGTGATCGCCGAAGCCAATGACCGCTCCGACGGCATCTATTCCGCAGTCGACGGCTCGCTGATTGCGCAAGGCAGCCAGGGCCTGCCGGTGTTCGTTGGCGTCATGCAATATTCGACCAGGACGGTGATCGAGATGATCGCCGACGGCCGCTGCCTGCCACCGGAGCCGGGCGACATCTACATCGTCAACGACCCCTATCTCGGCGGCACCCATCTGATGGATGTGCGCTTCGCCATGCCGGTCTATCGGGCGGGAAAGATCTTCTGCTGGCTGTCCAACACCGGCCACTGGCCCGACATTGGTGGCTCGGTGCCGGGCGGTTTCTCGGCCTCGGCGACTGCGGTCGAGCAGGAAGGCCTGCGGCTGCCGCCGGTAAAGCTGTTCAAGAAAGGCGTGCTCGATCCGGAGATCTACGCCATCATCTGTTCCAACATCCGCGTCGCCGACCAGCGCATCGGCGATATCAGGGCGCAGGCCGCCGCACTGCTGATAGGCCAGGACAGGCTCAATGGAATCCTGGATCGTTACGGAGACGAAACCGTTGTCGAGGCGATCGCCGAACTGCGCCGCCGCGCCGCCGAACAGATGCGCGCCAACATCTCAGCCATTCCAGACGGCACCTATCATTCCAAGGCCTTTGTCGATTCCGACGGCGTGGTCAACGAGCCGCTGACCATCGCGCTCGCGGTAGAGAAGCAGGGCGACACGCTGACCTTCGATTTTACCGGCTCGTCGAAACCCTGTGCCGGGCCGATGAACAGCGTGCTGGCGACGACCTTATCCTCGGTCTACCTCGCCATGCGCCACATCTTCCCGGATGTGCCGATCAGTGCCGGCGCCTTCGAGCCGCTGATCGTCAAGCGGCCGGAAGGCACCTTCCTCGACGCCAAGTATCCACGGCCCGTGTCCGGTTGCGCCGCTGAGGTGTCGCAGCGCATCGCCGAGGCGGTGTTCGCCGCGATGGTGCAGGCATTGCCGGACAAGGTGACGGCCGCGCCCGCCGGTTCCAGCGGCAATTTCGCGCTTGGAGGCAACGATCCGGCGCGCGGTCGCGACTACGTCATGTACCAGATCTCCGGCGGCGGCTATGGCGGCAATTCGGGTCATGACGGGCTGACCAATGGCTGCTCGACCATAGGCATCTCCAAATCGCCGCCGGTCGAGATCATGGAGCAGGCTTTTCCGGTACTCTACCGCCACTATGCCTTGCGCGAAGGCTCCGGCGGCGCCGGCAAGCATCGCGGCGGCTTTGGGCTCGCCTACGAGGTGGAAATCCTGCGCGGCGATGCGCGCGCCTCCTTTGTCATGGATCACGGCCGTTTCGGCCCGCAAGGCGCGCTTGGCGGCAGCGATGGCGCGGTCAACACCGTCACCGTCTTCCGCAATGGCGAGGAACATGTCCCGCCACACCTCTCCAAGGAGCAGGACATCCCGCTGAAAGCCGGCGACCGCGTGCGCGTCGGCACGCCGGGCGGTGGCGGCTATGGCGATCCGCGCGAGCGTGATCCGGAACTGGTCGCCGAAGACGTCAGACTTGGCTATTATACGGAAGAGCAAGCCAGGGAGATGTTCGGGGGTGGTCGAGGATAAGTTCAAGTGCCGCGTTTGCGGATTGAGCCAGTTCCCGGATTTGCCATGGGGCGAGGACGGGCAAGACCCCGCCTACTTCATATGCGCATGTTGCGGAGTGGAGGCCGGATACGAAGATGATGGTCTTCAAAACTGTTTGTCCATTCGCCAGCATTGGGTGGAAATCAGGCGGTGTGGATGGTTCGCGCCGAAGGAGCGGCCTGTCGATTGGGATATGGCCGCCCAGATCAGAGGCATACCGTTGGCCTACAAAGGCGCTGACGACGAGCGGCTGATCCAGACCTATCTGGACACCGGAGAGCCACTTCCAAAAGGTTTAGCCGCCCTGAGCGCGGTTGAGAAGCCAAGCCGGTAGCACGCTATAGCGCCGTGATCGCCGCAGCACATGTCGTTTCCGTCTCCGCCGGGAGCACCAAAGCCCGTAGACTTCTGCAGTCAACGGGGATTTGGAACATGCGTCTTTTCGGTCGTTTCGTGCTTGCCGCTTCCGTCGCTCTCACCCTTGCCACCGGTGCTGCCAGCGCCCAGGACAAGAAGCTCAGGATCGGCACCGAGGGCGCCTATCCGCCCTTCAACTACGCCAGTGCCGACGGCACGTTGGGCGGCTTCGACATCGATCTCGGCAAGGCGCTGTGCGCTGAGATGAAGGCCGAATGCGAATTCATCGTGCAGGATTTCGACGGCTCGATCCCGGCGCTGCAGGCCGGCAAGTTCGACGCCATCATCAACATCACCATCACGCCGGAGCGGGCGGAGAAGGTCGAGTTCACTCACAAATACTACCAGACGCCGCCGGCCATCGCCGTGCCGAAGGATTCGACCATCGCCGGCACCTCGCCGGACGATTTGAAAGGCAAAGCGCTCGGTGTGCAGACCGCCACCATCCACCAGAAATACGCCGAGCAGAAATACGCCGGCTCGACCGTCAAGGCCTATCCGACCGGCGACGACGCCCGCACCGACATGGCCAATGGCCGCCTCGATGCGATGATGGACGGCTCGATCATCCTGACCGAGTGGCTGAAGAAGCCCGACGGCGCCTGCTGCAAGTTGCTTGGCACGCTGACCGCCGATCCGGCCATCCATGGCCCCGGCGTCGGTATCGCGCTGCAGAAGGGCAACAAGGAACTGGCCGACAAGTTCGACGCGGCCATAGACGCGTTGCGCGCCAACGGAAAATACAAGGAAATCAACGACAAGTACTTTTCGTTCGACGTCTACGGCAACTGAGACCGACAACAAATGCCTTCCGGCAGCGCCGCTTGGCGCTGCCGTTTTCATGAATGATGGAGACCTTCTTGGTTGAGCGGCGTTCCCCTTTTTACAGCAGCATTGTCGGGCTCGGCGCGACCATGGGTCGGGTCGGCGGCGATTTCATCTCGGCCAAATATTATTCCGGCATCGCCGACGAGCACCTGAACACGCGCGAGAAGGTCGGCGTCCAGGATCTCAGCACCATGGGCAAGATGGACATCAAGGGGCCGGACGCCGAGGCGCTGGTCAACCATGTCATCGTCAACGATGCCGCGGCGATGAAACCGGGCCAGGTCCGCTATTCCACGATCTGCCGCGAGGACGGCGGCATCATGGACGACCTCACCGTGTTCCGGCTGGGGCCGGAGCATTTCATGCTGGTGACAGGCTCGGTCAACCGGCTGAGGATGCTGCCTTGGCTGCAGCACCATGCCGGAGGGCGGAAAGCCTATGTCACCGATATCACCGCCGCCATCGCCTTCCCCACCATCCAGGGCCCGCGCTCGCGCGAACTGTTGAAGGCGCTGGTCACGGATGCCGATCTCGACGGCTTGAAGCGCTGGGCGTTCACCTCAGGCCAGATCAACGGCACGCGCGTCCTGATCTCGCGCACAGGCGTGACCGGCGAACTCGGCTTCGAACTGTTCTTGCCGGCCGACGAGGCAGCCTCCGTCTGGGATGCGCTGATGCGGGCTGGCAAGGATTTCGGCCTGAAACCCTATGGCGTGCTGGCGATGTTCACGCTCGGCCTTGAAAAGGCCTATCCGGCGCATGGCATCGACATGGACGAGACCCGCACGCCGTTCCATGTCGGCCTCGACCGCTGGATCAAATTCGACAAGGGCGATTTCGTCGGCCGTGGAGCCTTGCTCAAGATCCGTGACAAGGGCCTTGATGAACGCTGGACCGGCCTGATCCTCGACGGCGACAAACCAGCTGCAACGGATGCGCGCGTGCTGGCCGACGGCGAGGATGCCGGCGTCGTCACCTACAGCGACCACGGCTATTCCCTCGGCAAGGTGCTGGCGACGGCGCATCTGCGGCTGCCGTTCAGCGCTGTCGGCACCGAACTGAGCATCGATATCGATCGCAAGCTGACGCGTGCGGTCGTGGCGCCGATGCCGTTCTTTGACCCGGAAGGGACTAGGTTGCGAGGTTAGCGCGGCTTGCATCGGGGATCGCTGCCTGGGCGTTTAGCTGGACCGCCCATCGCTTCGTCATCCTCGGGTCTCCGCGACGCCGCTTCGCGGCTGCTCAGCCTGTGGATGACGAAGGTGAGGGAGGCCCGTCTAACCTCAAATATTCAGCCGGCTCACCCCCGCCGATCCAACCTCGCCACCAGACGATCCCCCACCCACTGGATGCCACAGACCAGAATGATCAGCACGATCACCACCGCCACCATCACCGACGTCTCGAAACGCTGATAGCCGTAGCGTATGGCGAGATCGCCCAAACCGCCGGCGCCGATGGCGCCGGCCATGGCCGAGGCGCCGATCAGCGTCACCAGCGTCACGGTGAAGCCGGCGACGATGCCGGGGAGCGCCTCCGGCACCAGCACCTCGCGGATGATCGTCCAGCGGTTGCCGCCCATGGCGCGTGCCGCTTCGATCAGGCCATGGTCGACCTCGCGCAGCGACACTTCGGCGATGCGCGCATAATAGGGCGTGGCGGCGATCGACAGCGGCACGATGGCGGCCCAGGTGCCGATCGAGGTGCCGACGATCAGCCGTGTCAGCGGGATCAGCGCCACCAGAAGGATGATGAACGGCACCGAACGGAAGCCGTTGATCACGGCGCCGAGCACACGGTTCACCCAAAGGTTTTCGGCAATGCCGCCGCGTTCGGTTGATATCAAGGCCAATCCTAGCGGCAGGCCGAAGACCAGCGAGATCAGGCCGGAGGCGGCCGTCATCAGCACCGTCTCCCAGATCGAACGCAGCAGAAGCTCAAACAGGATTGGCGACATGGCCAAGCACCTCCACCCGCGCCTGGCGGGCCTTCAGGAATGTGATCACTTCGGCGAGATGCCTTGCATCGCTGCCGGGGACAGAGAGAAACAGCGTGCCGACGGGCTGCTGCTGGATATGGTCGATGCCGCCATGGACGAGACGGAAGGCGCCCGGAACAGCCACGGCAAGGTCGGACAATAACGGGCCTCGCGCGGCTTCGCCGGCAAAGTCGATGCGCAGGATCGTCTCCGCGCCGGCTTCCGGCAGCAGCCGGGCCGCCAGTTCGGCTGGAAGTTGCGGCCGGATGGCGCCGAGCAGGCTTTTTGTGATGTCCGACTGTGGGTTGGCAAACACCGACCAGACAGGCCCCTCTTCGACGATCCGCCCGGCGTCGATCACCGCCACGCGGTCGGCGATCGAGCGGATCACTTCCATCTCATGCGTGATCAAAAGGATGGTCAGGCCAAGCTGCCGGTTGATATCTCTGAGCAAGGCAAGAATGGAGCGCGTCGTCTCCGGGTCGAGCGCCGATGTCGCTTCATCCGACAGAAGCAGCGCCGGCCGTGCGGCAAGCGCGCGGGCGATGCCGACGCGTTGCTTCTGGCCACCCGACAGCGATGCAGGATAGGCTTTCGCTTTCTCCGACAGCCCGACAAGCTCGAGCAACTCGGCTGCCCGCGCCAACCGCTCTGCCTTCGGCCGCCCCTCGATCTTCAGCGGCAGCGCCACATTGTCCTCGACGGTCTTGGCCGACAGCAGGTTGAAGTGCTGGAAGATCATCCCGATGCGCCGCCGCAGCGGCTGCAGGTCGCGCTCGCCGAGCCGGCTAATCTCGCGGCCCTCGATGAACACTTCTCCGGAATCCGGCCGCTCCAGCCCGTTCAGACAGCGGATCAGCGTCGACTTGCCGGCACCGCTGCGGCCGATAATGCCGAGAATCTCGCCCTTGCGTACCGTCAGCGAAATGCCGTCGATCGCCGGCGTGGCGCCAAAGCGGCGCTTCAGCTCGACAAGCCGCACCACGTCCTGCGACGTATCGGGCGGGGCGTGGGTGGGATCGGCGATCTCCTGGGATGCCGTTATATGCTGGTTCATGCGGTTTCCTGTTCTCGCCATCCGAAAACGCGATTGCGGCCCGCGCTCAGGCGCGGACCGCATTTGCACTCGAACTGGCGCCCGGTCGGATCAATAGGCGCTGAGGCCGGTGCCTTTGTAGACCTTGTCGAACTCGGCCTTCACCGCCTCGTTCTGGTAGGAAGCCACCAGCGTCTTCACCCAGGCCTCGTTCTCATTGCCGACTTTCACGGCGATGAAGTTGCGGTAGGGATTGTCGGCGATCGGCTCCTGGGCAATGCGGTTGTCCGGGGTCAGGCCGCTTTTCAGCGCCCAGTCGGTGTTGACCACGGCGGCGTCGAGATCCTCGACCGAGCGGCCGACGATGCCGGCGTCGAGCTCCTTGATCTCGACCTTCTTGGGGTTCTCCGAAATGTCGGCGGTGGTGGCCAGAATGCCGGTGCCGTCCTTCAGCTTGATCACGCCCTCGTTCTGCAGCACGCGCAGCGCCCGGCCTTCATTGGACGGGTCGTTCGGCACGCCGATGACGGCGCCCTCCGTCAGGTCGGCAACCGCCTTGAACTTCTTCGAGTAGAGGCCGATCGGCCAGACGCCGGTATAGCCGACGCGCACGATGTGATAGCCCTGCGTCTTGATCTGGTTGTCGAGATAGGGCTGGTGCTGGAAGGCGTTGGCGTCGATCTCGCCGCGCTCCAGCGCTTCGTTGGGCTGGGTGTAGTCGTTGAACACCACGGTCTCGATGGTCAGGCCCTTTTCGGCGGCTTGAGCGACGACGACGCGCCAGACATCCTCGTCCTCGCCGCTGATGATGCCGACCTTGATCGCCTTCTTGTCCTCGGCGAAGGACGCATGCGGCGCCATCAGGCTGCCGACCGCGACCGCCGAGGCGAACAGCAGAGCTAGGCCACTGCGCCGGTTGAGGGTTGACCAGAGGGAAGATGGCAAAGTGTTCTTGAAGTCCGACATGGTTTGATCTCTGCGGTTGTGAAGTCATGGCAGCCGGGCGGATTGCCTAGCCTTGGTCACACCATCAGAAATTCTATCGATTTTATCAAAGAACGTGTTTCGCCTTTGCCGTCGATGCCGGGAATATTCTCTCAAAAATTTCAGGGGCGCGAGCACAAGACGCCGTTGGAGCGACAGCAGTGGGCTGCTTTGTAGTCCCGCACCTCGAAGGAGGTCAGATTCGCAGCCGGGGCTCCAAAGCGCATGGCACCGGCGCGCTCAACTCGCCGATGTCGACCTTGGCATGGCGATCTTGGCTGAACGCGATGGGAGGCACCGCATGTCGTTCCCCGCCCTTATTGCGTTATTATAATTAACGCGCGTTGATTTATGCGAGGCCCTCGCGTGGAGCCTTGCGTCGCGCTTGGTACGACGATACCGGATGGTCTGGACGGGCTTGCGGCGGGCAGTTCGTACGAAGGCCGCCGTCCACAGCGAAGCCAGTGTTTGGAGCTTTCATTTCTTGCTGCCCAAAAACGCCCCTCGTTCCCTCCCAATGGCGCTGCTTCATGCCCGAGAAGCGGTGATGGCGCGGTTTCGCCCGATGCTTGCAGCGCATGACGTGACGGAACAGCAATGGCGCGTGCTGCGCGTACTGAGCGAAGCCGGCCCGGTCGAAGCGACCGAGCTCGCCGATCGTGCCTCGGTGCTGCCGCCCAGCCTGACACGCATCATCAAGGCGCTCGAGGGTCGAAAATTCATCACCCGCAACAAGGCGGAAGGCGATGGCCGCCGCGTCATCCTGACCATCGCCCCGGACGGCTCTGCCTTGATCGACGCCCTGTCACCCGAACGCCGCGTCATCTACGACGACATCGAGCGCCGCTTCGGCCACGAGCGGCTGGAGCAGTTGCTCGATCTGCTGGATACACTGATCGAAGCCGAGCGCTAGGCTCTCCCGCCAAGCCGCCAAGCCATGTCGGATCGCTGGCGAACTGACAGATCAAATCTTGGAATTGCTTTTCACACCTGCGCCCTGACCATCTTGTTCGGTTTCGCCACTTCGGCGCGACGAGCCAAGATCGTTGTTCAAAGGGTCCAGCTGAATCCGCAGATGCAACAGCCCGCATTGGCAATAGCGGGGGTCGGCGGCGATCTGTTCATCGAACAAGGGTGGAGGGCAGCGACGATGCCGACCAGCTGCGCAAATACCTAATGCGCTTCGATCGCAGTTTCGAGGACGTCGCCCGGAAGTGATAGACATCGCGCACGCCCAAATCCCATGATCGGGTTCCACGCACTTTCCCGCTTGACTGACCAGCCGGACCGAATACCCTAGCACAAAATACCGGCTCTGATCGCCGGGCGGCAAGAATGCCTCGTATGCCTCGCCCTTGCGGCGCTGGCTGCGGGGCATTGTCATTTCTGGGGTTCTGTTTGAAACGGCGTATCGAGATCGGCATCCTATATTCCCGCTCGGGCAGCTATCAGCTCGTCTCCGATGCGTGCCGCATGGGCGCCATGCGCGCCATCGCCG
Source organism: Mesorhizobium sp. NZP2077 (assembly GCF_013170805.1). NCBI lineage: Bacteria > Pseudomonadati > Pseudomonadota > Alphaproteobacteria > Hyphomicrobiales > Phyllobacteriaceae > Mesorhizobium > Mesorhizobium sp. NZP2077. The sequence goes on along the minus strand of NZ_CP051293.1, from coordinate 681,378 downwards.
ACATCAATGCCGACCGGAGCTACGGCATCGAACTGGTGCCGGTCGAGCGCGATCCGCAAAGCAATGCCGACCGCTACGCGACGCTTTGCGAGGATATTTTCAAGACCAGCAGCGCCCGCCATGTCGTCGGCTGCGTCACCTCCTGGAGCCGCAAGGAGACCATCCCCGTGCTGGAGAAGGCTGGCGGCATGCTCTGGTACGCTTGCCCCTATGAGGGCTTCGAGGCCAACGAGCATGTCGTCTACATGCACGCCTGTCCCAACCAGCACCTGGTGCCGCTGATGGCGCATGTCGTGCCGGGTTTCGGCGCCAACGGCTTCCTGCTCGGCTCGAACTACATCTGGGGCTGGGAGATGAACCGCGTCGCCCGCGACCTGATCGCGGACGCCGGCGGCAAGGTGCTTGGCGAGCGCTATCTGCGCATCGGCGAGACCGATGTGTCGCGCCTGATCGCCGAAATACGGGCGACACGGCCGAACTTCATCCTCAACAATCTGATCGGCACCTCCTCCTATGCATTCCTGGCGGCCTATCGCGATTTGGGCTGTGAGGATTCCACCTTTAGCCCTGAAACCTGCCCTGTCATCTCCTGCAATCTCACCGAGGGCGAACTGCCGGCGATCGGTGAAACGGGCAAGGGGCATCTGTCGGTCGGGCCGTATTTCGCACCACGGCGGGCCGCCTTCGCCTCGTCCTTCGAGGCCTCCGCCTATGCCTCCGTGCAGGTGATGGCCGACGTGCTCTCGCGAGATGCCGACGCCGGCCCGGCGGCGTTTTCGAAAGCTTTTGCCGAACGCCGCTTCTCCACCCGGCTCGGGCCGATCGCCATAGACGCCCACTCCCAGCACGCTACGTTGCCGGTGATCATCGGTCGGATTGCTGACGGCTTCTTCGAGGTCGTCAGCCGCGAGGACGAGGTCGCGCCGGACCCCTATCTGTCGCGCTACGATCCGGCCAGGACGTTTGGCCGGCCGCGCCTGCGGGTGGTGTCGTGACCAGAACGCCGCGCATCCCCAATCTCGGCGGCGCCAGGGCCTTCATCCTGCATCGCTCGCATCCGACGGTGCAGGCCATCACCAGGCAATTGTCGGCCATCGGCCTGGTCACGCTGGACTGCTGGCCCGAACTGCCGCCCGAGGCGCTGGCGGCCGACTTCGTCTTCTTCGATGCCGATCTTGGTTTCGACGAGCAATTTCCGTGGAAGCCGGGCGAGGCGCCTATGCCGCTAGTGGCGCTGATCGGCTCCGAGGCGCCGGGCCGCATTGAATGGGCGCTGTCGCATAAGGCCGACGCACAGCTCCTGAAGCCGGTCGGCAATGCCGGCGTCTACAGCGCGCTGCTTATCGCAAGGCAGAGTTTCGAGGCGCGAAAACACTTAGCCGGCGAAATTGCTGCGCTGCGCCAGCGTGTAGCCGAGCGCCAGACCATCGTACGCGCGGTGGCGGCGCTGTCGAAAGGCACCGACGACGAGCGCGCCTATGCGCAACTGCGCTCGCTGGCCATGAGCTGGCAGATCAGCGTCGAGGATGCCGCGCGCCGGATCGTGGCAATGACGAATGAGGAAGCAAAAGGTGAGGAAGGCGGCGATGACCAGTCCCATCGCGCCTGATTTCGCCGCGCCATCGCGCATGCCGGCCAAGCCACGTGCGGGCGTCTGGCGCCGGCTGGTCAAACGCCGTCTTGCGCTGCTTGGCCTGGTGATCGTCGCCATCGTCGTCGCCGGCGCTGTGCTGGCGCCCTGGCTGACCGGCTACGATCCCAATGAGCAGATGTTCGACGGCCTGACCATCGAGGGCTCGCCGCTGCCGCCGGACGCCAAATTCTGGCTCGGCACCGACCTGCTCGGTCGCGACCTGTTGACCCGTATCCTCTATGGAGCCCGCACCTCGCTGATCATCGGTATCGTTGCCAATGGCGTGGCGCTATTCATCGGCACTTTGGTCGGCGTCACCGCGGGCTATTTCCGCGGCTGGATCGGCAGCGCGCTGATGCGCTTCACCGATTTGATGATGGCGTTCCCGGCGCTGCTGCTCGCCATCTGTCTGGCGGCGGTGTTCCAGCCGAGCCTGTGGATCGTCGCCATGGTGATTGCCCTGGTCAACTGGGTGCAGACCGCGCGCGTCATTTACACCGAGACGAGCTCACTCGCCGAACGCGAGTTCATCGATGCCGAGCGCACCATCGGCGCGGGCGCGCCACGCATCCTGTTTCGCCACATCCTGCCGCATCTCCTGCCGACCATCATTGTCTGGGGCACGCTCGGCATCTCGACCACGGTGCTGCTGGAGGCGACGCTCTCCTTCCTCGGCATCGGCGTGCAGCCGCCAACAGCCTCCTGGGGCAACATCATCTTCGAAAACCAGACCTATTTTCAGGCGGCACCCTGGCTGGTGTTCTTCCCCGGTGCCGCGATCCTGGCGCTGGCGCTGGCCTTCAACCTGATCGGCGACGCACTGCGCGACATTCTCGATCCGACACAAAGGGGTCGGGCATGATCGCCTATCTCGGCCGCCGCCTGATCCAGTCGCTGCTCATCCTGCTCGGCGTCTCGCTGATCACCTTCGCGCTGCTCTATCTCCTGCCGGCCGACCCGGTGCGCCAGATCGCCGGCCGCAGCGCCACGCCGCAGACGGTCGAGAACATTCGCCAGCAGCTTGGCCTCGACCAACCTTTTGTGGTCCAATACTGGCGCTATCTGACAAAGCTCGTCAGCGGCGATCTCGGCCGCTCCTACATCCAGCGCTCCGAGGTGACAGAGCTGATCGTCTCGAGGCTGCCGGCCAGCCTGCTCCTGATGGTCGGCGCCATCCTGTGCGAACTGCTGATTGGGCTCTCGATGGGCCTGATCGCCGCCGTCAAGCGCGGTACCGCCACCGACCAGACGTTGATGGTCGCCTCCTTCGTCGGCGTTTCGGCGCCGCAATTCGTCGTCGGCCTGCTGCTGCTCTACGTCTTTGCCGTGCGGCTGAGCTGGTTTCCGATCGGCGGCTACGGCACCTGGCGCCATCTCGTGCTGCCGTCGCTCACCATGGGCATCCTCGGCGCCGGCTGGTATGCGCGCATGATGCGCTCGTCGATGATCGACGTGCTGCGCCAGGACTATGTCCGCACCGCGCGTGCGAAAGGCCTGGCGCGCAGCGCCATCATTTTCCGCCACGCTTTGCCCAACGCCATCCTGCCTGTCATCGCCATGATCGGCATCGACATCGGCATCTTCATGGGCGGCATCGTCGTCGTCGAAAGCGTCTTCGGCTGGCCCGGCATCGGCCAGCTCGCCTGGCAGGCCATCCAGCGCGTCGACATCCCGATCATCATGGGCGTCACGCTGGTCTCGGCCTTCGCCATCGTGCTCGGCAATCTGCTTGCCGACATCATCGCGCCCTTCATCGACCCCCGTATCAAACTCAGATGAGCATCAAGCTCAGATGAAACCAAGAAAACAAACAGAGAAAGGGAACACGAAATGAAAAAATTCCTTGCCTCCACAGTGGCGGTATCGGCGCTGGCCCTGATGCTCGGCATGACGAGTGCTCGCGCCGAAGACACCATCGATCCCAACGCCAAGCAGGGCGGAGAGATCATCGCCACCTACAAGGACGACGTCACCACGCTCGACCCTGCCATCGGCTATGACTGGCAGAACTGGTCGATGATCAAGAGCCTGTTCGACGGGTTGATGGATTACGAGCCGGGCACGACCAAGCTGAGGCCCGACCTTGCCGAAAGCTACGAGATTTCGCCGGACGGCAAGACCTTCACCTTCAAGCTGCGCCACGGCGTGAAATTCCACAATGGCCGTGAGATGACGGCCGACGACGTGAAGTATTCGCTCGACCGCGTCACCAACCCGAAGACGCAGAGCCCAGGCGCCGGCTTCTTCGGCTCGATCAAGGGCTATGACGATGTCGCGGCCGGCAAGGCGGACAGCCTCGCGGGTGTCACCGTCGTCGACCCCTACACCGTCAAGTTCGAACTAAGCCGGCCAGACGCCACCTTCCTGCATGTCATGGCCATCAACTTCTCGCATGTCGTGCCGAAGGAAGAGGTGGAGAAATACGGCGCTGATTTCGGCAAGCACCCCGTCGGCACCGGCGCCTTCAAGCTCGCCGAATGGACGCTCGGCCAGCGCATCGTCTTCGTGCGCAATCCGGACTATTGGCACAAGGGCCTGCCGCATCTCGACAAGATCACCTTCGAGGTCGGCCAGGAGCCGATCGTGGCGCTGCTGCGCCTGCAGAAGGGCGAGATCGACCTGCCCCTCGACGGCATTCCGCCGGCAAAATTCCAGGAGGTGATGTCCGACCCCGAACAAAAGGCGCGCGTCGTCGAGGGCGGCCAGCTGCACACGGGCTACATCACCATGAACACCACCATGGCGCCTTTCGACAATGTGAAGGTGCGCCAGGCCGTCAACATGGCGATCAACAAGGCGCGCATCATCCAGATCATCAATGGCCGTGCCGTGCCGGCCAACCAGCCGCTGCCGCCGTCGATGCCGGCCTACGACAAGGAATACAAGGGTTATCCCTATGACGTTGCCAAGGCCAAGGCGCTGCTTGCCGAGGCCGGCCATCCCGATGGCTTCGACACGCAATTGTTCGCCATGAACACCGATCCCAACCCGCGCATTGCCCAGGCGATCCAGCAGGATCTGGCGGCTATCGGCATCAAGGCCAGCATCCAGGCGCTGGCACAGGCCAACGTCATCGCCGCCGGCGGCGACAAGGCCGGCGCACCGATGATCTGGTCCGGCGGCATGGGCTGGATCGCGGATTTCCCCGATCCCTCGAACTTCTACGGCCCGATCCTCGGCTGCGCCGGCGCGGTGCCGGGCGGCTGGAACTGGTCGTGGTATTGCAACAAGGATCTCGATGCCAAGGCTGCCGAAGCCGACTCCATTGTAGACCCGGCGAAGGCCGAGGAGCGCAACAAGATGTGGAGCGATATCTACGCCAAGATCATGGCGGATGCGCCCTGGGCGCCGGTCTTCAACGAGCAGCGCTTCACCATGAAATCCGCACGCATGGGCGGTGCCGACAACCTCTATGTCGACCCGGTCCACGTTCCGATCAACTATGACAATGTGTACGTAAAAGATGTGCAATAACTGCGACTACACCATCCACGGGCGCCATCACCATTTCGGCTGGGACAATTCCTTCGTCCCAGCCGAGCGGGTAGCGCCCGGCTCGACCATCGAGTTCCAGTGCCTCGATTCCTCCGGCGGCCAATTGCAGGCCGACAGCACGGTCGCCGATATAGCCAAGCTGGACTTCGCTAGGATCAATCCGGTGACCGGGCCGATCTTCGTCGAGGGCGCCGAGCCCGGTGACGCGCTGAAGGTCACGATCGAGATGTTCAAACCGTCCGGCTTCGGCTGGACGGCAAACATTCCAGGTTTTGGGCTGCTCGCCGACGACTTCAAGCAGCCGGCGCTGAACATCTGGAAATACGACACCGCCTCGCTGGAACCGGCGCTGTTCGGCAATAACGCGCGCGTGCCGCTGAAACCGTTTGCCGGCACTATCGGCAACGCGCCGGCTGAGATGGGCCATCACTCGGTCGTGCCGCCCCGGCGCGTCGGCGGCAATCTCGACATCCGCGATCTCGCCGCCGGCACCACGCTCTATTTGCCGGTCGAGGTGACCGGAGCGCTGTTCTCGGTCGGCGACACGCACGCCGCGCAAGGCGACGGCGAGGTTTGCGGCACGGCGATCGAAAGCCCGATGGACGTCGTGCTCAAGCTCGACCTGGTCAAGGACGCCAGGCTGAAGACGCCGCGCTTCACCACCACCGGCCCGGTGTCACGTCACCTCGACGCCAAGGGCTATGAGGTGACGACCGGCATCGGCCCTGATTTGATGACTGGGGCCAAGGAAGCGGTGGCGCAGATGGTCGACCTGCTTGCCGGTCGCTACCAGATAGACCCGGTCGAGGCCTACATGCTGGCTTCGGTGTGCGGCGATCTCAGGATCAGCGAGATCGTCGACATGCCGAACTGGGTGGTGTCGTTCTACTTCCCGCGCTGCGTGTTTGAATGAACGCAGGCGTGGCCAGAAATCGGACCGGGGTGGCTGCCCCGGTGGCGGCGGGACCGGTGCTCGACATCGCCGACCTCTCCGTCAGCGTGCGTGGCGAGGACGGCCAACGTGAGGTCGTCTCCAACCTGTCGCTGACGCTCGCGCGCGGCGAAACGCTTTGCATTGCCGGCGAATCCGGTTCCGGAAAGTCGATGACCGCGCTGGCGATCATGCAGCTTCTGCCGCAGCCTGCTGCCCGCATATCGTCAGGCAGAATCCATCTCGGCAATACCGATCTGACTGATCTCGACGAGCGCCAGATGCGCCGCATTCGTGGCGACCGTATCGCCATGATCTTCCAGGAGCCGATGACCTCGCTCAATCCGGTGCTGTCGATCGGCCGGCAGCTCACCGAGTCGATCGAGGCGCACACCAGTCTCTCGCCAGCCGAGGCTCGCCAGCGCGCTATCGAGGCGTTGAAGGCGGTGCGCATTTCAGAGGCCGAAAGCCGGCTAAAACAGTTTCCGCACGAACTGTCCGGTGGCATGCGCCAGCGGGTGATGATCGCCATGGCATTGGCGCTTGAACCCGACGTGCTGATCGCCGACGAACCGACGACGGCTCTCGACGTGACCGTGCAAGGCGAGGTGCTGGAGCTCTTGCGCGACCTGCAGCGCCAGCATGGCACCAGCGTCATCCTCATCACCCACGACATGGGCGTGGTCGCCGAAATGGCCGACCGCGTCATCATCATGCGGCACGGCCGCATGGTCGAGGAGGGCAAGACGTCGGACATCTTCGCCCGGCCGCGGGCCGGCTATACGCGCGAACTGCTCGCTGCCGTGCCGCGCATCGGCAGCGGCGTCGGCCGCCAGAAATCCAGGAATGCAGCCGAAGCCTCGAAACCGGCCAACGTCGCCGATGTCAAGGATCTGCATGTCCGTTTCGACCTGCGCGGCGGCATCTTTGGCCGGGTCAACGCCAGAGTCCATGCCGTCGAGGGCGTCAGCTTCTCGATCGCACCCAACGAGACGCTGGCGCTGGTCGGCGAATCCGGCTGCGGCAAGTCGACCACGGCCAAGGCGCTGGCCGGGCTGGTGCCGTATAGCGGCAACATCGTCATTGGCGGGCGCAATCTCTCTGGTCTCGGTCGCGACGAGCGCAGGGCGGTACGCCGCGACGTGCAGATGATCTTTCAGGATCCCTTTGCTTCGCTCGACCCACGCATGCGCGTCGGCGACCTCGTCGCCGAGCCGCTGGTCATCCACGGCATCGCCTCGAAGGAGGAGCGCAGCCAGCGTGTCGCCGCGCTGTTCGAGCGCGTCGGCCTGTCGGCCGACCAGATGGAACTTTATCCGCACGAATTCTCCGGCGGCCAGCGCCAGCGCGTCTGTATCGCCCGCGCCCTCGCCTTGCGGCCGAAGCTAATCATCGCCGATGAAAGCGTGTCGGCGCTCGACGTCTCGGTGCAGGCGCGCGTGCTCGACCTGTTGAAGGAATTGCAGCGCGATTTCGGCGTCGCCTACCTTTTCATCTCGCATGACATGGCGGTGGTCGAGAACATTTCCGACCGTGTCGCCGTCATGTATCTCGGCCAGATCGTCGAGATGGGCACGCGCGACCAGGTCTTTTCCAACCCTCGTCACCCCTATACGAAACGGCTGATCGAAGCCGTGCCGGTACCCGACCCGGCGCAACGCAGAAGCCGCTTCGCCCGCCTCGACCAGGAAATCCCGGGCGCCACCCGCAGGATCGGCGAGGCACCGCTGAAACTGGCCTTGCAGGATGTCGGCAACGGCCACCTCGTCGCCGCCGGCGACTGATCCTGCGCAGCCGAATCGGATCGCCGCGCCAACTCACGCCGACGGGGAACGGCTCTCCGGTGGCCTCGCGGGGAGTTCGCGCAATTTGCTGAGCGAATACAAACTTTCCATCTCTTCGGCCGGGCGTCCGGGGAAGAGCTGCTTCCAGAGCTGCACGACATGTTCGGCCATTCTCAGCCTGATGGCCAAATCCGTTGGGTATGTCTGCAGCACATGCTGATGGATCATCTGCCGCGTGCGCAGCAGCGCCTCGGAATGGGAAGCCGTGATGATGCTGGTCACGCTGTCGCTATGCAGACGGTGGTGGTTGAGCGATGCAGCCTCATAGGCGACGGATCCGTTGCGGATTGCCTCGAGGATAAAGTGCCAATCGCCGCTCGTCGGCAGGGACAAGATGTACCCGACGAAGTCCGGCGTGATGCCGAATTTCCGGAAAACCGCGGCGCTGATGTTGATGACCGTGTTGGTGACGCCCAACCCCTCGTTGACCTCCTGTTCCGCCGAAACCTGGTAGCTGCGTTTCCATTTGGAATTGGAGAGATCGGTGAGGTACGGGCTGGACGGATAGTCGCCGACGATCTCGCTTCGATCGTTGATGATCTTCGATGCGCAAAAGGCAAGCTTCACGCTTGGGTCGCGGAACAAGGGCAGGAGTGTTTCGAGGAAAGCCGGGTCGGATACGTCGTCGGCTTCGGCAATCCAGATCAAATCGGCCCTTGCGAGCTCTATGCCCTTGAACCATTGAGGATAGGGCGCTCCGGAATTCCTTTCACTGACGATGATGCGGGTGCCATAGACGCCGGCATAGTAATCCAGAATCGATCGGCTATCGTCTGTCGAGGCATCATCCAGGATGATAAGCTCAAAATCCTGGAAGGACTGCCCCAGAATACTATCCATACGCTCGTGCAGGTAGCGGGCGTAATTGTAGTTAGGCACGATGATCGAGACTGCGGGCGGCTTGCCTGCGACCTTCCGCATGGTCGACAGCAGGCGCGGAAAGACCCGATCGGTGGAAAAATGCCGCCTTGCCTTGGCGCTCGCCTGTTTGCCGAGCTTCGTCCGCAAGGGCTTGTCCCGGATCAGTTTCAGCGTGGCATCGGCCATCGCGACGGGATCAGCCCATTCGACGATCATGCCGGCATCGTCTTCGACGAACTCCGGTGCCCCGCCGCTCCCGGCGAAGCAGATCACCGGCAACTCGGAGGATGCCGCTTCCAGCACAACGCGGGCGAACGGCTCTTCGCGGGATGTCAGGAGAAACAGATCAGCGCCCCGGAAATAGAAGCGCACATCGTCGACATCGCCCACGAAGGTGACCTTTTCGTCCAATCCGTCCGCCCGCAACTTTTCGAGCTGCTGCGACCATGTGCCGAGAGCCTCGTCCTTTTCCCGCCCCGGAAACGAGCCGAGCCAATAGAAATGATAGTCTTCGACCCCACGCGCTCGAAGAATTCGGGCCACCTCGATAAAGAGATCGGCACCTTTGCGGAAGGGCACTCCAATGCCCGATCCGACGACGATGGCCTTGTCCATCGGCCAGCCGGCAAGGCGGCGGCATTCAAGGCGCTGGATTTCCGTGTGGCCTTGATCAATGGCTGCTTGCGGAACCGCGCTTGGGACGACGTCTATGGCGCCCGTCGCAATGTTGTGCGCGGACACCAGATAGTCCCGGACACTTCGGGAACACGCCACAAATCTCTGCGTGTGGGAAACGACATCCCCCATGTCGTCCTTCACGTATCGAGCGACGCTCGTTGCCAACTCCCTGGCATGCGTCAGTATTGGCCGACCCAGTTCAGCAAGCAGCGCGTGCGCACGGCCGGTCGCCAGACTGTTGCAATAGACGAGATCCGGCTCGCCGCCGTACCAAGCCTTGATGCAGGCCAGTTTGGCAGCGGTCGTATCGGTCTGCGAAACCACATCGCTCAGAAGAACGGTATCGACGAGACGTCTAAACTGTTCGAGCCGTTGACCACCTTCCAGGCACAGCACCTTGATCTCCAAGTCCGTGTGTCGTTGGAGCCATTCGATAATGTTGAGCAACGATGCCTGGGCCCCACCGAGGGCTGCGTCGTGCGACACGAACAGGACACGCCAGGACTGACTTCTGGTTGATTTGCCGGCCGCTGGAGCCGACACCACGTCCCGCGTCTCTTGCAGATAGGCATAGCCGTAGCGGGCGTCGGGCTCGAGATAGGCTCCCTCCGCCCATTCGTTCCAGGCATTGATAAAGATCAGGCGGCTGTCGAAATCGGCGAAGCGATCGCTTGTATCGACGACCGCGTTGGCGAGCCATTCTCCGTAGCGGGACGGCGACGCGTTGACCAGAATGTAGGCCGCCTCCATCCTCCGCGCGGTGTTGTCCCAGGAGGGGCAAAGTCCGCGAAACAGTGTGTAAGGAACCTGCGGGTAGGCGCGGCTGCGATAAAGGAGTTCTGCCCAGTCGTAGATCTTCCCCCTGAAGCCGCTCTTGAGCGTTGGGATGCTGTCGCTGATCTCGGGGAACCTTCCAAGATTCGGCGGAAACTCGACGGCGGCGTCGAATCCGAATTCGGCGGGATCGCCCATGTCGAACGACTGAGGATAGGCAAGAAAAATCTCGCCGATGCCGGCTTCCCGGCAATAGGCCCTCCAGCGCTGTGCCGTTTCTGCCGGCGACGGAAACAATCCGGGCCGGTAGATCATAAGCAGTGGCCTGCCGCCGACACGGATGTAACGCCGGTCACGGAAATAGCCGGCTACATATTCGATGAAGGCCAGGTCGTCCTCGGGCGAGTGCGATTGCGCGATCAGCACTTCCTGGTCGCGCCCATCCCAACGGCGGCCCCAAGGCTCGTTTGCCCAGTTGATGCAGAAGCCCATCTCGTGCGCATCGTTCTCGACAAACTGGGTGATCGGCATCTCGAGCAGACGCCTGCCGTTGAACCAGTAGAAATGAAAACAGAACCCCGAAATACCATATTGTATGGCGATCTCGATCTGCTCCTTCTGGATGTCCTTCACCCGCAAATCATAGAAGCCAAGGTCTCCCGGCAGCCGGGGCTGATAATGACCGTCGAACTGTGGCACCGCGCGTGTCACATTCGTCCACTCCGTGAAGCCCTTGCCCCAAAAGGCATCATTTTCGGGGATCGGGTGGAACTGCGGCAGATAGAATGCAATCAGGCGCGCCCTCAAGGCGGCCGGTCGCTCCTCGCTGGATCGCGGTACATAGGTGGCGGGTCTCTGGATGTCGCCGGCATTTGTGCCCGGAGCACGTCGGGTGCTGCGCCCCTCAATCTTGCCGAAACGAATGTAGTGATCCAGCGGATTCATCGACGCGACAGCTACGTCGGGATATTTCTTCAGGTAGTATTCGTTGTCGAAGTTTGGACTTGGGTTCCGGGACTCGGCGACACCGTGCCTGATGTAGTGCAGGATCGGATCTTTCCCGCTCCTGACTACATCCGGATTCTGAACGAGATACCACGACACATCGAACAGCCCGCTGGTTCGAATTCGTTGACGGAGTCGAAATCTCTTCCATCGCCTTCTGCTGGTCAACGAACCCACGAAGATCAAAAATTCGGATTTATCCAATCGGGTCTGCCTCGCGGGAATCCGGCGTCATGTCATCATCCCAGGCAACGCCGGAGATATTTGTGCCGATCATTCCAAGCACACGCTCGAGTGCATGCTGCAATGTGCCGTCCTGCTGGTTTGACTCTTCGGGGAAGACTGCCAAAGGCAGGTCAAGCCACATGAGCGGTTCCAGCGCGCTGCGGCGAACCCAGAACATCGTCCCGGCAAAGAAGTCGAGACGAGAGCTGGAGGGCATCCCCATTGTCTCCAGCAAATTGAGGACCATCGCCCTGTTCTCGCCCCATGCAGCTTTCTCTCCCTTCCATTCATTTGGCAACCGAAAGCGTCTGGATCCAATCATCTGGGTGTCGGGCGAACGCTCGAACTCGGCGATAATGCGATCAACCACGTCGCGGGATCCGATCAGGTCGAATGCACTCGCCTGGCGCCAGATCTCACCGAGGACCATGCGCGGCCCGCTCGGCCCCGACTTCTTGCCATGCAGCTTGCAGATGAGATTGAAGGGATCGAGTCGTCCTTCGCGAAGCAGTTGAATGAAGGGGCCGATATCGCGGCCACGATTTTCATAAACAATAATCTCGGCATCCGGAAATCTTGCCTGAACGCGTTGCGCCAATGCCGCGTCGGGCCGGGTCAGCGTGAGAAAGATCTGGAATTGACGGTCGGTCGCTTCCAGCAGCGCCTCGAATTCGGGCCAGAGATCCGCGTAGTGCAGGTGAAGCGCGACGGCGATCTTCTGCTCGGCGCTGGGCCGGCGTTCGGCGGCCTCTGCGGGTGGGCCGTCGAAGTACCGCGACATGGTCTTCTGCAGATTGTCACTCCCGGTACCGAAGCCCCAACCGTGAAGGCTCCCGAGGGCACGGGCCAATTCGCGCCCTTCCGCTCCTGCGATGTGCAAGAGAGGCTGCAATACGAGGCCTTGGCCAAGCGGGACTTGAAATCGCTTGTGGCGATGGCGCCGAGTCAACAGCGCGCCAATATCCCTGATTCTTAAGGGTCGAACGCGCGCGGCAAGGATGTCACTGCTTTCAAATTGCAACACCAGGCCGTCTTCGGTGCTCTTAAGCAGATAGGACGTCCGCTTGGTAACCGGCACATAGACGATCCTGTCGGCATGTCCTGGGCGGCGAACATTGAGCCGGAGAAACGGCATCCGCCTGTCTGTCGGCGAAAGCTCGACGATGTAGCGTCCCGGCGCGTCGATGTGGATTTCGCTCACATCAGCGCTTCGGTCGACGCCCCATGCCTCTTCTTTTCGCGGCTCGCGGCGCAGGACATCAGCCAAGGCGACACTCGTGTCGGCAGCTTCAGGCGACATAGCCGCTGTTCCGATTCGCGCGCGATCGGTCAAGGATGCTGTCAAATATACCTATCAGTCGGCCCAGGGAATTGATCAGTCTGTTTCGATTAAGCGTCAGGCAATAGAAGCCTATTTTCGTGGAATAACGGAGTATGTCCACGAATGGGCTATAGGCGATGCCGTACTTTTTGCGCAAGTGGATTTCCGAGCGCATCTTCGACCGATACCGGAAGATCCGTGACCGGGTCGACTGCGCAACCGAAGTGCCAACGTCGTGGACAGCATGCGCGCCACTGACAAGGATCATGGGCTCGTCACGCTGCAGCAGACGGTACGAGAGGTCGTCATCTTCGAAATACAGAAAGATATCCTCATCAAACCCGCCCGTTTCCAGGAAGAGCGTCCGTTTGATCATGAACACGCCGCCATTGACGAAGCGGACGCAACAATCCCCCCACACCTGCCTGATACGCGTGGGCAGCGACACGCCGGAAAGGCGATCGATTTCGCTCTGCTCGCGAAACCACAGTCGCCCATCCACCGTGTTTGTGCGCGGCACGAAGACACCGCAATTCGGGTAGCGCTCAGCCGCCTGCATAAGCGCATCCACGGCGTCCGTTCCAAGACGCACGTCGGGGTTGATGAACAGCAAATACTCCCCCGATGCCGCGGCCGCGCCGATGTTGCAGGCGTGCCCAAAGCCGAGATTTAATGCATTATCAACACGATGAACGGAAAAGCCCGACAGGGCAGTAGAAAGATCGTCTGTACTTGCATTGTCGACGCATATGATCTCCAGCCCTGGAGGCAGGCGAGCAAGCGCGCCACGCACGGTATGCGCGCTGTTATGCGTCACGGTAATAGCGGTTATCGACCTATTCATTGCCAAGCCATTGCTGATATCTCAGTTGGCTTCCCCGTGGAAGGCTAGCGACCCATGCGCAATCTAAGCGCTGCCACTCCGGTGGTCGAGTCAATACTCCGACTAAGATAGGGGGTAATGGGCGCGCCGACCCCGCCGCGCGCCGCCGGTCTGCGCGCGATGAGCGGACCGCCAGGGAAGCGAGCCAAGTGAGGCAAGGCAGCGTCAAGTTCGAGCCTGAGGTGAAGAACGGAGCCATCGCCGCACAGGCATTGGCCTCCGTGGGTATGGACGGGCCGACGGATGCGCAATATGGGTGGGGATGAGGGCTGCTGTGGTGCTCACATTTTCGCCGCGTCGCTTAGGCAGGTGACGTTCGTTGAATGACGCTGCGCAGGGCGGGTTGGCCTTATGGTCTGACGCCGCCCGCGGAAGTGTCGATATCGGGGGATATGGTCAATGACTGACAACAAGCCGGACGTTACCAAGGATTGGCAAGCGACGCAGGGCCAGAAGTCCTCCGCCGCGCGCCTTCGCCTTTTTGCCGCACTCTCGTGGATCGTCGCCATCGGCGGCGAGATCTACGGAATTATCCTGCTTCGCCAGGGCAAATTCGACCAGGCACACCTGCCCTTGATCATCGGCCTTCTGGTCGGCATCGCGATTTTCGCGATCGCCGGCAACTTGCTGTGGAAGGCGGCCAACAGGCACGACCCGGCCCGCGCATCCGACACGGCCAGTTTCTTCTTCCAAAACCAGCTCGGCGCGATCATCACGCTGATCGCCTT